>NZ_JBEFST010000019.1:0-126257 GCF_053483675.1 Mycolicibacterium sp. XJ1819 | reverse complement strand
GGGTCCTTCCCGAACAGCGTGCGCGCCGCGCCGGCCGTCACCACCGAACCCGTGATCACCACACCCACTCCTCCGAAGCCCGCCGCGGTCTCGCCCTCGCTGGCCTCCTGCTCGACCAGCGCGGTCGCGGTCTCGATCGCGTCGGGCAGGGTCGCGGCGGTCACCACCCGTTCCGGCCCGAACCGTTCCTCGGCGCGCAGCGCCAGCGCCTCGACCTCCATCGCGCGCGGCGAACCGTTGTGGGTGACCACGATCTGGTCGAACGCGGGTTCCAGGCCGGCCAGGATGCCGTCGACGTCCTTGTCGGCCATCACCGACACCACCCCGACCAGGAAGCGGAAGTCGAACTCCTCCTGCAGCGCCTGCGCCAGCGCCGCGGCCCCCGCCGGATTGTGTGCCGCATCGATGAAAACCGTAGGGGCGCTGCGCATACGTTCCAACCGCCCGGGCCCGGTGACCGCCGCAAAGCCCGCTCGGACCGCGTCGACGTCGAGTTGGCGTTGCGCACCGGCGCCGAAGAACGCCTCGACTGCGGCCAGCGCCAGCGCCGCGTTGTGAGCCTGGTGTTCACCGTGGAGCGGCAGGAAGATCTCGCTGTATACCCCGCCCAGGCCCTGTATTTCGAGCAGTTGACCGCCCACCGCCGTCTGGCGGGTCAGCACCGCGAACTCCGAATCCTCGCGGGCCACCGCGGCGTCGGCGCGAACGGCTTGGGCCAGAAGCACTTCCATCGCCTCGGGCGACTGCCGACCGATCACCGCGACCGTGTCGACAGGTACCAGATCGTCGCCTTGTTTGGTGATGATGCCCGCCTTCTCGGCGGCGATGTCGGTGACTGTGTCGCCGAGATAGTCGGTGTGGTCGACGCCGATCGGGGTGATCACGGCCACCGGCGCGTTGACGATGTTGGTGGCGTCCCACTGGCCGCCCAGGCCGACCTCCACGACCGCGACGTCGACGGGCGCGTCGGCGAACGCGGCGAACGCCATCGCGGTGACCACCTCGAACTTGCTCATGGCGGGCCCGCCGGCGGCCGCGGATTGCTCGTCGACCAGGTGCACGAACGGTTCGAGTTCACGATAGGTCGCGACGTATTGCCCCGGGCTGATCGGTTTGCCGTCGATGGAGATACGCTCCACCGCCGACTGCAGGTGCGGGCTGGTGGTGCGGCCGGTGCGGCGGTGCAGTGCGGTCAGCAGCGCGTCGACCATCCTGGCCACCGAGGTCTTGCCGTTGGTGCCCGCGATGTGGATCGACGGATAGCCGCGCTGGGGCGAGCCGAGCAGTTCCATCAGCGCCGCGATGCGCGCGGTGCTGGGCTCCAGACGGGTCTCGGGCCACCGCTGGTCGAGCAGGTGCTCGACCTGCAGCAGCGAAGCGACCTCGTCGGGGGTGGGCGCGGGATCGGTCATCGCAGAGCGGCCAGTCGGGCCGTGATCCGCTCGACTTCCTCCCGCGCCACCTGCTGGCGGCCCCGGATCTTGTCCACCACCTCGGCCGGCGCCTTGGCCAGAAACGCCTCGTTGCCCAGTTTCTTGGTGGTGCCCTCCAGTTCCTTGTTGGCCGCCGCCAGATCCTTCTCGAGGCGGCGCCGCTCGGCGTCCACGTCGACGGTGCCCGACGTGTCCACCTCCACCACCACGGTGCCCCGCGACAGCCGCACCTCCACGGCCGCCGAGGCGCTCAAGCCGTCGTCGGCGTCGGTGAGCCAGGCCAGCGAGCGCACCGCCGGGATCTGGGTGTCCACGTCGCCCTCCGCGGTGCCCGCCAGCCGCGCGGGCACCTTCTGCCGGTCGGCCAGCCCCTGGTCGCTGCGGAACCGCCGCACCTCGGTGACCAACTTCTGCATATCGGTGATGCGTTGGGCGGCAACCGGATCCAGGCTGATCCCGGACGGTTCGGGCCACTCGGCGATGACGACGGACTCCCCGCCGGTGACCGCCTTCCACAGCGTCTCGGTGACGAACGGCATCACCGGATGCAGCAGCTTGAGCAGGGTGTCGAGCACTGTGGCCAGCACTGCGGTGGTGTGCGGCGTGTCGTCGGCCAGTTGCACCTTGGCCAACTCGACGTACCAGTCGCAGAACTCATCCCACGCGAAGTGGTAGAGCGCCTCGCATGCACGGCTGAACTCATAGCTTTCGAAGGCCGAATCCACCTCGGCGCGAACCTCTTCGAGCCGGCCCAGGATCCAGCGGTCGGCGTCGGTGAGTTCGGCGGTGTCGGGCAGGGCCGCCGGCGCCGCTCCGTTCATCAGCGCGAACCGGGTCGCGTTGAACAGCTTGGTGGCGAAGTTGCGTGAGGCGCGGGCGGTGTCTTCACCGATGGACAGGTCCCCGCCGGGGTTCGCGCCGCGCGCCAGGGTGAAGCGCAGCGCGTCGGCCCCGTACTTCTCCATCCAGTCCAGCGGGTCGATGGTGTTGCCCCGCGACTTGGTCATCTTGCGGCCGTGCTCGTCTCGGATCAGCCCGTGTAGGAACACATTGCGGAACGGCACCTGCGGGTCGCGCGCGCCGTCGAGGGTGATCGCCGGGTCGTCGGCGACAAACGTGCCGAACATCATCATCCGCGCCACCCAGAAGAACAGGATGTCGTAGCCGGTGACCAGCACGGTGGTCGGATAGAACTTCGCCAACTCCGGGGTGCGGTCGGGCCAGCCCATGGTGGAGAACGGCCACAGCGCCGAGGAGAACCAGGTGTCGAGCACGTCGGGGTCCTGCGTCCAGCCCGGCGGCGGGGTCTCGTCGGGCCCCACGCAGACGGTCTCGCCGTCGGGTCCGTGCCAGATCGGGATGCGATGGCCCCACCACAGCTGCCGCGAGATGCACCAGTCGTGCATGTTGTCCACCCACGCGAACCAGCGGGGTTCCAGACTGGCCGGGTGAATGACGGTGTCGCCGTTGCGCACGGCGTCGCCGGCGGCCTTGGCCAGCGACTCGACCTTGACCCACCACTGCATCGACAGCCGCGGTTCGATCGGTTCGCCACCGCGTTCGGAGTGACCGACGCTGTGCACGTAGGGCCGCTTCTCCTCGACGATTCGCCCCTGTTCGGCCAGCGCCTCACGCACCTTGACCCTGGCCTCGAAACGGTCCATGCCGTCGAAAGTCGTTCCGGTGTCGGCAATCCGGGCCTTGGTGTCCATGATGTTGGGCATCGGCAGCGCGTGCCGCAGGCCGATCTCGAAGTCGTTGGGGTCATGGGCGGGGGTGACCTTGACTGCGCCGGTGCCGAATTCGGGGTCGACGTGCTCGTCGGCGACGATCACGATCTCGCGGTCGACGAACGGATGCGCCAACGTCTTACCGACCAGATGCCGGTAACGCTCGTCGTCGGGGTGCACGGCGATCGCGGTGTCGCCGAGCATCGTCTCGACGCGGGTGGTGGCGACGACGATGTGCGGTTCGTCATCGCGCATGGAGCCGTAGCGGAACGACACCAACTCACCCTCGACGTCCTCGTATTTCACCTCGAGGTCGGAGATCGCGGTCTGCAGCACCGGCGACCAGTTCACCAGCCGCTCCGCCCGGTAGATCAGCCCGGCGTCGTAGAGCTGCTTGAAGATCATCCGGACCGCCCGCGACAGACCCTCGTCCATCGTGAACCTGTCCCGGCTCCAGTCCACACCGTCGCCGAGCCGGCGCATCTGGCCCGCGATGGTGCCGCCGGACTCGCGCTTCCAGTCCCACACCCGCTCCAGGAACAGTTCGCGCCCCAGGTCCTCCTTGGTCTTGCCGTCGGCGGCGAGTTGACGCTCGACCACGGCCTGGGTGGCGATGCCCGCGTGGTCCATCCCGGGCAGCCACAGCACCTCGTGGCCCTGCATGCGCTTGCGCCGGGTGAGCGCGTCCATCAGCGTGTGATCCAACGCGTGGCCCATGTGCAGGCTGCCGGTGACGTTCGGCGGCGGCAGCACGATCGAATAGGGCGGCTTGCTGCTGGACGCGTCGGCGGTGAAGTACCCGGCCTTGACCCAACCTTCGTAGAGGTCGCTTTCCACCGCCCCCGGGTCCCAGGACTTGGGCAGGGCGTCAGCGGCGGGTTTCGGGCTCGCGGTCACTCCGCAATTCTAGGTAGACGTGCCAAGTGACTTGGGCCACCGCCCGCACGCGGGTGTCCGGCTACTTCTTACCGCCCAGCAGGCCGCCGAGGATGTCGCCCAATCCGCCGCCCTGCTTACCGCCGAGCACGCTGCCCAGGATGCTGCCCAGCGGGTTGTCGCCGCCGCCGCTGCCGCCACCCGCGCCGCCGAGGATGCTGCCCAGGATGTCGGCGAGCCCGCCGCCGGACTGCGTGTCGGCGGGGGCGCCGGCCGTCGAGCCCGTCAACTTCTTGCCGATGTAGGCCAGCACGATCGGGGCGAGGATGGGCAGCAGCTTCTGGATCAGCTCGCTGTTGCCGGCACCACCGCCGGCCAGCGCCGATGCCACCTGGTTGCTGTCGTTGCCGCCGAAGATGCGGGCGACGAACTGATCACCCTGCTTGGCGTCGACCTGGTCGACGTCGACCCCGCCGTCGAGCAGGTTGCTGGAGCCTTGCTCGGCGACCGTCGACTCGAGATCGCCCGAGTCGACCTCGCCGGACTGGACGTTCTGCGCCATCCCCCCGACCAGGGCGGGCACCAGCGTGCGGATGGCGGAATTCACTTCGGCTTCGTCGGCGCCGACCTTTCTCGCGATGTCTTGAACGGGGATCTGTGCGAACAACTCGTCGAGATCAGCCACTGCCTGCCCACCTTCGTCGCCGGATATGCCGTTACGACGCTAGTGCACTCGCTGCTGGTGCACGGGCGTTCGCCGGCGGTGAGGTCAGCCCAGCCGGGTGGTGTCCAGCGAGACGCCCGCCGCGGGGAACCGCGCCAGCAACGCATCACCCATCGCCGCGGCGGGGGTGAGCACGCCGCGCAGGTCCGAGAGTCGGTCGCGGTCGAACGTCAGGGCCAGTGCGCTTTCGCCCAGCAACACCGCGGTGGCCTTGTATCCGGGGTCGCCCTGCTGAGACATGGTGGCCCGGTAGCGCGCGCCGGTCGTGGTGGTGGTGTAGGTCTCGACGGTGTAGTGACCGCGCTCGCGGACCTGTTCGCTGGGCCCGGTGCCGGGTTTGGGGGCGATGCGGTCGACGAGCTTGTGCGGCACCCGGTCGAAGAACCGGCTGCCCAGTCCCATGGCCAGGGCGTTACCGCCGGCCGCCAGGGCCGCGGCCGCCGGGGCCAGCGGCGACTTGCCCATGCTCATCTGCTCGCCGTACTCCACCCGACGGCCGTAGGCGTAGTCGAGTAATGCGTTGCTGCGCCGAACGATTCGGGTGTTGATGGCTGCCATCACGAACGGACCCACCCAGTATCCGTCCAGTTCGGGCGCGATCTGCCCACCGCGCCGCCACCGCAGGTCCGGTTGTTCGCCGAGGTCGGGTTCGGCGCCGCGGTCCGGGGTCAGCGTGTAGGGATCGTTCATCAGCCGTCGGGCCTCGGGATCGCGGGAGGCCACCCGCATCACCTCCAACATCGAGGCGGCGGTGCCACCGGAGACCCCGCCCGCGAAGGAGCGCACCACCAGGTTGGTGTCGGTGAGTTCACCTTCCTGATCCTGCTGTGCGCGACGGTACAACGCGAAGACGGTGAGATCTGAAGGGATGGAATCGAATCCGCACGAATGCACGATGCGCGCGCCGGTGTCGGCCGCCTGCTTGTGGTAGAGGTCGATGCTCTCGCGGATGAACATCGATTCGCCGGTCAGGTCGGCGTAATCGGTGCCCGCCGCCGCGCACGCTGCCACCAGCGGCAGACCGTAGCGGGCATACGGACCCACGGTGGTCACCACCGCCTGCGTGCGGGCGGCCATCGCGTTGAGGGTGGACGGCTGGTCGGCGTCGGCGGTGATCAGCGGCCACGACTGCGCCTTGTCCCCCAAGGTCTCCCGCACCGCCAGTAGCTTGTCCGGTGACCGCCCGGCCAGCGCGATGCGGGCATCCCCGGCGGCCGACGCCAGGTATTCGGCGGTGAGTTTTCCGACGAAGCCGGTCGCGCCGTAGAGGACGATGTCGAATTCGCGCTGCATGACCGCGACGCTACCCGAGGGTTTCCGGCGGTTCGACGTCCTCACCGAGCACGTGACGGCTCAGGAAAGCGAGCACCACCTGGTACCAGATCTTGGCGTGTTGCGGGCCGCGCACCCAGTGGTTCTCCGACGGGTAGTAGAGGAACTGATGTGGGCTGGTGCCGTCGTCGGCCGCGGGCAGCCGCGATTCGCTCAGCAGCTGATACCACAGCCGCAACGCCTCACCGATCGGCACGCGGTAGTCCTTGTCGCCGTGGATGACCAGCATCGGGGTGTTGATCTTGTGGATGTGGCGGTGCGGGGAGTTCTGCGCGGCCATCTCCGCGGTCATCTCGCGCTGCCAGTAGTAGGCCGAATCCGTGGTGGCGCCGAACTGATCCAGCGCCCACAGGCTGGCATGGGTGACGATCGCATCGAAGCGATCGGTGTGCCCCGCGATCCAGTTGGCCATGTACCCGCCGAACGAACCACCCATCGCCGCGGTCCGGTCGGCGTCGACGCGCGGGTGCGCGCACGCCGCGTCGGTGGCGGCCATCAGATCCTCGTACGGTGCGCGACCCCACGCGCCCCACCCGCGCTGGATGAAGTCCTGCCCATAGCCGGTGGACAACGCCGGATCCGGAAGCAGGACCGCATAGCCACGGGCGGCCAACAGCCACGGGTTCCACCGCCAGTGCCAGCAGTTCCAACTGCCCAGCGGGCCGCCGTGCACCCACAGCAGCAGGGGCGCCGCGTCGTCACCGTCGGGTAGCACCAGCCAGGACCGCACCCGGGTCCCGTCGGCGCCGGTGGCCTCGATCTCGGTCACCGTGCCGGGCAGTCTCGGCTGCCCGACGCACGGCAACTCCGTCACCGCGCCGTCCGGATCGATGCGCACGGGATGGGGCGCCACGGCGTAGGAACTGCGCAGCGCGTAGACCATATCGCCGGGCACCGCGGTGATGTCGGTGTAGGCGTAGTCGTCGAACGTCAACTGGGTGACGGTCTCGTCGGCCAGGTCCACCCGGAATATCGGTGCGCGGCCGTCCTGGTCGGCGGACACGATCAACGCCGTACCGTCATCCGTCCACGTCACCGTCGACGGCCAGCGATCCCAGCCGGCCGCCACGGTGGTGTGTTCGCCGTTGAACCGTAAGCAGCACAGGGTGATTCGCGGCGCCCGTTCGGGTGTCGAATACGCTTCGCGCAGGTAGGCCACCGCCGATCCGTCGGGTGCGATCACCGGATGCCACAGGTCGGCCTCGGGGTCGTCGGCGATCACGGTCCGTTCACCGGTGTCGGTGTCGATCCGGGCCAGCACCGAGCGTCGCGACCCCGCCGCGGCGGGCACCTGCCAACCGGTCACCACAAACGTGCCGTCCCCGCTGATGTCGAAGTCCGTGCCGCGCAACGCGTTTGCCGGTGTCTCGGTGAGGTCGCGGGTCTGGTTGTCGGTCAAGTCCAGGTTCAGCAGGTGAGGCTGGGCGGGGCCGAGGTCCTCGTCCCAGTGCCGGACCGGATACCCGGTGTGCAGGATCGCGGTGATCTTGCCGTCCTTACGCAGTTCGCGCAGCCGACGGTCGTCGTCGATGCTGCGCGCCGACGGCAGCATCGGAGCGCGCACCGCAACCCGGTCGACCTGCCGCGCGGTGCGTACGGCTTCGACGCCGCCGGGCAGCGACAGCACCTCGAAAGCCTCGCCACCCGCCACGGGCAGCCGCCACAGCGCCGCGGGCGGTTCGTCGTCGTCGGCGCGGGGCCGCGCGGCGACGAACAACAGGTCACCACCGGCGGTGAAACTCGGTGCGGACTCGCCCTTGGCGCCGCGCGTCAACCGCCGCGCCGGCTGTCTGCCCGCCGGGTCGAGCTCCCAGATCGCGTTGACGTATTCGGTGCGTTTGTCGTTGAGCTCGGCCACCGTGGTCACCACCCGGGACCCGTCGGGCGCCACCGCCAGCCCGGAGATGCGAGGCAGCGCGAGGTAGTCGTCGAGGTCGTGGAACGGCGTGGAGTCGGGCATGCCCCGTTCGTAGCACAGCGGCGCCCGCCGGCCTCGTCCCGCGACCCGACCCCCGCGCCGAAGGCGAGGCGCTACGTTCGACGGATGCCGAAATTCCTGGTGATCGGCGCGGGCGTGGCCGGGCTGGCGAGCGCCATCGCCCTGCAGCGACACGGCCACGACGTCGCCGTGATCGAGGAGCGCACCGACACGTCGTCGGGCGCGGGCATCAGCATCTGGCCCAACGCCCTGGCCGCCCTCGACGACATCGGGGTGGGCGACGCCGTGCGCGACGCCGGCGGCCGCGTCACCGCGGGCGCGTTGCGTTGGCGGGACGGCCGCTGGTTGCGCAGACCCTCGCCGCAACGGTTGATCAAGGCGCTGGGGGAACCGTTGGTGGTGATCCACCGCAATGCGTTGGCCACGGTTCTCGCCGGTGCGCTGGCCGACGGCACCCTTCAGTACGGCCGCAGCGCCAGTGCCGTGCAGGCCACGCCCGGCGGCGTTCGGGTCACGATGGCCGACGGCGCCACGATCGAGGCGGACGCCGTCATCGGCGCCGACGGCACCGGCTCGGTGGTGGCCCGCCATCTCAACGGTGCGCTGGCCCATCACTACGTCGGCTACACCGCCCGGCGCGGAGTGGCCGACTTCGCCGTCGACCCCGACGTCGCCGGCGAGGTCCTCGGGCCCGCCGTGGAGTTCGGCCATGTCCCGCTCGGCGCCGACCGCACCTATTGGTTCGCCACCGAACGCACCGCCCAGGGCGGCGTCTCACCGCAGGGCGAACTGACCTACCTCGCCGAGAAGTTCGCCGACTGGGCCGACCCGATCCCCGAGGTGCTGGCCTCCACCGACCCCGACGCGGTGTTGCGCAACGACATGTTCGACCGCGATCAGGCCCGGCACTGGGCCCGGGGGCCGATCGTCATCGTCGGCGACGCCGCCCACCCGATGCGCCCGCACCTCGGCCAGGGTGGCTGCCAGGGTCTCGAAGACGCCGCGATCCTCGCGCGCTTCGTCGCCGGAGCCAACGACCTCGCGTCGGCGTTCGCCGGGTTCGCCCGGTTTCGCCGACGCAGAGTACGGGCAGTGGTGCGCGAGTCGGCGTTGGTCGGCCGGATCGTCAACCTGCCGCCGTTGCTCAGCGCCGCGGCGAGCCGCGCGACGGTGCTGGCGCCCGAGGCGTTGGTGACCCGGCATCTGGCCACGATCGCGGCCCGCTCGGCGTTCGTGCCGCCGAGCGAAAAAGACCTGCAACCGGCGTGAGGACTCCGCAGGTCAACGAGTTCAGCGTGGTGTCGCCAGCGCGCCCAGCGGATTGAGCAGGGCCGAGCACATCTGCCGCGGGTTGATGAAGCCGAGCAGCCCGCGCGTCGGCATCGCCGCGCAGCCGGTGGCCGTGGCCGGGGCCGTCGGCGTCGCGGACGCGGCGGGGTTGCGCCACACCGCCGGGGACGCGGCCTGCGCACCGCACTTCGGCCATGCCTTGAGGCCCTGGGTGCGCAGGACGTTCTCGGCCACCCGGATCTGCTCGGCGCGCGGGGCATGCGCGGGATTGCCCACCCCACCGTTGGCCGCCCAGGTCGCCTGCTTGAACTGCAGCCCGCCGTAGTGGCCGTTGCCGGAGTTGATCGCCCAGTTGCCACCTGACTCGCACTGGGCGATCGCGTCCCAGTTGACCGAGTCGGCCTGCGCGGTGGCCAACGAGGACTCCGAAAGAGCCATCGGCACCACGGCGAGCGCTCCGGAGATGGCGGCGGCCCACAGGCCCTTGGTGACAGCCTTACGAATGTTCATCACTGCGGTCCTTCCCCGACCGTTTGACACAAGGCCCGCACGTGAGGAGCGGTGCTCCCGCGATGCGGCTATCCGGTGTGTCGGGTGATGAACATCACCTGTTACTGAAGGTGTGGAAGTTTTATTCGTTACTTATCTGGTGTAAGAGTCCTCTGAGAAAGCAGTGACGGTGCCGGACATGGCGTCCGGCACCGTCATCGCTTGTCTATGCGGGCTGCCCCGAGGTCAGCCGCGGCCGCCGCAGCTCGGCCATGCGCCGATGCCCTGCGACTGCAGCACGTTCTCCGCAACGCGGATCTGCTCGGACTTGCTCGCCTGGTGCGGCATACCCGAACCGCCGTTGGACCGCCAGGTGCCAAGGCTGAACTGCAGGCCGCCGTAGTAGCCGTTACCTGTGTTAATCGACCAGTTGCCACCGGACTCGCAGGCCGCGACGGCGTCCCAGTTCACGCTTTCCGCATTGGCTGTCCCCGTCGCGATCGCCATCGGGGCCAATGCGAGCGCCCCAGCGAAGGTGGCCAGGCCAAACGTCTTGCGGATGTTCTTCAACTTCGATCCTTTCGGACGAGCGCGCACCAAGAACACCCGTGCGGAGGCACGGGCGCAGCGGCCTGTGACACAGGCGAAGGGATGGGGCCGCACCGTCTCGGTCAGGTGCGACAGCGGAAGGCAAGAACGTGCCTCGCCGACATTCGGGCCGACGGCCGCCGAGGTCGGTTTCCCCTCGAACAGCTCCCACTCACGCGCAGGTTCGTGGTTTTGAAATTATTTGCTCTGATCGAGCCGTTTCGGACCGTACAAACCAATTCCGGGAAAGTCATGTCGGGTGTCGGACGTGTCGCGGTTAGATCACGGACAGATCACGACCGGGCATGGCCGGTGTTCATGCTGGTCATTCGCCGCTTTGACGTCGTCGTGGAAACGGGAGATCCGGCGTGTCCCCGTGAGCTATCTCACGGGTAATTTGTGACCCGGGGCACGGAATAGATCGCCATTCTCGAGCGCTGGATACCCCTGAGCGGCCCGCGAAACACCAACGGCGCGGGGAAAACCGCCGTTCAGCCTGCCGATGACCGGGTGAACTGGCAAATGGGTTCGCTGACTGTGGCGTCGGTGGTTCATTCATCAAACATGTTGCAACACTCGACTACACTATCTCGCCGACTGCGGGTAGGCCGCGATGAGCGCACACGTCCGACCAGGGTCCTACCCGCGGGGTCCGCTCAGTTGCGTTGCATACCAGGTTTTTACAGCTGACGAACCGGATGCGTACCACGTCGCGATCGGCCGGCGGCACGCCTCGCCGCCTGGCACCATCCGTCAGCGCAGCCTGCGGCGGCGTCTCGGACGCGAAATGCACCGCCGGAGTTGACCCGAAGCGCCGAAATGACAGTCGAATTCGCGACCAAATGGCATGGAATTCAGCGGGTTGGCGCCCGAAACTCTAAGGGAGTCAGGCGGTTTCACACCTAGCGCGCTAGGCCGGAGCCCGCCATCGGTCGAATATCCCGCACGCCGACCTCGTCATATAACGATAAATTAACGAAGAAATAGCGGGCCAATAATTCGGGCCGCTCAAACATAAATTGACAATTATGCGATTGCTAATTTGCTGGCTAGCTGCGGGGTGGTGGCGGCGGCCAGGTCGGCCGCGGTGTTGATGTTGGTCAGTGCACGCTGCTCGGGCATGACGATCCGTTGGGTGTCCACGGTGTGGACCAGCGCCCGCATGCTGCGCTCCCCGGCCGCCACCAACTCGGTGATCCGGGTGTGCAGGCTGGTCCGGTAGATCCCGGCCAGATAGTGCGCGCGGCCGTCCCACGGCAACACCACGTCCGCCCCCAACCGCACCGCCGGCCCCACCAGCTCGTCGATCAGGTCGGCCGACAGGAACGGCATGTCGACGGCGCACACGAACGCGAGCTCGAGACCGGCCTCGGCCGCCGCGCGCAGCCCGCGACCGGTCGCCAACAGCGGGCCGACACCGCGGATCTCGTCCCGCAGAACCTCGGCGTTCAGGGCCGGGAGGGGCTGGCCCGGCGCGGCCACGACGTAGACGGGAGCGCAGCGGGCGCCGACGGCGGTCACGGTGCGCTCGACGAGGGTCTGCCCCTCGAACATCACGGTGGCCTTGTCGCGGCCCATCCGACGGGATGCCCCGCCGGCCAAAACGATTCCAGCGAGGGGCACGGGGGTCGTCACGTCAGTGAGACTAGTCGACGGTCCAGGTGTCTTTGCCGCGCAGTAGCGACTGCAGCGCCGCCGCGTCGTGGGCCTTGGCCTGCCGGGTGGCCGCCAGCTGGTTGCGGGCCGCGTCGTCGTAGGTCGGCTTGCTGACCTGTCGGAAGATACCCATGACCATGTGTTCGAGATTCTGCTCGGACAGCCGCGACAGCGAGAACGCGTATCCCGGGTCCTGCAGTTGGGCATCGTGCACGACGATCTCCTCGGCAGCCACGTCGGCGGTCTTGGCCACCTCGAGGCTGAAGCCGGACCGCACCACGCAGTATTCGCCGTCGGCGCCGAAGGTGATCGGCTCACCGTGGCGCAGCGTGATCAAGCGCTCCTCGGCGCCCTCCTTGCGCAGCGCGTCGAAGGAACCGTCGTTGAAGATCGGGCAGTCCTGCAGGATCTCCACCAGCGCGGCGCCGCGGTGCGCGGCGGCTGCCCGCAGCACCTCTGTCAGCCCGGCCCGGTCGGAGTCCAGCGCACGGCCGACGAACGTCGCGTCGGCACCCAGTGCCAGCGACACCGGGTTGAACGGATAGTCCAGCGAACCCATCGGCGTAGACTTCGTGACCTTGCCGACCTCCGAGGTCGGCGAGTACTGCCCCTTGGTGAGCCCGTAGATCCGGTTGTTGAACAGCAGGATCGTGAGGTTGACGTTGCGGCGCAGCGCATGGATCAGGTGGTTGCCGCCGATCGAGAGTGCGTCACCGTCGCCGGTGACCACCCACACCGACAGGTCCTCACGGGCCAGCGCCAGGCCGGTGGCGATCGTCGGGGCGCGACCGTGGATCGAATGGAATCCGTAGGTCTCCAGGTAGTACGGGAAGCGGCTCGAGCAGCCGATGCCGCTGACGAACGCGATGTTTTCGCGCCGCAGGCCCAACTCCGGCAGGAAGTTGCGGATGGTGTTGAGGATGACGTAGTCACCGCAGCCGGGGCACCAGCGGACCTCCTGGTCGCTGGTGAAATCCTTGCCCTTCTGGGGTTGGTCAGTGGTCGGTACGCCACTGGTGCCCGCCAGGCCGAGGTCGACTCCGATCAGATCTGTCATGCCATTGCTCCCACGCCGCTCGCGTCAGTGTCTTCAGCCTCGATGGTGGCCGCCGCCAGCCGAGCGAATCTGGCCTTGTCCGTTTCCTTCTCGCTCAACGTTCCCTCGAGGGCGGCGTCGATGATGCCCTCGACCTCGTCGGCCAGATACGCCATGCCCTCCACCTTGGTGACGGACTGGACGTCGACCAGGTACTTGCCGCGCAGCAGCAGCGCCAGCTGGCCGAGGTTCATCTCCGGCAGCACCACCTTGGGGTAGCGCCGCAGTACCTCGCCGAGGTTGCCCGGCAGCGGGCTGAGGTTGCGCAGATGCGCCTGGGCCACCTTGACGCCCCGCTTGCGCGCGCGCCGGCACGCCTCACCGATGGGTCCGTAACTGCTACCCCAGCCCAGCATCAGCAGTTCGGCGTCGCCGGTGGGGTCGTCGACCTCGAGGTCGGGCACCGTGATGCCGTCGATCTTGGCCTGCCGCAGCCGCACCATCAGGTCGTGGTTCTTGGGCTCATAGGAGATGTTGCCCGACCCGTTGGCCGCCTCGAGTCCGCCGATGCGGTGTTCGAGGCCGGGCGTGCCCGGGACGGCGAACTGGCGCGCCAGGGTTTCGGGGTCGCGTGCGTAGGGCTGGAACGGTTCACCGGATTTCGCGAGCTTGTGCTCGATCGGCGCATAGCTGGCGACTTCCGGAATACGCCACGGCTCAGAGCCGTTGGCGATCGCGCCGTCGGAGAGGATGACGACCGGGGTGTGGTAGGTCACCGCGATGCGCGCAGCCTCCAGGGCCACCTCGAAGCAGTCCGACGGCGAGCGCGGGGCCAGCACTGCCACCGGCGACTCACCGTTGCGCCCGTAGAGCACCTGCAGCAGGTCGGCCTGTTCGGTCTTGGTCGGCAGGCCGGTCGACGGGCCGCCACGCTGGACGTCGATGACGATCAGGGGCAGCTCCGTCATCACCGCCAGCCCGAGAGCCTCGGACTTCAGCGAGATGCCTGGCCCTGAGGTGCTGGTGACACCGAGCGCACCGCCGTAGGACGCGCCGATGGCCGCGCCGATTCCGGCGATCTCGTCTTCGGCCTGGAAGGTCATGATGTTGAAGTTCTTGTGCTTCGACAGCTCGTGGAGGATGTCGGAGGCCGGGGTGATCGGGTAGGTGCCCAGGACCAACTGCAGATTGCTCAGGTGCCCGGCGGTGACCAGCCCGTAGGCCAGCGCGGTGTTACCCGAGATCTGCCGGTATTCACCGGGGGCCAGTTTGGCCGGCGCCACCTCGTAGGTGCTGGCGAAGGCCTCGGTGGTCTCGCCGTAGTTCCAGCCGGCCTTGAGCGCGAGCACGTTGACCTCGGCGATATCGGGCTTGGCGGCGAACTTCTCCCGGATGAAGCCCTCGCTGTGCCGCAGTTCGCGGCCGTACATCCACGACAGCAGTCCCAGCGCGAACATGTTCTTGGCGCGCTGGCCATCCTTCTTGGACGCGCCGATCGACTCGACCGCGCCCAGCGTCAGCGACGTCATCGGCACGGCCTGCACCACGTAGTCGGAGAGTTCCTCGGACTCCAGCGGATTGGACTCGTAGCCGACCTTGGACAGGTTGCGCTTGGTGAACTCGTCGGAGTTGGCGATGATCAGCCCGCCGCGCGGCAGGTCCGAAACGTTGGCCTTCAGCGCCGCCGGGTTCATCGCGACCAACACGTCGGGCCGGTCACCGGCGGTCAGGATGTCGTAGTCCGCGATCTGAATCTGAAACGACGACACACCGGGCAGCGTGCCCTGCGGCGCACGGATCTCGGCAGGGTAGTTCGGTTGTGTGGCAAGGTCATTGCCGAACAGCGCGGCCTCGGAGGTGAACCTGTCGCCGGTGAGCTGCATACCGTCGCCGGAGTCTCCGGCGAAGCGGATGACAACTTTCTCCAGCTTCTGTCGTTCCCGTGTGGGTCCTGCGGAGCCGCCACCTACCTCGTCGCCTGGAGTGGCGCCGTTGCCGTTCGCCCGCACTCGCCTGCCTTCCGTCGAATTTCGGCCGTACCGATGGATGTCTACCGAGCCGCAGTCGAACGACGCGCTGTCGGCGAACCTCCGTTGGATTTTTTATGTCACTGCTAGTACCGATTATTGCACTTCTCTTAGGTAGCCCTTGACCCGACCCGCGGATACCGCATGGGTTACCTCACCTTGAACGCACTGCTCAATCCGCGTGGCGACGGTCGTGATGAGACAAAACTGTGTCATTCGTCACCTCGACGAGACAACCATTTCTAAGGATTTGATTACTCCGCGGTAACCCCGCTGCTAGCACCTCAGGCTGAGCGGTCGGCCACCGCCGACGCCCGCCGCTCGTGCCAGCGCAACCGCAGTAGCAGCAGGTGGCGGTGCGCCCGGAAGCCGGCTGAAAGCGGGTCACGCCAGGCCGGCGTGGTTGCCTTCGATCTGGTTTCACTGTGCACGACCCAATTGTGCCGTGTTCGCGCGGTGACGACGAGTCGGCTCGCGCTGCGCGGCCGCCTAGGCTGAGGACCATGCGGTGCGCGACGTGCGGATTCTGCGGTCAGGTCGTCGTCTAGTGGGGCGGGTCACAGCCCGACGACGGGCCCAGCACGTCACCGCCGACGACGCGGTCGCGCGCCCCGAAACCCTGGTGGTGGAGGAACCGCTGGAGATCCGGGTCAACGGCAACCCGATCACCGTCACCATGCGCACGCCCGGCTCAGATATCGAACTGGCTCAAGGTTTTCTGCTCACCGAGGGGGTTGTCGGCCGTCGCGAGGATGTGCTCACGGTGCGCTACTGCAAAGGCGCCGGCCCCGAGAACCTGAACACCTACAACGTGCTCGACGTGACGTTGGCCACGGATGTCGCGATGCCCGACCTCGACGTCACCCGCAACTTCTACACCACCTCGTCATGCGGGGTGTGCGGTAAGGCGTCCCTGGACGCCGTGCAACTGATCAGCCGTCACTGCCCGGGCGATGACCCGTCGGTGGTCGCCGCGGACACCCTCTCGAGCCTGCCCGCCCGGTTGCGCGACGCGCAGAAGGTGTTCGCCGCCACCGGCGGTCTGCACGCCGCAGCGCTCTTCGACGTCGACGGCACACAGCTGGCCGTGCGTGAGGACATCGGCCGCCACAACGCCGTCGACAAGGTGATCGGCTGGGCGCTCGAACAGAACCGGATCCCGCTGACCGCCACCGTGCTACTGGTCAGCGGGCGCGTGTCCTTCGAACTCACGCAGAAGGCGGTGATGGCGGGCATTCCGGTGCTCGCCGCGGTGTCCGCGCCGTCGTCGCTGGCGGTGGATTTGGCCAGCCAGTCGGGCCTGACGCTGGTGGCGTTCTTGCGCGGCGAGTCGATGAACGTCTACACGCGTCCCGACCGGGTCAGGCGCTAGCCGGTACTAGGCGCTCTTGTCGCGACGCTCGGTGCGCGACGGCTTGCGCGGCACGATCGTCGGCAACACGTTGTCCTGCACCGTCTCCTTGGTGACGACGACCTTGGCGACGTCGTCGCGGCTGGGGATGTCATACATCACCGGCAGCAGGACTTCCTCCATGATCGCGCGCAGGCCACGGGCGCCGGTGCCGCGGTGGATGGCCTGATCGGCGATGGCGTCGAGGGCGTCGTCGGTGAACTCCAGTTCCACACCGTCCATGTCGAACAGCCGGGTGTACTGCTTGACCAACGCGTTCTTGGGCTCGGACAGGATTTTGACCAGTGAATCCTTGTCCAGGTTGGTCACCGACGCCACCACGGGAAGGCGGCCGATGAACTCCGGGATCAGCCCGAACTTGATCAGGTCTTCGGGCATCACTTCGGCGAAGTGGTCCTGGGTGTCGATCTCGGCCTTGGAGTGCACCTCGGCGCCGAAGCCCAGCCCGCGCTTACCGATCCGATCGGAGACGATCTTCTCCAGCCCGGCGAACGCACCGGCCACGATGAACAGCACGTTGGTGGTGTCGATCTGGATAAATTCCTGGTGCGGGTGCTTGCGCCCGCCCTGCGGGGGCACCGATGCCTGCGTACCTTCGAGGATCTTCAGCAGCGCCTGCTGCACGCCTTCACCGGACACGTCACGGGTGATCGACGGGTTCTCGCTCTTGCGGGCGATCTTGTCGACCTCGTCGATGTAGATGATGCCGGTCTCGGCGCGCTTGACGTCGTAGTCGGCGGCCTGGATGAGCTTGAGCAGGATGTTCTCGACATCCTCGCCGACGTAGCCGGCCTCGGTCAACGCCGTCGCGTCGGCGATCGCGAAGGGCACGTTGAGCATCTTCGCGAGGGTCTGCGCGAGGTAGGTCTTACCGCAGCCGGTCGGGCCGAGCATGAGGATGTTGGACTTGGCCAACTCCACCGGCTCCGAACGCGAGTCGCGGCTCTTCTCGCCGGCCTGGATGCGCTTGTAGTGGTTGTAGACCGCGACCGCAAGCGTGCGCTTGGCGGTGTCCTGACCGATGACGTAGCTCTCGAGGAAGTCGCGGATCTCGGCCGGCTTGGGCAGCTCGTCGAGCTTGACGTCATCGGCGTCGGCGAGTTCCTCTTCGATGATCTCGTTGCACAGATCGATGCACTCGTCGCAGATGTAGACGCCTGGGCCCGCGATCAGCTTCTTGACCTGCTTCTGACTCTTCCCGCAGAACGAGCACTTCAGCAGGTCACCGCCGTCTCCAATGCGCGCCATGGTGGTGGGGCCCTACTTTCCTCGAAGTCGGTGTTGATTCATTTACTCGGTCACCTCGGGGGTTTACCCGACGCTACCCGTTTGTTCCCGCGCGGTGCGACCGATAAAGCCGAATCGCGTGATTGGTATTTACGTGTCTGCCAGAACATATCGTCTGTCACCCCGCGAGCCCGTCCGAACGCGCCTCCGTGTCTTTGGCGTGTCGCCGCCGTTACCGGACCGAAAGGATGCGCAGATGGGTCGCTGCGCCCCACCATACAGTCCTGCGCGCGGCTGGGCGCCCGCGAAATTCGCCGGCTTGTCGCGGCGTGAAACGGTGCTCGACGGCCGGTCATCGCGTGGATCACCGGCCATCGGCACGAGCGGTTCGGCTAGGCCGTTTGGGCCGAGAGCTTGCGATATTCGAGCACCGTGTCGATGATCCCGTACTCCTTGGCCTCCTCGGCCGTGAGGATCTTGTCGCGGTCGGTGTCGCGCCGGATGGTCTCGGCGTCCTTGCCGGTGTGGCTGGCCAGCGTGTGCTCCATCAGGGTGCGCATCCGCTCGACCTCCTTGGCCTGGATCTCCAGGTCGGAGAACTGGCCCTGGATGACACCGGCCAGCGCGGGCTGGTGGATGAGCACGCGAGCGTTCGGCAGCGCCATGCGCTTGCCCTTGGTGCCCGCGGCCAGCAGCACCGCCGCCGCCGACGCCGCCTGCCCGAGGCAGACCGTCTGGATGTCGGCGCGCACGTACTGCATGGTGTCGTAGATCGCCATCAGCGACGTGAACGAGCCACCCGGAGAGTTGATGTACATGGTGATGTCGCGGTCCGGATCCAACGATTCGAGCACCAGCAACTGGGCCATGATGTCGTTGGCCGACGCGTCGTCGACCTGAACCCCGAGGAAGATGATGCGCTCCTCGAAGAGCTTGTTGTACGGGTTGGACTCCTTGACGCCGAAGCTCGAGTGCTCGATGAACGACGGCAGGATGTAACGCGCTGAAGGCTGAATATCTCGGCTCATTTGTCTAGTCCTGCTCCTGGTCCGGCGCCGTTGACGCTGGCATTGGTGATGATGTGGTCGACAAATCCGTATTCGAGCGCTTCCTGCGCGGTGAACCAGCGGTCGCGATCGGAGTCGGCCTCGATGCGTTCCACCGTCTGTCCCGTGAATTCGGCATTGAGCCGGAACATTTCCTTCTTGATGACGGTGAACTGCTCGGCCTGGATCGCGATGTCGGCCGCGCTGCCGGTGACCCCGCCGAGCGGTTGGTGCATGAGGATGCGCGCATGAGGAAGGGCGTAGCGCTTGCCCTTGGTGCCCGCGGCGAGCAGGAACTGACCCATCGACGCGGCCATGCCCATGGCGTAGGTGGCGATGTCGCACGGCGCCAGCACCATGGTGTCGTAGATCGCCATGCCGGCGCTGATCGAACCGCCCGGCGAGTTGATGTAGAGGTGGATGTCCTTGGTGGGATCCTCGGCGGCCAGCAGAAGAATCTGCGCGCACAACCGGTTGGCGATGTCGTCGTCGACCTGAGAGCCCAAAAAGATGATTCGCTCGGCGAGCAAGCGCTCGTACACCGAGTCGACGAGGTTGAGCCCCTGGCCGGCGCCACGCATGTCAGTCACGACTGGGTACCTGCTTTCTTGAAGTCTGGGTTGACATCGACACTAACCAACGGGCGCGGTCGTGCACTCCCCACACGGCGCCCGTTCGCTCACAGCGTCACTTGGCGTCGGCAGATTCTTCGTCAGCTGCGGCTTCGTCGGCGGCTGACTCGGCCTTGCCGTCGTCCTCCGACGCTTCCGCGGTCTCGGGGGTCTCCCCGGCCTCGTCGGTCTCGGCAGCCGGCCGGCCGAAGAACTCGGAGGTGTCGATCTCGGTGCCCTCGGTGTCGGTCACCGTGGCGCCCTCGACCACCGCGGCCACGGCCAGGCCGCGTCGCACGTCGGCGAACATCGCGGGCAGCTGGTTGTTCTGCTGCAGCATCTGCAGCAGTTGCTGCGGTTCCATGCCGTAATGCTGTGACATCAGCACCAGCCGCTCGGTCAGGTCGCTCTGGCTGACCTCGATGCCGAGCGTGTCGGCGATCGCGTCCACCAGCAGCTGGGTCTTGACCGCCTTCTCGGCGTTGCTGCGGTTGTCGGCGTCGAACTTCTCGCGGCTGCTGCCCTGGGCTTCGAGCATCTCGGCGAACCGGGCCTCGTCGTGATCGAGGCTGTGGATCGCGCTGTGCAACGTCTCGTCGACCTGCGCCTGCACCACGTTCTCCGGAACCGGCACCTCCACCTGCTCGAGCAGCGTCTCCAGCGCCTTGTCGCGGATCTGCTCGGCCTGCTGCACGCGCTTGACGCGACGGACCTGTTCGACGAGGCTCTCGCGCAACTCGTCCATGGTGTCGAATTCGCTTGCCAGCTGGGCGAACTCGTCGTCTGGCTCGGGCAGCTCCCGTTCCTTCACCGACTTGACGGTGACGGTGACCTCGGCCTCCTGACCGGCGTGGTCACCCGCGACCAGCTTGGTCGTGAAGACCTTGGTCTCGCCCTCCTTGAGGCCGATGATCGCCTCATCGAGGCCCTCGATCAGCTGACCCGAGCCGATCTCGTGCGACAGTCCCTCGGCGGCGGCCTCGGGCAGTTCCTTGCCGTCGACGGTGGCCGACAGGTCGATCGAGACGAAGTCGCCGTTCTCGGCGGGCCGGTCGACGCCCTTGAGCGTGCCGAAGCGCGCCCGCAGCGACTGCAGTTCGGCGTCGACCTCGTCGTCGGTCACCTCGATCGGGTCGACGACGATCTTCAGGTTCTCCAGATCGGGCAGTTCGATGTCGGGCCGGATGTCGACGACGGCGGTGAACTGCAGGTCCTCGCCGTACTCCTTCTTGGTGATCTCGATCTCGGGCTGTCCCAGTGGCTTCACATCCGAGGTCGTGACCGCTTCGGAGTACCGGCCGGGCACCGCCTCGTTGACGACCTGGTCCAGCATCGCCTCGCGGCCGAAACGCGCCTCGAGCAGTTTGCGTGGTGCCTTGCCGGGGCGGAAGCCGGGCAGCCGCACCTGCTTGGCCAGCTGCTTGAACGCGCGGTCGAATTCCGGCTCGAGTTCGGTGAAGGGCACCTCCACGTTGATGCGAACCCGCGTCGGGCTCAACTTCTCGACGGTGCTCTTCACGTTCCTGCTCCTTGTGGTCCGGTCTGGTGGGTCGTGCGGGGGTGCAGTCGGGGTGACAGGATTTGAACCTGCGGCCTTCCGCTCCCAAAGCGGATGCGCTACCAAGCTGCGCTACACCCCGCGCTGTTGGGCCACCCGGAAAACACCGAGCGACCACGCGGAATACTACGGGCTGATCAAGCGATGCCTTCAATTGGATTTGTTTCGGGCGGCGCCGGTACAGTCTGCTGGTGCTGCTGCACACGCGGGCGTAGCTCAATGGTAGAGCCCTAGTCTTCCAAACTAGCGACGCGGGTTCGATTCCCGTCGCCCGCTCCAGTTGGCCCGCCCCGCAGGGCGGGTTTTCTTTCGTGCCGTCTTGTGCCGTCGACCTTGGCCCCCGGGGCCGCGGGGGTCGACTTCGGCGACAAGACTCGGTCGGGTCAGGAAGACCGTCTTCGCCATGGACCGAGCGGTGGCCGGCCACGGCCGATCGGGTGGCGGCGTTCGCGGCGGGTGACCGGCCTCCTGCAGCGGGCCCCGAAGTGTCGCGACATCGACTTCCACGCTGCCCGGCTGCCCGTGTACGTCCTCCCGGCCGGACCGCGGAGACGGCCGGCCCCTTGGGGCCTGACTGCGGCGCCTCGGCCAGGGCCGACAAGAAGGGGCGGCGGGAACCGAGCGGGTCATGGACGCCACCTTGAACGTGCGGGTTCAACGCCCCGGCGCGGTGGGGGTTCCAGTACTCGCCGCCGCACCGTCAGCCGAATCATCACGGACAAAGTGGATTTCGTGCTGTCGCTGTACTGCCGCTGCTACCTTCGGCTGTTCACCCGACGCCAGGGTTCCTCCAGCCAGCGCCGACAATCCCCAGCACGGACGCCGAGCCATCGGTATTGCCAGTCGCCGGCTGATCTGAGACCGAAAGTAACTTTTCCCAACGGATTTCACTCAATCATCACCGGCTGGGCTGTGGCGCTCAGGGACTCGGGACGATCCGCAGGTACGGACGCGGTGCCTTCCAGCCGTCGGGATAGATCTCGCGGGCTTGCTCGTCGGAGACCGAACCGGCGATGATGACGTCGTCGCCCTGGTTCCACTGTGCGGGTGTGGCCACCTGGTGGGTGGCGGTCAACTGCAGCGAGTCGATGACACGCAACACCTCGTCGAAGTTACGTCCAGTGGTCATGGGATAGATCAGCACCAGCTTGATCTTCTTGTCCGGTCCGATGACGAACACGTTGCGCAGCGTGGCGTTGTCGGCGGGGGTACGTGCACAGGGATCCCCGACGGTGTCGGCCGGCAGCATCCCGTAGGCCTTCGACACCGCGAAGTCGGTGTCGGCGATCATCGGATAGTTGGGCGCGACGCCTTGCGTTTCGGCGATGTCGTCGGCCCACTCGGTGTGGTTTTCCACAGGGTCAACCGACAACCCGATGATCTTCACGTTGCGCTGGTCGAACTCGCGTTTGATCCGCGCCATGTAACCGAGTTCGGTGGTGCACACCGGGGTGAGGTCGCGGGGGTGCGAGAACAGCACCGCCCAGCTGTCCCCAATCCATTCGTGGAAGCCATTCGTGGAAGTTGATGGGCCCTTCGGTGGTTTGCGCGGTGAGGTCCGGTGCGGTGTCGCCGATGGTCAGCATCTTCACGAACTCCAATGGTATTCGGGTCGCGGGCAAGTTTGCGGACGACACGATACCTTCAACGACCTGCGCGCAAAAGACCGTGGGAAAACTTGTTGCAGTTGATGACTTCTGATGCCTTTTGCGAGCCGACGAGCGCGAGTAGGGTGACGCACTGTTTGCGGCGCGGCGAAACGGAGGTGACGAGAGATGCGGGTGTTGGTGCTGGGCGCGGGTTTCGGCGGGCTGGAGTTGACGGCGCGACTGTCTGAGGCGTTGGGCGACCAGGCCGACGTGGTGCTGATAGACAAGACAGCCGGTTTCGTATTCGGCTTCTCGAAGCTCGACGTGATGTTCGGTACGACCACCGCCGATTCCGTCGTGCACCAGTACAGAGACTGCGTCAAACCCGGTGTCCGTTTCGTGCAGGCCGCCATCGAATCCATCGATCCGGTGAACCGGCGGGTGCAGACCGACGCCGGTCAGTTCGAAGGTGACGTCATGGTCGTCGCACTCGGCGCGAACCTGCATCCGGAGGCCACCCCCGGCCTCGCCGAGGGCGGAGGCTATGAGTTTTACACCGAACAAGGCGCCTTCGCGATTCGCGAAGTCCTCGAACAGTTCCAGGGCGGTCGCGTCGTGGTCGGCGTGACGTCGACGCCGTTCAAGTGTCCACCTGCCCCCAGCGAGACCGCGCTGCTGATGCACGACTACCTGAGCACTCGCGGACTGCGGGAGAAGTCCGAGATCGCGCTCGTGATGCCGCTTCCGGCGCCCATCCCGCCCTCTCCGGATGCTTCTGCCCGCTTGCTGGACGCGTTCGAGCAACGCGGAATCCGCTTCTACCCGAACCGGATCGTGGCCCAGCTTGACCCGGCGCGCAACGTGGCCACCCTCGCCGACGGCGACGAACTCGGTTATGACCTGTTCTTGGCGGTACCGACGCACCGGGCGCCGACCGTCGTCGAGGACGCCGGGATGTGCGTGGACGGGTGGATCCCGGTCGACCCCTACACGCTCGAGACGCAATACCCGAACGTCTATGCGATCGGCGACGTCACCAGCGTCGGCACACCCAAAGCCGGGGTGTTCGCCGAGGGGCAGGCGGCAATCGTCGCGCAAGCGCTGATCGCCAAGTCTCAGGGCGGCGAAGCGCCGGCCTACGGGGGCGAGGGCATCTGTTATCTCGAATTCGGCGATGGCCAGGTGGCGACCGTCGAGGTGGCCTTCCAGCCAGGCGTGACACCGCACGGCACCATGGCGGGCCCCAGTACCGCGCTGGCCGCTGACAAGTCACGGTTCGGGTCCGACCGGATCCGACGCTGGTTCGGCAAGGACTGGCCGAGGTAAGCGCGCGGGGACAAACTGCTTCGAGCGACCCCGTCCTACGCCGCCGTCGTCGATTGCGGTGACACCGACAGCGTGACCGCCTCGGCGGTCGGCAAACTCAGCTGCATTTCCGATACCTCCAACAGACCCAGCGACGGCAGGATGCGTTCGTAGAGGCCCGCCGACGCGACCAGCTGCAGGGTGATCGTCTCCCCTGGACGCAGCGTGTGCGCGAGCGGTTCGAGCGGGACGGTGACCGTGTGCGTGTTGCCGTCCAGCGTCACCGGGATCGGGGTGGCGAAGCTGCCGACCACCAGCCCGGTGGTGTTGTCGACCAGCTGGGCGTAGACGTGGCGGCTGGAGCCGGTTCCGGAATACGTCAGCGTCAGCTCCGGGGTGCCGACCAGGTACCTGGTCTCGTCGGCGGCGGGCACGCGAAGGTTCACCGCGATGGGCGCCTGCAGCGCGAACGGCACGAACGGGATTCCCGAGCCGCCGAAGTAGGGCAAGAGCGGCAACGTGGCGCCGACGGTTCTCGACGCGACGACCGGCGAACCCTGCGCCACCGGGTAGGTATCCGACGAGAACCATTGCCCGCGTTGGTCCACCCACTCGAACTGCGGCCCGGTCGGCACATCGAGGCCCTTCACATACCGATCCAGCCACTGCAGTGTCCGCTGCGTGATCACCACCCCGTCGAGCAGGTCGGCCGGTCGGTTCGCGCAGAACCCGTGCCCGCCGCAGAACCACACCACCTTGGTCGGCACCCCGTTGGCGATCAGGATCTGCGCGGTCTGATCCGCCTCCTCGGGCGTGAAGATCGTGTCGGCGGTGCCTTGGATGAGCAGCGTCGGCACGGTGATGTCGCCGATGACCGGGTTGCGCGACTCCAGCAGGGCCTGGTCTTCGGGCAGCATCCTGCCGGTCAGCGCTCCGATGATCGCGGCGGGCAGAATCCGCGGGTTGGTGCGGGCCATGGTGACGCCGAGAACCCCGGTGAGCAGGGTGGCCCAACTGTTCTTGAACGCCTCGGCCTCGTAGAGCGAGTTGGTGAAGCTGTGGTAGGTGATGGCCGGCACGATCGCGTCGACGCGGGTGTCGTTGGCGGCGGTGACGAGTTGGATGCCGCCGCCGTAGGACACACCGGTCATGCCGAGGCGCGGATCACCGGGCGCGTCGAGGCCTACCTCGGGCAGGGTGGCCAGCCAGTCGATGATCACCGACATGTCGCGGGCCTCGAACTCGGCGGCATTGAGCTCCAGCCGACCGCCGGAGCTGTACTCCCCGCGCGGATCCCACGTGGCGACGTTGTATCCCGCGTCGCGCAGCACCCCGACGCTCATCAAGCCCAGAGCATCGACCAAAACGGCGTCCAGGATCGTGCCGTCGAGGCTGGTCGATCCGGGCATGCCCAGGCCGGGCCCGTTGAGCACCGTCGGCGCCGTCTGCCCCGCCGCCAGCCCGCGGGCGGGCATGAAGTGGACGTAGATCGGCGTGCCGTCGAACGAGATCACCTTCACATCGCGTGGTGCCGGCGCCCCGGCGGCAAGGCTTTGTTGCACCGGGTAGCCCACGAACGGATGCAGGATGTCGCCGATGACCGGAATCTGGTGCACGACCACCACCAGAGGAGTCACCGCCAGCGGTCCGAGGATCGGCAGCTGCTGCAGCCACGCCAGCGGCGCGGTCTGCTCGATCGCGACGACGGCCGGTTCCTCGGCGAGAGTGGTGAGGCTGGTCGTCACCGGGTCCGCGGGCTGATCGAGGTTCGGCGCGGGCGCGAGCAATTCGCGCCTGGCCGCAGCGGCCATCGTCCACATCGCGGGCGAGGCCATCGGCGTCGCCGGCGCGTCCCCGGCGAACGGGTCCAGCAGCGCGCTGACGGCCTTGGTCAACACGACCGCCGCCTCGGTCGGTTCCGGCGGCGGCGCGTCCTCTGGCGGCTCCACAGTGCGCAGCGGCTGGGTCGTCGTGCCGACCGCCTCGACGGTCAATTCGGCGAGCTCCTCGGCCGGCGGGAAGTCGTCGAGGACGGCCGCTGGCGCGTCGGGCTCGTCGATCGGCGTCGACTGCGTGGTCACCACCGAGGTCTCGCCGGGCTCGCCGATCGACCGGCGCAGTTCGTCGGACCCGTTGAGCCGCTTCTTGCGAGTGAAGCTGTCGTTGTCGCCCGGGGGGTCATCGACGCCGAGACCCTTAGGGGCGTCGGCAGTTTCGGCATCGCTGATATCGGCATCGACGGGATCCGACGGCGACGATCCAGCGGGTGGCGTCGATTCGGCCGTCGTGTCCGCGCCGCCGTCCGCCGTCGATGCCGAAGCCGATGAGTCGGGGGACGACGGACCCGTCGACCCGTCAGTGGAGTCCGCCGAGGCGACCCCGTGCCCGACCACGACCGCGGACCCGATACCCAACGCGACGGCCAGTCCCCCGATTCGCTGCGAGGCCATGAAATGTCCTTCCGCGCCTACCCCTCGACGGCGACACTAACGCGACAAGGGCAACAGCACGCCCTCTCCGTCGAATTCGCTCCGCTGACCGCGTAATCGAGCGGTCGCTGCGTCGGTACGCTGAAAACCATGAACGGCGTGCTGCTGGTCCTTCTCGTCCTGGTCGTCGTCGCACTCGGGGCCGTCATCTACGCGACGATGAAGGCAGCCGACCGGCGCGCGGCGGCGTCGCTGGACGATGCCAAGGCCGATGCCCGTCGCGCCATCGAACGACTCGGCGGACAGGTGATCAACCTGACCGGAACCGACGATGCCTCCAAGCAGGCGCTGGCCGACGCCGCCGAGCGATACACCGCGGCGGGCTCGCAGATCGAGCAGGCATCGACGGCAAAACAGGCCATGCTCGCCAAGGAGAGTGCGCTGGAGGGCCTCTACTACGTCCGCGCCGCGCGCGTCGCGATGGACATGGATCCGGGCCCGGACCTCGAACCGCTGGCCGGTCAGCGCGCGGCGGGTGTGGTGACCGAGGACCGGCGCGTCAACTTCGAGGGCCGAGAGATCGAGGCGTCTCCTGCGCCCTCGGAGCGCACACCGAACTACTACCCCGGCGGTCGGGTGGCCGGACGTCCGGTGCCCGCGGGCTGGTACTCCGAACCGTGGTGGAAACCGGCGCTGGTGGCCGGCGCGTGGGGTTTGGGATCGGTGATGCTGTTCGACGCGCTGTTCTCCGGTATGCACGGCAGCGGATACGAGCAGGGTTTCGCGCAGGGCTATGACCAAGGCTTCGGTGAGGCCGGTGGTGGCGATTTCGGCGGCGACGGTGGCGGTTGGGACTTCGGCGGCGACTTCGGGGGTTTCTAGCGTTACCTCGCGGCAGTCGGGCGCCGAGACTGAACTTTTGCACGCTTTCCGAGCGGGTTTTGGACCATGAGTTCAGTTTCGGCGAGTGGCGGGCAGCCGTTGGTGCGCGTTGCTGTGCATTGCCAGACGCTGGCCGGCAGGTCCGAGCCCGGCGCATCACGCGACAACGCCGGGTATGGAGGGCAAACGAAGAAGCGGCATCGCGCCTACTGATCAGGACCCGCGGTTAGATGTGCCCGATGTCAATACGCAGCTTAGACAGCATTTCACCCAACACAATCGGCACTGACCAGCATTTCAGGACGAACGTTTAACCACCGCACAGTTACGAAGCGGTGAACGGACCTGGGCCGCCGGTACTGGGAGCAAGACAAATTCTTGCGATTTCATCGATTTGCCACGTCGGGCCTGGCGTGCGAGTAGCCTCTGCTCCCGCAAGAAGAGGGCACAGGTCGAAACAGGTCGAGACGGTCATGGACACGAGACGCGCGATCACGCATAAACCGGTCGACCGTTGCCCTCGATCACCCCAGCGCGCGTGCGCTTCTCGACCGCTTGGTCAATTCGTAATCACCGCAGTCTGAGCTCATACGAGGGAGGAGCACGACATGACTGCACTGAACAACACCTCGAAGCTCGGCGGCGTAACGGCCGCAGTGATTCTGTCTGTGGCGGTGGCCAATTCGCCTGCGGTGGCCCACGCCGACGCTGACGGTGAGCACTCCTCGCCAACACCGCCGTCAGCAAGCCAAACGGACTCATCGACGACGTCACCTGCCGGACAGGCTGAGGACGAGACGTCCTCGGTGCCCAAGGCGACCTCTACCGACATCGTCAGCGAGGAGTCCGACAGTGCCATCGAAACCGAGGAGCCAGACACCGCCCTGGAGGTAGGAGGCGACGGGACCGAAGCCGCCGACGACGACATCGACACGGGCGACACAGGCGACACCGAAGCCGATGAGGTTGAGGCCGAAGACAACACCACGAAATTCGACGCCGTGACCGGTTCCGACACCACGCCCATGTCTTCTGGTTCCCAGGCCACGCCCCGCCGCCAGCTAGACGCGACACCCTCACCGTCGGCCCTGTTCTCTGTGCGGATCGACGAGGACGAACCTCTCGCACTCGACGAAGCGACGACGTCGATCTCCGACATCCCCATCTCCGCCGTCGGGGGCGAGTTCTCCAGCACGGCTTCTGATTTCACCACACTGAGCCAGACCAGCCCGACCGAAGAAATCCAAGCACTCGCCAGCCCCACCGCCGCGACAGGCGCTGCGACAGGTGCCGTCACGCGTGTCCTGACCAGCGTGCTGGCCTGGATCGGGCTGCCCCCGGGCGCCGCCAGCAGCCCGATCGCACCTGCGACGGACATCGGTCTGTGGGCGGCGCTGGCCTGGGTTCGTCGCCAGTTCGAGTCCACCTTCATCAACCAGTCCCCGACCGTCGCCTACAACCCGGTCCAGACCAGCCAGACCGTCGACGGCGTCATCACCGGCACACTGCAGGCCACCGATCCCGAAGGCGATCCGCTGACCTATACCGTCACCAGGCAACCGGATAACGGCACCGTCGCGATCAACCCCGACGGCACCTTCACCTACACGCCGAAGGATGGCTTCGTCGGCCTGGACGGCTTCACGGTGCGCGTCACCGACGACACAGGTTCCGTTGTGCACGGCCTCCTGCGGGCGATTAACGCCGGCTTGCATGGCGATTCCGCGACCGTCAACCTACACGCCGTCACGGTGGAAACGATTGACGTCGGCGGCTCGCCATTCGGTATGGCCATCGACCGGGACCGCACCTACGTTGCGGGCGGCGGCAATGACGAGGTGGTGGTGATCGACAACTCCACCAACGAGGTCATCGCACGCATCGACATCGGCGAGAACACCACACCACGGGACGTCGCGCTCACCCCGGACGGCAAGTACCTCTACGTGGCGAATTTCGATGTTACCCACGTCTCGGTGATCGACACCGAAACCAACGCCATCATCGCCACCATCGACGTCGGAAACGGTGCCAACGCCATCGGGGTCGGCAACGGCGGTGAGCGAGTTTACGTGGCCACCGGGACCGAAGAGGGACATGTGGTGGTCATCAACACCGAAGTCAACGAGCCCGTCACCGCCATCCCGGTCGGCGAGCTGCCCAGCGCCATCGCCGCCAACAATCACGGCCCGGTGTACGTCACCAACCGAGACAGCCAGACCATCTCGATGATCGACCCCGTGACCAACTGGGTCGAACGAACCGTCGAACCGGGCTTCACCCCGATCGGCGCCGCGCTCAGCCCCGACGGCCAGACGCTGTACGTCGTCGGCGACAACGACAACACACTGCATATCTTCAACGCCAACACCCTCGCTCCTATCGCCGAACTTCTCGTCGGCGAGGGACCGTTCGGCGTCGGCCTGCAAACCTCAGACAACAGCGTGGGCCGCGGCCTGGTGGCCAACGCCTTCAGCGACTCCGTGACGCTGCTGCAACTCGACTCCCCATTGGGCGTCCTCGGACAGATCCAAACGGGCGGCCAACAGCCTGTGGCGGTGGCCGTCAACCCAGACGGCACGACCGCATACGTCACCAATTTCGACAGCGGCACCGTTTCGGTGATCAACCTCGGCGAGTCGGCGGCGCCGTCAACACCGTCGCCACAGTTCGGCCCGTTCGGACTGCTGTCCTTCGTGGCTGATCAGATCTACCACACGCTGTTCAACCGGGCGCCCGAAGTCACTCACCCCACCGAGCAACACGTCCAGAACGCCGACGGCACCATCAGCGGGGCCTTCGGCGTCCTCGATCCCGACGGCGACGACGTGATGTTCACTGTCACCCAGCAGCCGGAAAACGGCACCGTCGAGATCAATCCGGACGGCACCTACACCTATACGCCCGACCCCGGCCACAGCGGGCCGGACACCTTCACCGTGCGTGTCACCGACAACACTCCGTCGCTCGCACACGCGCTGCTGCGCACCGTCAGCCCCACCTTCCATAGCACTTCGGCCACTGCACAGGTCATCACCGCGCAGGTCAGCACCATCCAGATCGGCGGCGAGCCCTCCAGCGTCGTCGTCACCCCCGACGGCAAGCATGTCTATGTGACCAATGGCTCGGCGGGGGTCGACGTCGCGGTGATCGACACGCAGACAAACGCCGTCATCGATCACGTCAACGTCGGCTCGATCAGCGGTGGGGCGGTCGTCAGCCCCGACGGCACCAAAATCTATGTCGCCCAAATCTTCGGCGAGAACGTGGCGGTGATCGACACGCAGACCAACGCCGTCACAACCATTGACATCGGCGCCAACACGTTCGACGTGGCGATCAGCCCCGACGGCTCCCGTGTCTATGCCTCGAGGCTGAGCAATGGCGAGTTGGCGGTGATCGACACCTCCACCAACACCGTCATCGACACTGTCACCGTGGGCAATACGCCTACCGGGGTGGCGATCAGCCCCGACGGCAAGCAGGTATACGTCGCCAACACCTTCAGCGGCACGGTGTCGGTGGTCGACACCGATACCAACGCCGTCACCCACACCATCACGGTCGGCGCCGAACCCGCTGAGGTGGTGGTGCTTCCCGATGGCAGCCGTGCCTACGTCGCGAACCGGATGGGCAACACAGTGTCGGTGATCGACCTCGCAAGCAACACGGTCATTGACACCATTCATGTGGGTGAGCGGCCGGTCGCAGTGGCGGTCAGTCCTGGCGGAAAGCAGGTGTATGTCACGAACTCAGAGGACGGCAGCGTTTCGGTGATCGAGACCGAAACCAACACCGTCCTCACCACCGTGAAGGTCGGTGCCGGCCCGACCGGAGCGGTCGCCACCCCGAACGGCGCTCTGCTCTATGTCGCAAGTCAAACCAGCGGCACAGTGTCGGTGATCGACCTCGGCGACATCGGCCCATCCGCTCCGCCACAAACGGTGTGAGGGTCAACGGCCGTCATTGCTGACAGGTCGGGCACCAGAACAGGTTTCGCCCCTCCAGCACCGCGGTGCGGACCTCGGTGCCGCAGATCCGGCATGGTTCACCGGCGCGGCGGTAGACGTAGGTGCGGGGCCGGTCGGGCCCGTAGGCGGGCAGGCCGTGGTCGTCGTCGGGCCGGATCGTGATGATCTTCCCGCGACGAACGCCCACCTTCATCAGGTCGACGAGATCGGCCCACATCGCGTCGAATTCGGCTTCGTCGACATGTGTGCCGGGACGGTAGGGGTCGACGGCGTGCCGGAACAGCAACTCGTTGCGGTAGACATTGCCCACACCCGCGATCACCTTCTGGTCCATCACCAATGAGCCGATCGGCCTGCGCGACTTGCGGATTCGATTCCATGCCACCGTACCGTCGGCGTCGCGACGCAACGGGTCGGGCCCGAGTCCGCCGACGACGTCGGCGATTTCGGGTTCGTCGATCACCCTGCAGATCATCGGCCCGCGCAGATCTGTGCCGTACTCGGCGCCGATCATCCGCATCCGCACCTGGCCGACCGGCGGCGGCATGGGGATCAGCATTTCAGTGAAGGTGCCGTACAGGCCGAGGTGCACATGCACCACCCGGCCGCCTTCGTAGTGGTGAAACAGGTGCTTTCCCCACGCGGTGGCCTTTCGCAGGATCCGGCCGTCGACCGCGGCGGCACCGTCGGCGAACCTGCCCTGCGGGCTGGACACCGTCACCGGTGCGCGCGCGTAGCGACGATGATGCAACCGGGCCAGGCGGTGCAGCGTGTGGCCCTCGGGCATACCTCAGGCGTCCGGGGCGCCGGGCACGGGCGGCGCGACGTGCGTGCGCTCGTACTCGGCGAGGATGTCGATGCGCCGCTGGTGTCGTTCGGCCTGCGACCACGGCGTCTCCAGGAACGCATCGACGATGGCCAACGCCTCGGGCACGGTGTGCATGCGCCCGCCGATGCCGATCAGCTGGGCGTTGTTGTGCTGGCGGGCCAGTTGCGCGGTCTCCACGCTCCAGCCCAGGGCGCAGCGTGCGCCGGGCACCTTGTTCGCCGCGATCTGTTCGCCGTTGCCCGACCCGCCGAGCACGATGCCGAGGCTGCCCGGGTCGGCCACAGTCTTCTCCGCGGCCGCGATGCAGAACGCCGGATAGTCGTCCTCGGCGTCGTAGGCGAATGCGCCACAGTCGACGGGCTCGTGGCCGTTCTTCTGCAGGTGTTCGATGATGGCCTGCTTGAGCTCGAGGCCCGCGTGGTCAGCTCCCAGGTAGACGCGCATGGCGGTCACCCTACTTCGGGGCCACCGAAATCGACACGAGGGTTGTCGATTCCGGCTGACCACGACCCTGGCGTAGATCTCGCGGCGAGCTAAACCGAGCTAGACGAGCTAGACCTTGTCGAGGTCGGCATGCTCCGGCTCGTACTCGCCGATGGGATCGGGCTGCAGGGTCAGCGTGCCGGTGTCCTCGTCCACCTCGAAGCCGCCGCGTTCGAGTTGGCGCACCTCGACCAGTCCGGCCAAGGTGGCCGACACGGTGCGCCGCGGGCCTCGCTCGCCATCGAGGCCGTCGGGCGGCGACACGTGCAGCAGCCGCGGCCTCGTCGCCACCTCGTAGTGGAAGGCCCGCAGCAGCGAGAAGCAGGCCAACACCATCACGACCGAGAACGGCGCCGCGGTGGCGATCGACGCGGTCTGCAACGCCGTCAGGGAGCCGGCGCCGCCGATGACCAGCAGCATCGCGGCCGCCACGCCCTCAAGCAGAGACCAGTACACCCGGCTGGCCTTCGGCGGATCCAGGTCACCGCCGGTGGCCAGAATGTCGATCACCAGCGACCCCGAGTCCGACGAGGTGATGAAGAACAGGCCGATCACCACGATCGCCACCACGCTGGTGATGACGCCGAACGGCAGCGTCTCCAGAAGCCGGAACAGGGTGGTGTTGGTGTCGACCGCCCCGTCGACCAGCATGTCGTCGTGCTCGCGCTGCCGCAGGATCGCCGAGTCGCCGAAGATGGTGAACCACAGCGAGGTGATGACGGTCGGGACCAGCAGCACCCCGCCGATGAACTGGCGGATCGTGCGTCCGCGCGAGATCCGGGCGATGAACATCCCGACGAACGGCGCCCAGCTGATCCACCAGCCCCAGTAGAAGATCGTCCACGACCCCAACCAGGAGTTGTCCGAGAACGGCGCGGTGCGCAGCGCCAACGCGGGCAGGCTGTGCGCGTAGCCGCCGATGTTCTGCACCCAAGCCCACAGCAAAAACAGCGTCGGGCCGGCGAGCATGACGAACGCCGCCAGCGCGCCCGCCATCGTCATGTTGATGTTCGACAGCCACTTCAGGCCCCGGTCCAGCCCGCTCACCACCGAATACGTGGCGAGCGCGGTGATACCCGCGATGATGCCGATGATCCAGTAGTTGTTGACGTCAATCCAACCCAGGTACTGCAGTCCGGCGGCGATCTGGGTGATGCCGAACCCGAGCGAGGTGGCGACGCCGAACAGGGTGCCCACGATCGCGGTGACGTCGACGGCGTGTCCGATCACGCCCTCGACGCGCTCGCGGCCCAGCACCGGCTCCAGCAGCCAGCGCAGCGTCATCGGCCGGCCCCTGCGGTAGGTCATGTACGCCATGCCCAGGCCCACCACGACGTAGACGCTCCACGCGTGCAGGCCCCAGTGGAACATCGTCAGTTCCATGGCCTGGTCGGCGGCGGCTTCGGTGCGCCCCGGCGTGCCGAGGGATTCGGGCGGTTCCACGTAGTGGCTCAGCGGTTCGGCGACGCCGTAGAACACCAACCCGATGCCCATGCCCGCGCTGAACAGCATGGCCAGCCACGGCCAGAAGCCGAACTCCGGTTGTTCGTCGTCGGCGCCCAGGCGGATGGCGCCGATACGCGAGATGGCGCAGTAGACGGCGAAGACCACGAAGCCGGTGGTGACCAGGATGTACCACCATCCGATGCCGTTGGATATGCTGGCGTTGAGCCTGCTCATCGCGTCTTCGGCGGTGCTGGAGTACGCGACCGCCACCAGGATCAGCCCGAAGATCAGCAGCGACGCCGGAATGAATACCGGTTTGCGCAGCCCTCGCCAGGAATCAACAATCGTGTCGACGACACGGCTTGTGGGACGCCGGGTGCCGGTTTTCGCCATTCATTCTCCTCGCCGATGCGGGCATCGACGACTGATCTGACGATGCCCCCACGGCGGCCACCCTACGTCGGGGTTAGCGAAACTGCCCAACCGGACAAACGGGCATCAAAGTGCGAGACGTTCGCGATTTTCGTCGATTTCGGCGCGGCCTTCAGTCGAATGTCGGCGGTTCGGTGCGGGTGCGCTTGAGCTCCCAGAAGTGCGGATAGGACGCGAACGTCACCGAGGCGTCCCACAGCGTGCCTGCGTCCTCACCGCGCGGAATCTTCGACAGCACCGGCCCGAAGAACGCGACGCCGTTGACGTGGATGGTCGGGGTGCCGACGTCCTCGCCGACGGGGTCCATGCCCTCGTGATGGCTCTTGCGCAGCGCTTCGTCGTACTTGTCGGTGGTGGCCGCCTCGGCCAGCTCGGCGGGCAGCCCGACTTCGGCCAGCGACTCCTTGATCACCAGGTCGAAGTCCTTGTTGTCCTGGTTGTGGATGCGCGTTCCCATCGCGGTGTACAGCGGCCCGAGGATCTCGCTGCCCTTGGCCTGCACGGCGGCGATGGCCACCCGCACCGGCCCCCACGCCCGCTTCATCATGTCCTGATACTCCTGGGGCAGGTCGCGGCCCTCGTTGAGCACGGCCAGGCTCATCACGTGCCACTTCACCTCGATATCGCGGACCTTCTCCACCTCGAGGATCCAGCGCGACGTGATCCAGCACCAGGGGCACAGCGGATCGAACCAGAAATCGGCGACAGACTTCGCGGGCATACGGCGTCCTCTTCGTTTGGCGTGACGGGTTGACTTGTTCAGCTCAACCTCACCGACACCGAACGTGTTCCCGAACCGGCGGGACTCAATCGGCCCCCGATAAGCACGTAAGAAACGCCTAAGTGTGCAAACGGTTACCGATCCGTGTTTCTTATGTGACTGTTGTAAAGAATCGTTACCGAAGTGAATGCACCCGTTAATCGCACCCTTCGCACTCTCGCGCTCACCGCCGGGGTGGCCGCCGCGGTCGCGGTCGCCGCACCGGCCCACGCGGCCCCGATCGACGACTCGTTCCTGTCCGCGCTGGCCGACGCCGGCGTCGCCTACAACAATCCGGCCAGCGCCGTCGATCTGGGCAAGTCGGTGTGTCCCATGCTCGTCGAACCCGGCAAGTCGTTCGCCAGCGTGTACTCGACAGTGGCCGACAACGGCGTTCCGCCGGAGATGGCGGCGTTCTTCACCGGCATCGCGATCTCGATGTACTGCCCGCAGATGATGTCCTCGCTCGGCAACGGCGTGTTCCTCAACTGGCTGCGCACCCCTGGCCTCTGATCGGCGGCGCGCGCCCGCGGCGGTTAGGTTGAACCCGTGGCACTCCCCAACCTCACCCGCGAGCAGGCCGTCGAACGCGCCGCGCTGGTCACCGTCGACACCTACCGCATCGACCTCGATCTGACCGACGGCCGCGGCGGCCCGAGCGAGCGCACCTTCCGGTCGGTGACGACCGTCGAGTTCGACGCACTGGCCGGCGCCGACACCTACCTGGACATCGCCGCCGAGCGCATCCGCGCCGCCACCCTCAACGGCCGTGACATCGACGTGTCGGCCTACGACGAGTCCACCGGCATCGCGCTGAGGGGTCTGGCCGAACGCAACGTGGTGGTGGTCGACGCCGACTGCCGCTACTCCAACACCGGTGAGGGACTGCACCGGTTCGTCGACCCGGTCGACGGCGAGGTGTATCTGTACTCGCAGTTCGAAACCGCCGACGCCAAGCGCATGTTCGCCTGCTTCGACCAACCCGATCTGAAGGCCACCTTCGACGTCGTCGTCACCGCTCCCCCGCATTGGGAGGTGGTCTCCAACGGCGCCACCATCGACGTCGAGGACGCCGGGGCAGCCAAGCGGCACCGCTTCACCGTGACCCCGCGGATGAGCACCTATCTGGTGGCGCTGATCGCGGGGCCCTACGCGCGCTGGGACGACACCTACACCGACGAGTACGGCGACATCCCGCTGGGTCTGTTCTGCCGCAGGTCGTTGGCCGAATTCATGGACGCCGAGCGGCTTTTCACCGAGACCAAACAAGGCTTCGGCTTCTATCACCAGAACTTCGGCTTTCCCTACGCGTTCGGCAAGTACGACCAGTTGTTCGTCCCGGAGTTCAACGCGGGCGCGATGGAGAACGCGGGCGCGGTGACGTTTCTGGAGGACTACGTCTTTCGCAGCAAAGTGACCCGGGCCTCCTACGAGCGGCGCGCCGAGACGCTGCTGCACGAGATGGCGCACATGTGGTTCGGCGACCTGGTGACCATGACGTGGTGGGATGACCTGTGGCTCAACGAATCCTTCGCGACATTCGCCTCGGTGCTCTGCCAGGCCGAGGCCACCGAGTACACCGAGGCGTGGACGACGTTCGCCAACGTCGAGAAGTCGTGGGCCTACCGCCAGGACCAACTGCCGTCGACGCATCCGGTGGCCGCCGACATCCCGGACCTGGCCGCGGTCGAGGTCAACTTCGATGGCATCACCTACGCCAAGGGCGCCAGCGTGCTCAAACAACTGGTCGCCTATGTCGGGCTGCAGGAGTTCCTGTCCGGACTGCGCGACTACTTCCGCGACCACGCCTTCGCCAACGCCACCTTCGGTGATCTGCTCGGCGCGCTGGAGAAGGCGTCGGGTCGCGACCTGTCGGGCTGGGGCCGGCAGTGGCTGAAGACCACCGGGCTCAACACGCTGCGTCCCGACTTCGACCTCGACGCCGACGGACGCTTCACCCGGTTCGCGATCAGTCAGAGCGGCGCGGCCCCCGGTGCGGGCGAAACCCGGGTGCACCGGATCGCGGTCGGCATCTACGACGACGACGGCGCCGGGCAACTGGTGCGGGTGCATCGCGAGGAGCTCGACATCGAGGGTGAGGTCACCGAAGTCGCCGATTTGCACGGTGTTTCGCGTGGCAAATTGATCCTGGTCAACGACGACGACCTGACCTATTGCTCGCTGCGGCTGGACGCCGACTCGTTGCAGACCGTACTCACCAGGATCGCCGACATCGCCGAACCGCTCCCCCGCACGATGGCTTGGTCAGCGGCATGGGAGATGACCCGCGAAGCCGAGCTGACGGCGCAGGACTTCGTGTCGCTGGTCTGCGGTGGCGTGCACGCCGAAACCGAAGTCGGTGTCGCACAACGGCTGCTGCTGCAGGCGCAGACGGCGCTGGCGTCCTACGCCGAGCCGCAGTGGGCCCGCGAGCAGGGTTGGCCCGAGTTCGCCGACCGGTTGCTGGAGTTGGCCCGCGGCGCCGAGCCCGGATCCGACCACCAGTTGGCCTACGTCAACGCGCTGTGCTCCTCGGTGCTCAGCGCGCGTCACACCGAGGTGCTGTCGGCGCTGCTGGACGGCGATCCGGCCGTGAAGGGTCTGCCCGGCCTGCTCGTCGACGCCGACCTGCGCTGGCGCATCGTCACCGCCCTTGCCGCGTCCGGCGTCGTCGACTCCGACGGCCTGGACACGCCGTTCATCGACGCCGAGGTCGAGCGCGACCCGACCGCGGCGGGCCGGCGCCACGCCGCGGCGGCTGCGGCGGCACGTCCGGCGTCGGCGGTCAAGGACGCCGCGTGGCAACAGGTCATCGAGGACGACACGCTGCCCAACATCACCGCGCGGTCGATCATCGGCGGCTTCGTCCAGCCGGGCCAGCACGAGCTACTGAAGCCGTTCCGCGACAAGTACTTCCGTGCCATCTCCGGGGTCTGGCAGCGACGGACCAGCGAGGTCGCGCAGACGGTGGTGATCGGGCTGTACCCGTCGTGGGACATCAGCGAGGAGGCGCTGGCCGCCGCCGACAGGTTCCTCTCCGACCCCGACGTGCCACCGCCGCTGCACCGGCTGGTGCTCGAAGGCCGCGCCGGCGTCGAGCGTGCGCTCCGCGCCCGCACCTTCTCCGCGAGCGTGCGCGTCTGAGGGCGACACGCCGTCCTCAAGACAGAGTTTGCGCACGCTCACACGGCATCCTCGTGGGGTGGCCGTCAGTCGAACCCGTCGGGCGCGCGCAGCGCGCAAGCGCAAACGCCGGCTCGCCGCCGTCGACCACGACCTGCGCCCTGAACAGTGGGAGCAGCTGAAGGCGGCATGGGGCGGATGCGCCTACTGCGGCGCGACCGACCGTCCGCTGCAGCGCGACTGTGTGATGGCGATCTCCCGCGGCGGGCGCTACACCATCGACAACGTGGTGCCTGCGTGCGCGTCTTGCAACACCAGCAAGTGCAACGACGAGGTCACCGCGTGGATGCGCCGCAAGCAACTCGACGAGCGCAGGTTCCTCGAACGCTACGTGGAGATCCGCGCCGGACTCGCCCTCGAGGCGACGTGACTACGCGGGCGAGACGCCGGCGCTCATCACGTTCACCGCGCTGATCAGGCCGTCGATCAGATTGCCGTCCTTGAACGAGGCGGCGGCCGCCGACACACCCAGCGGCGCCGACTCCTCGATGCCGCGGCCCTTGACGTCGCTGCCGTAGACCACCTCGATCACCCGCTGGTTCGGTGAGACAGCCAGCAGCACAGCGTTGTTGGGTATCGGCACCTGGGCGAGGATGTCGCGGGCAGCGGCCGCGGTGTCGGCGCCGAGGTCACCGATGTAGACGGCGAATCGGGCCTTGGCCGCGCGCGAGCCGTACAGCAACGCGTTGTCGAGGAACACCAGGTCCTTGACCGAAAACGGGTATGTCAGCGACAGCTCACCGGGCTCGGTGACCCCGGAGATCCGACCGCTGGACGTGACGACCCAGCCGCGCGGCAGCTCGGCCAGGGCCGTCGATGTCTGAGTCTGAACTTCACCACTTGCCACTGGCGCCGCCTCCTACCGTCGACGGGCGCGAATCATGTCCATGTTCGACCGGCTCGTCGGCCGCCCACAGGATCGGTTCGTGCGTCCACTCGTCCGACAACTTGTACGTCTCCGGGTGCGGGCCCTTGTGGCGGTAGATCAGCGCCATCAGGATCAGCATCAGGACCAGGGGCACCCCGATGGTGATGGTATGGGTAAGTGCTGCTGTGCTCACGCGCAAACCGTATCAGCCGCGGGTCAGGCCGCGCCCTCACCCAGATACCGCGCCCATGACGGGTCGAGTTCCTTGACGCTCGACAGCAGCCGCCAGTGCTGGCCCTTCGGCGGGACCGGGGCCGAGCGCAGCGCCCAGCCCAGCTCGGCGAGCAGCCGGTCGGCCTTGCGGTGATTGCAGGTCGAACAGGCCGCCACGCAGTTCTCCCAGGAGTGGTCGCCGCCGCGGCTGCGCGGCACCACGTGATCGACGGTGTCGGCCTTGCCGCCGCAGTAGGCGCAGCGAAACCGGTCGCGGTGCATCAGCGCCGCGCGGGTCATCGGAACGCGCGCCCGGTAGGGCACTCGCACGTAGTTGTGCAGGCGGATCACCGAGGGCACCACGATCGAGCGGGTCGCGGAGTGGATGACCGGGCCGTTTGGGTCGTCGTGCACGACGGTGGCTTTGCCGCACATCAGCATGATGACCGCCCGCCGCATGGGCAGAGCGGTCAACGGTTCGTAGGTGGAGTTGAGCAGCAGCACCCGCCGCCGGCCCCAGACCGAGACCTCGGTGGTACTTGGTGGATGGGTTTCGACGCTGTGCAGGACGCGCGCCTGAGCGTGGGTCATCACCGGCCCGGACACGCCCGCAGCGATGCCGTGCTGCCGGGCCGCCCTTCTGGACGGGCCTTTCTTGCGATGCGCCATACGTCCTCCGACGCACAGTAAACCCTGGATTGCTGGCAATCGCACGACAATTCTGCCTGTGTTCGCAGGTCAATCCGATGAACATCCGGTGCCGCGACCGCCTGACCAGCCCGATCCGGCGACCAGACACAATGGTGGTGTGACACAAGCGCAGCGGTCGTTCTACGACGAGGTCGGTGGCCATCAGACCTTCCACGCCATCGTGTCGCGCTTCTATGAGTTGGTGCGCGACGACGAGATCCTGCGCCCGCTCTATCCCGAAGACGACCTCGACGGCGCCGAAGAGCGCCTGCGGATGTTTCTCGAGCAGTACTGGGGCGGGCCGCGCACCTACTCCGAGCGGCGAGGTCACCCCCGGTTGCGGATGCGCCACGTGCCGTTTCGGATCGGCTTTCTCGAGCGCGACGCGTGGCTGCGGTGCATGCGCACGGCGATCGCGGACATCGACTCGGACACGCTCGACGACCGGCACCGCAAGGAGCTGCTGGACTACCTGGAGATGGCCGCCGAGTCGCTGGTGAACTCGCCGTTCTGATGGCTGTCCCCGGCCCGGCGCCCTGGTGGTCAGACGCGGTGTTCTACCAGGTCTACCCGCGCTCGTTCGCCGACAGCGACGGCGACGGCGTCGGTGACCTCGACGGGGTCACCGCACGGCTCGACTACCTGCGGGCACTCGGTGTCGACGCGATCTGGCTCAACCCGGTGATGGTCTCGCCGATGGCCGACAACGGCTACGACGTCGCCGATCCTCGCGACGTCGACCCGCTGTTCGGCGGGCTCGACGCCCTGGACCGGCTGACCGAGGCCGCCCACCGGCGCGGCATCAAGGTGACGATGGACCTCGTGCCCAACCACACCAGTTCGGCGCATCCGTGGTTTCAGTCGGCGCTGACCGCCGCGCCGGGCAGCGCGCAACGCGAGCGGTACATCTTCCGCGACGGCACCGGACCCGGCGGTGGGCGTCCACCCAACAACTGGTCGTCGATCTTCGGCGGCCCCGCGTGGACTCGCGTCACCGAGCCCGACGGCCGCCCCGGGCAGTGGTATCTGCACCTGTTCGACCCCGGCCAGCCGGACCTGAATTGGGACAATCCGGAGATTTTCGACGACCTCGAGAAGACGCTGCGGTTCTGGCTGGAACGCGGCATCGACGGGTTTCGCATCGACGTGGCGCACGGTATGGCCAAACCGCCCGGTCTGCCGGATATGCAGGTGAGCCAGAGCGAACCGCTGCTGGCCGACATGGACGACGACCCCCGGTTCAACAACGACGGCGTGCACGACATCCACCGCCAGATCCGCCGGGTGTTCGACGACTATCCCGACGCGGTGGCCATCGGCGAGGTGTGGGTGTACGACAACGAACAGTTCGCCCGCTACGTGCGACCCGACGAACTGCACCTGGGCTTCAACTTCCGGCTGCTGCGCGCCGAGTTCGACGCCGACGACATCCGCGGGGCCATCGAGAACTCGCTGGCCGCCGCCGCGATCGCCGATGCGACACCGACCTGGACCCTGGCCAATCACGACGTCGACCGCGAGCCGACCCGCTACGGCGGCGGGGCCAGGGGCCTGGCGCGGGCGCGGGCGATGGCGCTGGTGATGCTGGCGCTGCCCGGCGCGGTGTTCGTCTACAACGGCGAGGAACTCGGGCTGCCCAACGTCGAGTTGCCCGACGAAGCGCTGCGCGACCCGGTGTGGGAGCGCTCCGGGCGCACCCGCCGCGGCCGGGACGCCTGCCGGGTGCCGATGCCGTGGCACGGTGACGCTCCCCCGTTCGGTTTCTCGGACAATCCCGACACGTGGCTGCCGATGCCGCCGCAGTGGGCGGCGCTGACGGTCGAGAAGCAGGTCGACGATCCCGGGTCGATGTTGACGTTCTACCGGCAGGCCATCCGGATGCGTCGCAGCGGTGACGGCACCGCACTCGAGTGGCTGGCCGCTCCGCCCGGCGCTCTGGTGTTCCGGCGCGGTGGAATGACCTGTGCGCTCAACGCGGGCCGCCGGCCGCTGGCCCTGCCCGCCGGCGAGGTGCTGCTCGCCAGTGACGCGTTGGTCGACGGCCAACTGCCGCCCGACGCGGCCGCCTGGCTGGTCTGAGCCCCGCCGCGAGCGACCGCTAATCCGCTCGAAGGAACGTCAGCCCAGCAGCACCGAGATGTGGCCGCGGCGGCGATACACCGAGCCGAAGCGGGCGTCGATGCGCAACCACGTGGGTAGCGCCCGCACGCGCACGATCTCGTCGGCCGCGGGCGGCAGGAATCCCATCGCGGTCAGCGCGAACACGCAGCGCATCGGAATCCCGACGCTGGACTCACCGGAACTGACCGAGACCACCTCCTGATCCAGCATGGACGCCGGCGGGCCGTGCGCGCTGGAATGTTCCTTGGCGAGGTCCGCGCCGCGCTGGGCCAGGTCCTGCACGACGCGGGCGGGCACGTCGTCGAGGTGCACGAAGCCCGTCTCGGGGGGCAGTGCGCCGCGCCAGGCCGAGTCCATCGGGAATCCCGGCTCGACGCGCCCGTCGGGGCCCACCGCGGCGAGCCCGGCCGCCAGCGCGTCGGCGCCCGCCGACAGGTCGGCGGGTTTGACCCGGCCTCTGACCACCCGGGTCGCCAGCACGTCGAAACCGGTCGCCACCCACGCCGCCAGCAGCCCGTCGGAACGCTCCCGCAGCCTGATCACCGCGGCTTCGTCGAGACGCAACGCCCGATCGACGAACGCCGCGAGGTCGTCGCGGTGGTCGACATGCTCCAGCCAGATACCGCGTTCGGAACTCACCATCGCAATCAGCTCATCGCGTCCAGCGTTGCAGATATTCGCGCTGCGCTTGCGACAGCCGTTGCAGTCGCTGCTCTTTGATGTGCACGGCGGCCAACTGGGTGTCGGCGATCACCGCCGGTTTCGAGTCGACGGCCGCGCCGACGGGACGCACCTCGTATCCGACGGTGAAGTCGACCGCGCGCACCCGCTTGGACCACATGGTGACCTGAAGTGGCGAGTCCACCAACCGCAATTGCGCCTTGTAGGAGATGTTGACCTCGGCGATGAGCAGACCGATCGTCTCGATTTCGGGGCCAAATGGTTCCCGCAGGAACGGGATCCGCGCCTCTTCGAGGATGGTCACCATGGTCGCGTGGTTGATGTGTTGGTACATGTCGATGTCGGACCATCGGACGTGTACCGGTGCGACAAAACCCGTCACCCCGAGGTCCCCGTTCCGCTCGTCCTGGTCATGCTGCGAATCTGGCGCGCCGCCACCGACAGGATCGCCAGGTCCAGTTCGCCGCCTTCATAGATCTCTCCGAGCGTTCGCCTGGCCCGTGTGACACGTGAACTGTTCGTCATCTCCCACTCCGCGATCTTCTCCTCACCGTTCTCGGCGGGCTCGCCGACCGCCAGCACATCGAAGCACAGTGCCCGCAGCGAACCATAGATGTCGTCGCGAATGGCAAGTCGCGCCAACGAATGCCAGCGGTCGTCTCGGCCCAGCCGCGAGACCGCGGTCAGCAGACCGTCCGTGCCGAGGTGGTCCATCAGCGCGAAGTAGGTGTCGGCGACCTCGTCGGGCTCACGGTCGACGATGTCGGCGATGTCGATCACGTCGAGCAGGCTGTACTGGTAGAGCCCGGTGCCGATGATGTAGGCCAGGTCCTTGGGCACGCCGTGGGCGCTGAACTCGTCGGCCGTCTTGGCCACGATCGCCTTGTCGTCGCCGCGCAGCCATTCGGCCATCCGCGGGGTCAGCGCGGCCACTTTGGTTGCGAAACGGTTGATCTCGGCACCGACGGCCAGCGGCTGGGGGCGGTAGTTGAGCAGCCAGCGGCCGGCCCGGTCGATCAGCCGCCGAAGGTCCAGCGTCATGCGGTCGGTCACCGCGGCGGGCACCCCGTCGTCGCCTGCGGCGCGGATCTGGCGCCACACCTCGTCGATGCGGAAAATCGCGTCGGTCGCCGCGAAGCTGCGGACCGCGTCGAGCGGGCCGACGCCCACGTCCTCGGTGATGCGGTAGGCGTAGGTGATGCCGCCGGTGTCGACGAGATCGTTGACCACCATCGTGGTGACGATCTCCCGGCGCAGCTGGTGCGCGCGGATCTCGCTGCCGAACTGCTCGCGCAGCCTGACCGGGAAGTAGCAGGGCAGCCGGCAGGCGAAGGCCTCCTGGTCGGGCAGGTCGCTGGCCAGCAGGTCGTCCTTGAGTGCGAGCTTCACGTGGGCCATCAGCGTCGCCAGTTCCGGTGACGTCAAACCTATTCCGGCCTCGGCGCGGCGGGTGATCTCCTTCTCCGAGGGCAGCGCCTCGAGTTCGCGGTTGAGACCGCGCTGCCCGACGAAGTCCTTGATCATGCGGGCGTGCACCGGCAACAGGCTGGCGGAGTTCGCCCGGCTGGTGCCCATCAAATCGTTCTGATCGGTGTTGTCCACCAGCACCAGCTGACCCACCTCGTCGGTCATCGACAGCAGCAGTTCGGTGCGCTCTTCGGGCTTGACCTTGCCGGCGGTGACCAGTGAGTCGATGAGGATCTTGATGTTGACCTCGTGGTCGGAACAATCCACCCCGGCGGAGTTGTCCAGCGCGTCGGTGCTGATGCGCCCGCCCGCCAGGTCGAACTCGACCCGGCCCAGTGGTGTCACACCGAGGTTGCCGCCTTCACCGATCACCTTGGCGCGCACTTGATTTCCGTTCACCCGGACAAGGTCGTTGGCGCGGTCACCCACGTCGACGTCGGACTCCGTCTCGGCCTTGATGTAGGTGCCGATGCCGCCGTTGAACAGCAGGTCCGCGGGCGCCTTCAGAATCGCCTTGATCAGGTTGGGCGGGGTGAGTTCCTCGACGCCGTCGTCGATGCCCAGCGCGGCGCGCGCCGCAGGCGTGACGGCGATGGCTTTCTGTTGGCGGCTGTACACCCCGCCGCCCTCGCTGATCAGCGCGGTGTCGTAGTCCTCCCAACTGGACCGCGGCAGGTCGAAGAGGCGTTTGCGCTCGTCCCACGACCGTGCGGCGTCGGGGTCGGGGTCGATGAAGATGTGGCGGTGGTCGAACGCGGCGAGCAGCCGAATGTGCTTGGACAGCAACATGCCGTTGCCGAACACGTCGCCGCTCATGTCGCCGACGCCGACGACGGTGAAGTCCTCGGACTGGGTGTCCACGCCCATCTCGCGGAAGTGCCGCTTGACCGATTCCCATGCGCCCTTGGCGGTGATGCCCATCGCCTTGTGGTCGTAGCCCACCGACCCGCCGGAGGCGAAGGCGTCGCCGAGCCAGAACCCGTAGGACTTGGCGACCTCGTTGGCGATGTCGGAGAACGTGGCGGTGCCCTTGTCCGCGGCGACGACGAGGTAGGCGTCGTCGCCGTCGCGGCGCACCACGCCGGGCGGGGGCGTGACGGCGCCGCTCGCCTTGTCGACGTTGTCGGTGACGTCGAGCAGTCCGGAGATGAACAGCTTGTAGCACTCCACGCCCTCGGCGCGCACCGCGTCGCGGTCGGTTGCGGGGTCCCCGGTGGGCCGCGGCGGATTCTTGACGATGAACCCGCCCTTGGCGCCGACCGGGACGATGACGGCGTTCTTGACCGCCTGCGCCTTCACCAGTCCGAGGATCTCGGTGCGGAAGTCCTCCTTGCGGTCCGACCAGCGCAGCCCGCCGCGTGCGACGTGACCGAACCGCAAATGCACGCCCTCGACCCGCGGCGAGTACACGAAGATCTCGAAACGCGGTCGCGGCAGCGGAAGTTCGTCGATCAGGCCCGGCTCGAGCTTGAACGACAACACGTTGTGCGCACGCGCCGAATCCGGCCGGGTGACGAAGTAGTTGGTGCGCAGGGTGGCCTGGATCATCGACGCGAAGGCCCGCAGCACCCGGTCGGTGTCCAGGCTGACCAACGCGTCGATGTCGGCGGCGACCGCCGCGGCGGCGGCCTGCGCGTCCTGTCGCTTCGGCGATCCGTCGTCCGCACCGGTCGGCGGGCGAAACAGTGCCTCGAACAGTGCCACCAGTGACCTCGCGGTCTTGGCGTGCTCGTTGATCACCGACTCGATGTGGGCCTGGCTGTAGGGGAATCCGCCCTGTTTGAGGTATCTGGCGTAGCTGCGCACGATCGAGACCTGTTCCCAGGTCAGGCCCGCGCGCATGACCAACTCGTTGAACTGGTCGATCTCGGCGCGGCCGTACCAGATCGCGGTGACCGCATCGGCGAATCGTTCGGCGATGGCATCGCGCTGCGGTCCCGGCTCGATCGTCGGGATCGACGGATGCGGCGAGATCTTGAACTGGTAGATCCACACCGGTAGCCCGTCGGGCCGAACCACCGTGAACGGGCGCTCCTCGAGCACCACCACACCCATCGACTGCAGCATCGGGAGCAGGTCGCTCAGCGACGCCGAGCGGCCACCCAGATACAGGGTCAGTTGCGCGATGCCGTCGTCGGAGGTGTCGACGAGCACGGGGGTGATCAAATCCGGCTGCAGCTGTTCGACTATCGCGATGTCACCGATGGCGTCCAACGGTGCGACGGCCTGCTTGTAGACCTCGGGAAACGCGGTCGCGTAATGCTCGGCCTTGCGCTGATCGATGCCCTGCTCGGCGGCCTGCTGCGCCGAACCGGTCTTGACCGCCCCGATCAGCCGGTCCGCCCACGTCCTGGCGGCCTCGGTGAGCAGGTTCTGGACCCGGCTCTGGTTCTCGAGTGAGGTGTCGATGTCCTTGGTCCGGGCACCGTCGGGCATCCGTACCGTGAAATGAACGACCGCCCAGGGTGATTCGCTGACCCGGGCGGTGTACTCGATACTGATGCCGCCGAGCTCGCGGACCAGGATGTCCTGCATCTGCAGCCGGACCGCGGTGGTGTAGCGGTCCCGCGGGAGATACACCAGACACGACACGAAGTGCGCCACCGAGTCGACCCGCATGAACAGCAGCGCACGCCGCCGCGACCCCAGATCGACGACCGCGCGGACCATGTCCAGCAATTGTCGGGCGGACAGTGCGAACAGCTCAGAGCGGGGAATGGTCTGGATGATGTCGACGAGCAACTGCCCCGGGTGGCCGGGATCTCGCTCCGAGAGCGCCAGCGCGTCGCGTACCCGATGCGATATCAGCGGGATCTCAAGCACATTGGCGTTCATCGCGGCGACGGTGAACTGCCCGACGAAGCGGTGTTCGATCGCCGTGGTGCCTGCGCGTTCGCGGATCACCACGACGTGCGGGTAGGCGCCGTAGCGCAGATAACTCGGAATGGTCGCCTGAGCGAGCACCAGCAGGTCGTCGTCCTCGGTGAGCTGGGGAAGCACGTCGCTTCGCAGCCGAACCACACCGAGCCGACTCGACAAATCGGCCGTCGCGTGGCCGTTGCCGACCTCGCAGCGCTGATAACCCAGCAGCACGAAGTGGCCGTCGGCGAGCCAACGCAGAAACGCCGCCACATCACGGCGGTCGGCCTCGGCGAAGCGGCCCGCGGCGGCGGTGTCGAGCGTGTCGGCCAGTCCCCGCATCGTCTTCGACATCGAACCGGAGTCGACGGCGACCAGGCGCGCGCCGGCCAGGACCTCGGGCAGCAGCCCAGCGACCTCGGCGACCGCCTCGGTGTCGGCGGTGGGTGCCAGCTGCACGTGGATCCACACTTCGTCGAGGCCGCCGCCCGCACCGTCGAGGTGGGCCAGCGGCGTGACGTCGCGCAGTTCTCCGGCCGGCCCGCGACGGACCCGAAGCAGCGGGTTCATGATCGCGGTGTAGGCGACGCCGAAGCGGTGCAGCAGCACGGTGACGGAGTCCAGCACCATCGGGGTGTAGTCGGTGGCGATCTGCAGTGCCGGCCCGAACCCCGCCGGGTCGTCGACGCCGTACACCGCGACCCGGGTGTCGCCGTCGCGCCGGTGCCGGGCCAGCCGGTGGTGCGCGGCGATCAGCGCCGGGGACACCACGGCGTGCGCGGAGAGCTGCACGGGCAGCGTCACGGCGGTGTCGGCGTCGGGTGCGTCGGCGTGCGGACCGCGGTAGGTGTCCAGGTAGGCGCGGCCCAGTTGCGCGACGGTCTGCTGACTCAGCGCCGGCTCGGGCGGCCCGACGACCCCGGGCTCGGCGTCAGTTGGTCGTCCGTAGGCTCCCGGAATGTCCGACATGCGACGCTCCTTGCCTGTTGGCGCAGACCGTCTGGCAGTGGATGGCGCCGCCTGCGGGTGAGCCGAGCGGCACCGTGGTCTGCCCCTTGGACACTAGTCGCGGGTCAGCCTGCGGTGGGTCACCCTGTGCGGGCGGGCGGCTTCGGCGCCGAGCCGTTCGATCTTGTTCTCCTCGTAGGCGGCGAAGTTGCCCTCGAACCAGAACCACTGGGCCGGGTTGTCGTCAGTGCCCTCCCACGCCAGGATGTGCGTGCACGTGCGGTCCAGAAACCAGCGGTCGTGGCTGATCACCACGGCGCAACCCGGGAAGTTCTCCAGGGCGTTCTCCAGCGAGGACAGCGTCTCGACGTCCAGGTCGTTGGTCGGCTCGTCGAGCAGGATCAGGTTGCCGCCCTCCTTGAGGGTCAACGCGAGGTTGAGCCGGTTGCGTTCACCGCCGGACAGCACGCCCGCCGGTTTCTGCTGATCGGGCCCCTTGAACCCGAAGGCCGAGACGTAGGCGCGCGACGGGATCTCGTTCTGGCCGACCTCGATGTAGTCCAGTCCGTCGGAGACGACCTCCCAGACCGTCTTCTTCGGATCGATGCCGGCCCGGCTCTGGTCGACGTAGCTGAGCTTGACGGTTTCGCCGACCTTGACGGTGCCGCTGTCCGGCTGCTCCAGGCCGACGATCGTCTTGAACAGCGTGGTCTTGCCCACACCGTTGGGACCGATGACGCCGACGATGCCGTTGCGCGGCAACGTGAACGACAGATCCTTGATCAGCGGCCGACCGCCGAACCCCTTGTCCAGGTGCTCGACCTCGACGACCACGCTGCCCAGCCGCGGGCCGGTCGGGATCTGGATCTCCTCGAAGTCGAGCTTGCGCGTCTTCTCGGCTTCGGCGGCCATCTCCTCGTACCGCTGCAGGCGGGCCTTGCCCTTGGCCTGCCGCGCCTTGGCACCGGAGCGCACCCACGCCAACTCGTCTTTGAGCCGCTTGTGCAGTTTGGCGTCCTTGCGACCCTGCACCGCGATGCGCTCGGCCTTCTTCTCCAGATAGGTGGAGTAGTTGCCCTCATAGGGGAACGCGCGGCCGCGGTCGAGTTCGAGGATCCACTCGGCGACGTTGTCCAGGAAGTAGCGGTCGTGGGTGACGGCCAGGATGGCGCCCTTGTACTCGGCGAGGTGCTGTTCGAGCCACTGCACACTCTCCGCGTCGAGATGGTTGGTCGGCTCGTCGAGCAGCAGCAGATCGGGTTTGGACAGCAGCAGCTTGCACAGCGCCACCCGGCGCCGCTCGCCACCGGACAGGTTGGTGACCGGCTCGTCGGGCGGCGGGCAGCGCAGCGCATCCATCGCCTGTTCCAGCTGCGAGTCGAGGTCCCACGCGTCGGCGTGGTCGAGTTCCTCCTGCAGCCGGCCCATCTCCTCCATGAGCTCGTCGGAGTAGTCGGTGGCCATCAGTTCGGCCACCTCGTTGAAGCGGTCGAGCTTGACCTTGATGTCGCCGAGGCCCTCCTCGACGTTGCCGCGGACGGTCTTCTCCTCGTTGAGCGGCGGCTCCTGCTGCAGGATGCCGACGCTGGCGCCCGGCTGCAAGAACGCGTCGCCGTTGTTGGGGGTGTCCAGTCCGGCCATGATCCGCAAGACGCTCGACTTGCCGGCTCCGTTGGGCCCGACGACGCCGATCTTCGCGCCAGGAAGGAAGTTCAGGCTGACGTCGTCAAGGATCACCTTGTCGCCGTGCGCCTTGCGGACCTTCCGCATCGAATAGATGAATTCGGCCATGCCGTGATGTTGCCTTTCGAAAGTCTGGTGGTCTCGGGTACCGCGGACCATCCTAGGCGTGGCCGGATCCGGCTAAGCGCTCAGCGCCAGCCCCTCCCCATCGGGATCGGGGTCAGCACCGGTCATCTCCGCGCTCTCGTCGCCGGAGGCGGGGGTGTCCGCGGGTGCCGGGGCGGATGCCGGCTCGCTGTTGTTCGGACCCCTGACCTTCTCGATGCGAACGATGCACCGCGCCAGATCCGGGCCCACCGAAGTGGCCCGCACCTCCACCGAGGAACGACGGACGCCTTCTTTGTCCTCGTACTCGCTGGTGTACACGTTTCCAACAACAATCACCGCGTCGCCCTTCCCGAGGGCGGCGCCGACCCCGGTGACCAGCCTGCCCCAGCAGTTCACCGTGACGAAAAACGAGTTGCCCGGCTCCCAGTTGCCGTCGGGCGTGCGGCGCCGCGAGTTGCTGGCCATCCGGAACTTGATCAGCTCCTGATCGCCGACCCGCTTGCGGTCCGGCTTGGTCACGATGGTGCCGACCACGGTGATGGGTGTCTCGAACATGGTGCTTCCTTCCGTTCATCTGCTGCGACGGCCGTCAGGTCCGTCGGGGACAGCACCATTGAGCCCCTGAACACCGACGCGCACGGGTCAGCGCACCCGCCCTCGCCGGGACGGTTGTGGATGAATCAGCCGTTGGGGATAACGAGGTGCTCAGCCGTGCGCACGGTCGCGGCGGGCCAATTCGGCCAGCATCGCGTTGTAGGCGGCCAGTTCGGTGTCGTCGTCACGATCCGCGGCGCGGTCCAGTCGTTTGGCGGTGCGGTCGTCGCTGCGACGCCACTGGACCAGCAGCGCAATGACCACCACGAGCAGGGGCACCTCCCCGGCGGCCCAGGCGATACCGCCTCCGAGTTTCTGGTCGCCGAGCAGATCGGCGTGCCAGGGAAGCTGCAGCGCCCGGTAGAACGACTCGCCCAGCACGGTGTTGGTGCTCATCAGCAGCACCCCGAAAAAGGCGTGGAACGGCAGCGACGCGAACAACACCGCGACCTTGGCCAGCGGTGGCAGCGGGCGCGGTGTGGGGTCGACCCCGATGATCACCCAGTAGAACAGGTAGCCGCTGAGCAAAAAGTGCAGGTTCATCGCGACGTGGGCGCCGTGGCTCTGCACCGCCGCGTCGTAGATGCCGCTGAAGTACAGCCCGAAGAAACCGATAATGAACAGGAACGTCGCGACGAAGGGGTTGGTGAGCACCCGCGACACCCGGGAGTGCAGCGCGGTCAGCAGCCACTCCCGTGGCCCCGGCGGTTCACCGCGCCCGGCGGCGGGTAGTGCCCGCAGGGCCAGCGTCACCGGCGCGCCGAGCACCAACAGGATCGGCACCAGCATGGACAGCAGCATGTGGCCGACCATGTGCATGCTGAACATCGCAGGCATGTAGCGGCCGATGCCCGATGACGTCGCCACCAACAACGTCAGACAGCCGAGCACCCACGCCGTCGTCCGACCAACCGGCCACACGTCGCCGCGGCGCCGCAGCCGGTACACGGCGAGCAGGTAGACGACGGCGAAGACAATCGCCGCGGTGCCGAACAACAGATCGAAGCGCCAGTCGAACAGCACCCTGGCCAGGGTGGGAGGGCCGTCCAGGTCGTAGCCGAACTTCACGGTGGCATACGACGGGTTGAGCACGAGCGGCGGTGGCGGCGGCGTCCGGCCCAACGCGACCGCGATGCCGAACGTCAGCCCGAAGACCCCGGCCTCCACCAGTGCGAGCCGGATCAGTGCTGTCCGGGCCGTCGGGTCCGCTCGAAGCTCGGCGATGCTGTGCCGCCGGTGGAACCATCCGAGGGTTCCGAGCACGGCCAGCGCCGCGACCTTGGCCAACAGCAGCCAGCCGTAATTGGTGCTCATCAGGTCGCCCAGGCGCACCCGCGCCACCACGTTGATGACACCGCTGAACGCCATGGCGACGAAACACCACAGGGCCACCGCGGAGAACCGGCCCGCAGCCAGGTAGGAGTGCCCCCCGCCACGCAACGCGTGAACCAGCAGCGCAAGCAGGCCGCCCGCCCACAGCGCGCCGGCCACCAGGTGGATCAGCAGGCTGTTGGTAGCCAGGTCGTGAGAGCCGCCGGAGGCCGAATGCCCCGTCAGCCCCAACGGCACCAAAGTGACCAGGGATCCGGCGAACAACACCGGCGTCAGCGACCAACGCAGCACCGCGAGGCCCGCGAGTGTCACCGCTGCCGCCAGAAACGCGGTCCACCGCCACGCATTGGCGACGTCGACCAGGCTGGCGTACGCCCACACCTTCGCCGGATCGAACAGCGCGGTCACCGGTTGGCCGGTGACGTCGGAAAGCGTCAGCGGTACCAACAGCGCCGCGCAGACACTCCAGATGCCCGAGGCAACGGTGCCGATCCGCGCGGCGCGGTAGCCGTCCACGTCGAGCACCCCGTTGGCCTGCGGCGGCACCAGGAACGCGGCGAACAGGAACGACCCGACTGCGGTCACCGCGGCGATCTCGCCTGCGGCCCGCACGAACGGCAGGCCGTAGGTGGTGACCGGCCCGGGATCGGGCAGCCCAGCCGCCGTCAGCGCGGCGGCCAGCGACATCACGCTCAGCCCCGCGGCGACCGCACCGGCCAGCAGTCCGACGCCGACGAGTACCGGCCAAGCGGCAGTGTTGCGCACGTTGGCCGCGAGGGTGGTCATGTATCCAGCGTATGACCTGCCAACTCATCGCCTACGGCTGGCGGGGTCAGGCGGGCTCGCGGCGCATTCCCCGGCGTTGCCTCTCGCGGGCGAAGAACTGGTCGCGCGAGATCTTGTCGACCTTGTCCATGTCGCGCAGGATGCCCCGCAATTCGTCACGGAAGCTCACTCGCCGCTCGGCCAGATCGTCGGCGGGTTCCAACAGTCGCTGGTCGGCGACCACCTGCCGCGCGGTCGCGAACAGCAGCGCCGACACCGATTCGTTGCTGGCCACCCGGTGCTGTGCGGCGTACTGGTGACCGAGTCCCAGCGCCTTGGAGGTGAGGTCCTTCTCGTCGATCTCGACGGGTGCGTCACGCAGGGCGTCCGCCACGATCTCGTACGCCTCGAAGAACGGCCGCAGCAATGCCCCGGAGATCAGTGGCCGCTTCTTGTACAACAGCGTGTCGATCTCTCCGGCCGCGACCTGTGCCTCCCAGTCCCGGGTCTCACCGCCCGAGGTGCCGTCGTACCACGACATCTCCTCGGCGAGGTGCTCGCGAAACGCCGTCGACTCCGCGAAGTAGAAGTCGAACTTGAGCAGGTCGCGCAGGCGGGCGGCCTGACTCCAGAAGGCCGCCAAGCGATCTCCGTTCGCGCGGGCGGCGTAGACCAGGGCCAATTCGACGATCGAGGTTTCCAGGAAGGCGTCGATGAGTGTGTTGCGGTAGAACGCCGCCTCGTGCTCGTCTTCGGGCGCGATCTTCCACACCGGTTCCCTGCCGCCGTCGATGCAGGTGACCGGGTGACCGTTGGACAACGCATCCAGTGCCGCGCACACCCCGTCGGTGGTGCGCAGTCGCAGCGCGCTGTTGGTCATCGGCGTCTGCTTGCGTTCCAGATAGTCCAGCGAGTCCTGCAGGGTGTGGTGAAGCTGATCGAGCGTCAGCGCGATACCGCGCGTGGTCAACAGCAGCGCCGAAACCAGGGCGGTGGCGTTCACCGGTGTGGCGCGCAGAATACGCCACGCCACCTCGAACGCCATCTTTTGCAGCGCAAGACGTTTGGCGTCCTCGTCGGTGGTCATCTCGCCGTGCGGTTCACCGAGATATTCGCGCATCGAGACGGCTTCGGGGAACCGGACGTAAATCTTGCCGTAGTTGCGTTCACCTTGGGCCTTGATGAAGTTGTACATCCAGGACAGGCTTTCGGGCGTCTTCTCGCCACCCCGCGCGTAGGCCGCGTACTCGGCGGTCTCGTGCAACTGGTCGAAACTGATCGACACCGGCTGCAGCAGGATGTCGTCACTACGGCCGTCGAGGTAGGCGTCGGCCACGTAGGCGAGCAGACCGAGCTTGGGCGGCAACATCTTTCCGGTTCGCGAGCGGGTGCCCTCGATCGACCAGCTCAGGTTGAACCGCTTCTCGACGATGTAGCCGACGAACTGGCGCAGCACATACTTGTACAGCGGGTCGTCGAGCTTGCGCCGCAAGAAGATCACCCCGGAGTGGCGCATCAGCGGCCCCATCAACCCGAACGACAGATTGATGCCGGCGAAGGTGTGCACGGGCGGTAACCGGTTCTCCTGCATCGCCACCGGCACGATCACGCCGTCGAGATAGGACCGATGCGAGAACAGCAGCACCGCCGGATGGTTCTCCAGATTGCGCCGCATCACCTCGACCTCGTCGCGGTCGTAGTCGATGTTCGGGTCGAAGCCACGACTGAAGATCGCGCGCCCCAGTGACGGAATCAGGTCGACGGAGAACCGGCTCCATCCGGTGGAGAGCTCGTCGAGCATCTCCCCCGCCTTCTCCAGCGTGGCGCCCGGAATCCGGTCCAAACCCTCACGGAAGCGCGCGTTGTCCAGCAGTTCGGGCTTGATCAGCCGCGGCGACTTGTACTCCGGGCCCAGCAGCCGCAGCTCAACGCGTTCGATAGCCAGGCTTGCGCGGCGGATGACGAACCGCGCGAACTCGCGCGGGTTCTCGGCGACGGTGGTATCGGCCCACTGCTGGCGCAGCTCGGACACTTTGGCCGGCTCACCGGCCACCAGCCGCGCCCGCGACGGGTCCCTTCGCAGGATGCGCCGTTGCAGGATCTCGGGCGGCCGGTAGGTATCGCGCCCCGACAGTAAGGCGACGACTTTCGACCGCGTCGGCAGCCCGCCGGGCACCCAGAACACCCGCACCGGCACCACCGAGCGGTCCTCGTCGGCCTCCAGTTGCGCGACCAGTTGGGCCAGCACGGCCGGCGGTGGATCGTCGTGCGGAAGCCGCAGAACCTCGACGTTGACGTCGGGATGTTCCCGGCGCTGTTGTCGCAGCCAGTCGTTGAGCAGTTCCTGTTCGGCCGGCGAGGACACCGACGCGAGCACCAACGCGTCACCGGTGGGCGTGAACGGCGCGAAGTGGTCGGCAGAGACTTTCACGACCGGTCCTCCGCCGTGGGCTTTTTCGCCGCCTTCGCGCTCGCCTTCTTGGTGGCTGTCTTCTTCTCGGCCTTCTTCGCGGTCTTCTTCGCGGCCTTCTTGGCCGGCGCCTTCTTGGCCGCTTTCTTGGCCGACGCCTTCTTGGCCGGTGCCTTCTTGGCGTCCTTCTTCGCGCGGGTGTACAGCTCCGGCGTCGGCAGCTCGTCGTGCGGCCAGTCCTTGAGCGTGTCGAGGTAGAGCTGACGGACCTCGGCGATGCGCTCGGAGAGATTGTCGTGGGTCCAGTCGTCGACCGGGATCGGCGGATACACCACCACGTCGACCACGCCCGGGTTGAACGTGCTCGAGTCGCGGGCGGCGACGACCTCCGCGTTGCGGATCACGATGGGCACGACGGGGATTCCGACCGACATGGCGATGCGGAACGGGCCCTTCTTGAACGGCCCGACCTCGGTGGTGTCCAGGCGGGTGCCCTCCGGCGCGATCAGGATGGACAGGCCTTTGCGGGCCAGTTCCTCGACCTTCTTCAGACCCTCCACTGCCTTTTGCGGATCGTCGCGGTCGATGAACGCCGCATCGAGCACCTTGCCCAATGTGCCTACGACGGGGTCGTTTTCGAGTTCCTTCTTGCCGACGGAGGTGAAGTCGGTCTCGATCAGCCGTCCGGCGATCAGCGGGTCGGCCTGATTTCGGTGGTTGAAGATGAACACCGCGGGGCGTTGTTTGGTCAGGTTCTCCCGGCCCAGCACATTGAGGTCGATGCCGACGGTGCCCAGTAGGGTCCGGCCGAACGTCGACGTGAAGAAGTTCACGCCGGTGCGCTTGTTGCGGGTCAGCAGCCCGAGACCGATCGCGCCCGCCGCGATCGGCATCATCGTCGCGATGCCGGCGGCCGTGCGGATTTGCGATATCGGGTTGCTTCCGCTTCGGCTGGTGAACCGCAAGACGGGCCAGCCTCGCTTGGCCGCCACCGCGGCGAGCTTGCCCGCGGGGTTGGTCGGCCGCGGATTGCCGACCAGGTACATCAACGCGACGTCTTCGTCACCGTCGGCGTAGAAGTAACTCTTCGACAGGTCGATGTCGTGTTTGTCCGCGAACACCTGCACGGCCCTGGCCTTGCCCGGACCCCAGATGATCGGCCGCTGCACCTCGCCGGTCAGCAGCCCGTGGTCGTCGATCTCGAACTTGTTGCTCAACACGTTCTCGATGCCCAGGAATCGGGCCACCGGTTCTACCTGCACGGTCAGCGCCGACGAACTGAGCACCACGGTGTGCCCGCGCGCCATGTGCGCGCGAACCAGTTCGCGCATCTCGGGGTAGATGCGGCTGACGACCTTCTGCACGAACAGCCGCTCGGCCAGTTCGTCGATGTCGGCCAACGAGTTCCCGCGCAGCATCCGCGCGCCCTTGCCGATGAGGTCCTCGAACTCCGAACGGCCCAACTGATGGTTGAGCCCGGCCTGCACCATTCCGATGAACTCACCGACGGACATCTGCCTGTGCCGCAGCCGGTCCCGGGTCATGATGACACCGGTGAACCCGGCGACCAAGGTGCCGTCCAGATCGAAGAACGCCCCGACCCTCGGGCCGGACGGACTGGCCTCGATCTCGGCCACCGATCCCGGTAACCGCATCGTCCTGCGGATGGCGTTGGGTGCGGCTTGGCCGTTCCCAGAAGTCATTGTGAGGCACTCCCATTCGGCGATACCGGGGCGGGCTCCGACGCGCCGGCCGAGAATGTCGCAGGTACGGCGCGTGCATCGTCGCCGCCGAGGGCCAGCACCTCGTCGAACCCGGAGAGCAGGCAGTGTGCCCACAGTTCGGGGTCGGCGACGGCGGCCCGGTCGTAGCGGGTGGTGATCGTGCAGTAGCCGGCCCGAGAGATCAGCACCACCATCATCGCTACGCCCGGTAGTGGACCAATACCGTACTGTCGCAATATCTTTGCTCCGGCGATGTAGGTGTCGCCCGCATAGACGGGCACGTTGCTGGCCTGCACGTCGGAATTGACGACGGAACCGGCCATCGACTCGAGCACCGAGTCCGGCAGCAGGCTCAACACCGGGGCCACGGCCCCGACCATGTCGATGGCGCGCTCTTCGCGCTTGCTCGTCATCTGTGAGCGGATGTTCTTGATGCGCACCTCGGGGTCGGACAACCCGATCGGCGCGGCGAGATTGACACCGGCGAACCGGTTGCCGCCCGCCGGGTCCGCCTCGGACCGCAGGTTGACGGGCACCGCCATCGGCAGCGCGTCGATCGGGATGCCGTACGCCTCGTGGTAGAGGCGCAGCGCACCGCACACGCCGGCCAGGTAGGCGTCGTTGATGGATCCGCCCGCCGCCTTGGCGGCCCGGTGCAGATCGCCGAACACGATGTCAATGGACTCGCTGCGCGAGGCCAGGCTGCGCCGCCGCAGCACCGGAGAGGGGGCGGCGACCGGGCCGAGCACCCGCGCACCGGACATGGCGTAGCCGACCGCGCTGCCCATCCTCGAGATCGGGTCGCGGATCACCTCCCCCACGACGTGCGCGGTGCCGAACAACGCGCCGCGCACCCGACCGGCGATCGTGCCGGGCAACCGGTTGATCCCCTGCCGCATAAGGTCATTCGGCGAGAGGTCCTGCGGAATCGGCAACGGCGCCCGCGGTTGTGGGGCGGGGTCGCGCTCAAGATCGTAGATGTTGGCGAACATCTCGACGGCCCCCACGCCGTCGGTGACCGCGTGGCTGAGGTGCATCATCAACGCCGCCCGGCCGCCCTCGAGACCCTCGATGAGGGTGACGGTCCACAGCGGCCGGGAGATGTCCAGAGGCGACTGCGCCGCCACCTCCGCATGGTCCATCACCTGGCGCACCGTGCCGGGTCCGGCGATGCGGATCCGGCGGACGTGGAAGTCGAGGTTGAAGTCGGGGTCGACCACCCAGCGCGGGGCCACCGTCGGCAGCGTCGGCGTGACGACCTTCTGACGTAGCCGCAGCACCTTTCGCGAGGCATAGTCGAACTTGGTCCGGAACAGATCCCAGTCCGGCGTGCTGTCCAGGATCTCCACGGTCATGATCCCGGAGCGGGTGCGCGGATTGGCCTCGCCGCGATGCAGAATCTGATCGAACGGGCTGAGCTCCTCGGGAAGGCCCGCCGCGTCGAGGTCCGGCACGTCGCTCATAGGTCGTCGCTCCCCTCCCCACTTCGAAGATTCACGTCCACCACGCTAGCCCGCCGCGCGGTGGCACGCCGCGTCTTTAGTCGCTGTCACCGAGGCAGCGAACACCGGGTGGCGGGATAGAATCTGCAGGCGCATTGCCTCCGTAGCTCAGTTGGATAGAGCAAGGGCCTTCTAATCCCTAGGTCGCAGGTTCGATTCCTGCCGGGGGCGCTGAACCGGAATGACCGTGGTTGAGCAGCAGCGCGACGCCCTCTCGCGACGGCGCGTACCATTCGATCACACACTGGTTTGCTAGCAGAGGACACGTAATGGCCGCACGCGGCACAAAGCGCGCCCGCAAGGTGGCGATGGGGGTTGCGGCGGCCGGGGTCGCGGCCACCGTGGCCGGCGTGGCCGCCACGTCGCCCGCATCCATATCCGCCGTATCCGCCTCGATGGTCGACCTGACGGCACTCATCGTCGTCGGCAGTTCCACCAACCCGAGCGGAGCCGGTGTCGAAGACTTCTTCGAGGGCAAGTTCGACGATCCGGTCTACACCGGCCCGACCGGCGAGGACGTCAGCTACGTCAACTTCATCACCGGACCGCTGGGCATCGCGGCCGCGCTCGCCGCCAACGCCGGCGAGTCCAACGCCGTGCTGGCCTCCGGTTGGGGCGCCGCCAACGCGAGCCTGCTGCTGCTGGCCAACCACCCCGATCTGAGCCGCACCGTGGTGATCCTGGACAACGACGTGTCGCGGCCCGACGGCGGATTCGGCACCAGATACCCGTGGTTCGCGCTGATCGGGGTCAATCCCGTTCCGACGCCCGACCTGACCGGCGCGCTCGCGGTCGTCAACACCGGATACCAGTACGACTACAACTCGAATGCGCCCGCGGACGTGCTGAACCCGATCGCCGCCGTCAACTCGCTGGTCGCCTACCTTAACACTCGGTTGAACCAGTCCGAACGCGTCCTGCCCGTCAACGTCGACGGCACACCGGCGGTCACCTGCAACGCCAACACCTGCGCGATCACCCTCAGCGGTGCGGTCCTCGATTGCGCAGACGCCCGCTGCACTTCGCCCGCCGACCGGATCACCGCGTATGTCACCACCCGCGGCAACACCACCTACGTCACCTACACCACCGACGAACTGCCGCTGACCAAGCTGATCCGGAACGTCTTCGGTGACCGCATCGCCGACATCAGCGATCCGTTGCTGCGACTGGCCGTCGATTCGGCCTACTACGGCGGCAACCCGATCCCCAAGGACCCCAGCGCCTACCGGCCCGCCCGCATCCTGCCCTCGCCCGCGGAGGTACTGGCGACGGTGGCGAAGATTCCCGCGGCGATTCAGCAGAGCCTGGCGGCCGCGAAGTCGTCCCCGCAGACGGGCACGGCACCCACGACCGCCGGCGTTGCGGCGACGCTCGAACAACCAGCGGAATCCGGCGAGTTCTCCGATGACCTGATCACCGACACGGCCGACGATCTGGTCAAGCCGCAGCAGCGAAATGTCCTGCGCAAGAGCGAAAAAGCCCAGCCCGGGCAGATCCGAGGCGAAGACGGCGGAACCGGTCAGCCGAGCCCCGACGGATACGACGATCCCGACCTCGACCCGGCCGCACCGACCGGCACCGAGACGGAGGTGTCCAACCCAGCCGACGCTCACCCCGGCGAGACCGGGCCGGGCAGCGCTGATCCGGGAGACGCGGAAAGTTCCGCGGCGGCCTAGAAACCACCGATACACTCAGCCCGTGAACGTCAAGGCCGCGGCCTCGGTGGCAGGCGCACTGCTCGCCCTGACAGTGGCCGCGCCGCTGGGTCACGCCAGTCCGCCCAGCTATGGCAGCAACGGCGTCTTCGGAGTGACCACCAACCCTCGCGACGGTTGGACGACGGCCTACATCCCGCCCGGCCGGTACCGGGTGGATCAGGCCCCGAGCATGTTCCCGTATCAGAGCGCGCCCGGCTTCTGGTTCCGCTGCCACACCTTCCCGTGCGGTCCGAGCTTCCCCGGCAATGTCATCGCCTCGGGCGCCGCCGTCCGCGACGTGCCCACGTTCATGGACGTGCTGCCCGGTGACGTCGCGGTCTCGTTGAACAACGTCACCCTCACGGTCACCAACTGATCGACGCCACGGCGCGACCATTAGGCTGAGCGCGTGGCTGATCCGGTACTGGTACACGTCGAAGAGCGTGTCGCTCTCATCACCGTCAACGACCCCGACCACCGCAACGCGGTCACCGCGGAGATCTCCGCGCAGTTACGCGCCGCGGTGGACGCCGCCGAAGCCAATCCGGATGTGCACGCGCTCATCGTCACCGGCGCGGGTAAGGCGTTCTGCGCCGGGGCCAACCTCGCCGCGCTGGGGTCGGCGACCAAGGACGGTCTGCTCCGCATCTATGACGGGTTTCTCGCGGTGGCCGACTGCAAGCTTCCGACGATCGCCGCCGTCAACGGCGCGGCGGTCGGGGCGGGGCTGAACCTGGCGCTGGCCGCCGACGTGCGCATCGCCGGGCCTGCGGCGCTGTTCGATTCCCGGTTCCAGAAGCTGGGCATTCATCCCGGCGGCGGTGCGACCTGGATGCTGCAGCGTGCGGTCGGACCGCAGGCGGCGCGCGCGGCGTTGCTGTTCGGGATGCGCTTCGACGCCGAGGCCGCGGTGCGCTACGGGCTGGCGCTCGAGGTCGCCGACGATCCGGTGGCCGCCGCCCGCGCTCTGGCCGCCGGACCCGCCGGTGCCCCACGCGATGTGGTCATCGCGACCAAGGCCTCGATGCGCGCGACGGTCAACCCCGGTGTCGTCGACAGCGACCAGCACCGCATCGCCGTCGACGTGGAACTCGGGCCGCAGGCCCACTCGATCGAATCGCCGGAGTTCGCCCGCCGCCTGAAGGCCGCCCAGCGCAAGTAGCGATTTGTGTGCGTTTTGTTGCGCTTGGCCGCTCCTGAACGCACACAAATCTCTAATGGAGCAGCGCCAGATCGGGTGATTCGATCAGGTCGCGCAGTTCGCACAGGAACGCCGCCACCTGCGCGCCGTCGGCGATACGGTGGTCGAAGGCGCAGGTGAGCGACATGGTCGGACGCGCGACCACTTCACCGTCGACGACCACCGGCCTGTCCTTGAGCGCACCCATGCCCAGAATGGCCGCTTCCGGGTAATTGATCACCGGCACACCGTCATCCACCCCGAGCGCGCCGAAGTTGGACACCGTGAACGTCGAACCGGAGAGCTCCGACGGGATCAGCGTGCCCGCCCGCGCGCCGGAGATCAGCCTCGCCACAGCGGCCGCCAACTCGCGGGTGGTGTGGTCCTGGGCGTCGCGGACCACCGGCACCAGCAGTCCGCGCGTTGTGGCCACGCCGAACCCCAGATGCACCGCGCGGTGGTGGTGAATCTGTGGCCCACCGGCGCTGTCCACCCAGGTGGCGTTGAGAACGGGATGGTGCTGCAGGGCGATGGTCAACAACCGCAGCGTCAGCACGAACGGGGTGATCGGCTCGTCGGCGCTGCCCTCGATCCGGCGGCGCAGCGCCAGCAGGCGCGAACCGTCGACATGCACACTGGCGTGTGCATCGGGTATTTCACTGCGCGACAGTGTCATTCGATGTGCCATCTCCGCACGCACACCACGCACCGCCACCGTGTCGGGCTCCGGTGCCGAGTGGCCGGCCGCGGCCAGCACGTCGTCGCGAGTGATCACACCGTCGGGCCCCGATCCGGTCAGCGTGCCCAGGTCGACGTTCAACTCGGCGGCCAGCTTGCGCACCGGCGGCTTCGCCCGCGGCCGTCCCGCGGGTGGCGCGGGCCGTCTGCTGGAGTCCATTTCGTCGTCGGCGCCGTAGCCGACCAGCACCGGTGTGCGGGCAGGCGCCGTCTCGATGCGCACCAGCACCGAACCGACGTCGAGCGTGTCGCCTTCCTGTCCACCGAGTTCGACGATTCGGCCGGCGTACGGGCTGGGGATCTCGACCTCGGCCTTGTTGGTTTCCACCGTGCACAGGGTCTGGTTGAGCTCGACGGTGTCGCCGACCGCGACGCTCCAGGCCGTGATCGTCGCGTCCTGCAGCCCCTCGCCGAGGTCGGGAACCGCGAAGTCCTGCACGGTCATGGCTGCTCCATCGCTCGTTCGACGCAATCCAGGAGTCGGTCGACGCCGGGAAGCCACAGCTTCTCCAACCGTGCCGGTGGATACGGCGTGTCAAAACCGGTGGCACGCAACACCGGCGCCTCCAGCTCGTAGAACAGCTCCTCCTGGATGCGGGCGGCCAGCTCCGCGCCGAAACCCAGCGTGCGGGGGCCCTCGTGCATCACCACCGCCCGGCCCGTCCTGCGCACCGAGTCGGCCACGGTGTCGAAGTCCAGCGGGTTCAGCGACCGCAGGTCGATCACCTCCAGGCTCCAGCCGTGTCGCTCGATTGCCAGTTCGGCAGCGCTGACCGCGGCCGCGACCATCGACCCGTAGGTCACGACCGTGACGTCCTCACCGCTGCGGCGCACCGCGGCGCACCCCATCGGCAGTTCCGGCGCGCTCGTGTCGACCGAATCGCGGGTCCAGTAGCGCCGTTTGGGTTCGAGATAGACGACCGGGTCGCGGCAGGCGATGGCCTGGCGCAGTAGCCAGTAGGCATCCGCGGGCGTGGCCGGCGCCACCACCTTGAGTCCCGCGGTGTGCAGCCAATAGCTCTCGGTGGACTCCGAATGGTGCTCCACCGCACCGATTCCGCCGAACGACGGGATCCTGATCGTCACCGGCATCTCGACGTCGCCGCGGGTCCGCATCCGGTACTTCGCCAGATGGCTGACGATCTGGTCGAACGCCGGTGCGGAGAAACCGTCGAACTGGATTTCCGGGACCGGCACGAACCCGCGGATGGCCAATCCGACCGCGATGCCGATGATTGCGGACTCGGCCAGCGGCGTGTCGAAACACCGTTGCTCACCGAAGGTCTCGGTCAATCCCTCGGTGACGCGGAAGACGCCGCCGAGTGTCGCGACGTCCTGACCGAACACCAGGACCCGCTCGTCGGCGGCCATCGCGTCATGCAGCGCGCGATTGATCGCGTGCGCCATGTTCAGCTCCGTCGGTGCCGGCGCGGCGGGCAGGCTGGTGAGCAGTGGACGCCGCGGCTCGGGCGCGTCCTCACCGTGCATCGGTGGCCGCTCGATGATCTGGGTCATGTCACGCCTCCTTCGCCAACTCGGCCAGCAGCTGTCGGCGCTGTGCCGCCAGTTGTGGAGTGATGTCGTGATAGACCGTGTCGAACACGTCGGCGACGTCGAAGTCCTCGACGCCGACGACCGCCGCGCGCAATTCGTCGCGCAGCCGCTTCGACCTGGCGGCCACCCGCTCCTCGAGGCGCTCGTCGTGCAGTCCGACCGACTGCAGATAGACGCGGTACCGGTGGATCGGATCTCGGGCGGCCCATTGCGCGACCTCGTCGTCGGACCGGTACCGGGCCGGGTCGTCGGACGTGGTGTGCGGCCCCATCCGGTAGGTGACCGCCTCGATCAACGTCGGGCCGCCTCCGGCGCGGGCGCGCTCGGCGGCTTCCGCGGTGACCGCGTAGCACGCCAACACGTCGTTGCCGTCCACCCGGATCCCGGGCATGCCGTAGCCGATCGCCCGCTGCGCGATCGACGGGGCCGCCATCTGCCGGCGGACCGGCACCGAGATCGCCCACCCGTTGTTCTGCACGAAGAACACGCACGGCGCGTTGAACACCGCCGCGAAGTTCAGTGCTTCGTGCGCGTCGCCCTCGCTGGTCGCGCCGTCGCCGAGAAACGCCACCGTCACCGAGTCCTCGCCGAGACGTTGCGCGGCCATCGCCGCGCCGACCGCGTGCAACCCGTGGGTTCCGATCGGGATCGCGATCGGCGCAACGCATTTGTCGGTGAAGCCCAAGCCGCCGTGCCACTTGCCCCGCCAGACCGCCCCGATCTGGGCCGGCGTGATGCCGCGCAGCAGAAACGCGCCGATCTCGCGGTACTGCGGAAACAGCCAGTCGGTCTTGCGTAGGCACGCCGCGGCGCCGATCTGCGCGGCCTCCTGCCCACGGCACGACGCGAACAGCGCCAACTCACCCTGGCGTTGCAGGTTGACGAACTCCGCGTCGAGATCGCGGGTCACGACCATGGTCTCGTAGAGCCAGCGAAGCGTCTCGGGGGGAAGGTCGCGGCGGTATCGGGTCTCGGAGGTCGGCGCGCCGTCCGGCGCGATGAGTTCAATCAACTCCGACACGTCAGCCATACCGCCTCCTAGGGTCACTGACGGCGGATCGCGCCGTCAGGCGACTGAGGTGCTCAGCACGGAGGCGATCAGAGCAAACCCCTGGTGGGAGGCCCGTCCGTCAGCTGCCGGGGTGTGGCGCCAACGCGACGATGCGCTCTGCTCGCCGCAGCACTGGGGCATCCACCATTATGCCCTCGAACTGGAAGACGCCGCGTTGATCACGAGCCGCGGCGAGCACGTGTCGCGCCCATTCGACCTGTTCGGCGCTCGGCGCATAGGCCGCGCGGATGACCTTCACCTGCGTCGGGTGGATCGCGACCTTCGCGTCGAAACCGACGGCCACGGCGTCGTCGGCCTCGGCGCGCAACCCGTCGAGGTCGTTGATGTCGAGGTAGACCGAGTCCAGCGCGAGCTTGCCGAACGCCTTGGCGGCCAGCAGGCTGCGGGAGCGCACGTGGGTGGCCACGTCTCGGTAGGTGCCGTCGGGCCACCGGTTGGCGGTGCCGCCGGTGACCGCGAACAGATCCTCGGCACCCCACATGACGGCGAGCGTGTTGTCGACCCGGGCGGTCTCGTCGACCACCAACGCGCCCAACGGCGTTTCGACGAGCACCACCACGCTGCGCGGCGCGAGGGAGGCGACCTGCTCGGCGGCCTCGGTCTTGGCCAGCATCACCGTCGAATACTCGGTGCGTGTCAGCGCCTGGCGATCGAGTTCGTGGTCGGGCGTACCGACCGGATTGACCCGCACCACCGTGCGCGCCGGGTCCAGCGGCGACGCGATCAGAGCCTCGCGGGCGGCCTCGCGGTCCTTGGCGGCCACCCCGTCTTCCAGGTCGAGGATGACGACATCTGCTGCCGCGGCGGCCTTTTCAAACCGCTCGGGTCGGTCGGCCGGGCAGAACAACCAGCCGGGCCCGGTCGCGCTCAACGTCATCAGGTTGTCCCCTCGGGCCGCATGCGCACCATCGTCTTGCGCGACGCGGTCGCCACGACTTCACCGTGCTGGTTGCGCCCGACGTGGGAGAAGGTGACGATGCCCTCCCCCGGTCTGCTCTTGGACGCCCGCTTGTCGAGCACCTCGGATTCGGCGTACAGCGTGTCACCGTGGAACAGCGGCTTCGGGAAAGCGATTTCGCCGAAGCCGAGGTTGCCGACGATGGTGCCCTGCGTCAGTTGCGCCACCGACAACCCGACCAGCGTGGACAACGTGAACATCGAGTTGACCAGTCGCTGGTTGAACGGCGGCAGCGCGTCGGAGAACGCCGCATCGAGGTGCAACGCCTGCGTGTTCATGGTCAGCGTGGTGAACAAGACGTTGTCGGCTTCGGTGATGGTGCGGCCGGGCCGGTGCTGGTAGAGCACCCCGGGTTCGAACTCCTCGAACCACAGGCCACGCTGGACCACCACCTTCTTGTCACTCACAGTCCGGCCTCCCGGGCGATCAACATCAACTGCACCTCCGTTGTCCCTTCACCGATTTCGAGAATCTTGCTGTCCCGGTAGTGGCGCGCCACGGGGTACTCGTTCATGAAACCGTAGCCGCCGAAGATCTGCGTGGCGTCGCGGGCGTTGTCCATGGCGGCCTCGCTGGCCACCATCTTGGCGATCGCCGCGGCCTTTTTGAACGGCTTACCCGCCAGCATCAGCGCGGCCGCGTCGTAATAGGTGGTGCGGGCGCTGTGCGCGCGCGCCTCCATCCGCGCGATCTTGAACGAGATCGCCTGGTAGCTACCGATCTTCTGACCGAACGCCTCGCGTTCCTTGGCGTAGCGCACGCATTCGTCGACGCAGCCCTGCGCCGCGCCGACCGACAGCGCGGCGATCGCGATGCGGCCCTCGTCGAGGATGCGCAGGAAGTTGGCGTAACCGCGACCCTGTTCACCGAGCAGGTTCTCCTGCGGCACCCGCACGTCGTCGAAGCTCAGCGGATGGGTGTCCGAGGCGTTCCAGCCGACCTTGTTGTAGGCCGGTTCGGCGGTGAAACCCGGTGTCGGAACGGGCACCAGAATCGAGGAGATCTCCTTCTTGCCCGCGGACTCCCCGGTGACGGCGGTGACGGTGACCAGTTTGGTGATGTCGGTTCCGGAGTTGGTGATGAACTGCTTGCTGCCGTTGATGACCCAGTGGCCGTCGTCGAGGCGCGCCGTGGTCTTGGTGGCGCCGGCGTCGGTGCCACCGCCGGCCTCGGTCAGTCCGAACGCGCCGAGCGCCTTGCCGCTGGCCAGCAGCGGCAGCCACTCCTGCTTCTGTTGCTCGTTGCCGAACCGGTACACCGGCATGGCGCCCAGCGACACCCCGGCCTCCAGGGTGATCGCGACGCTCTGGTCGACCTTGCCGAGTTCCTCCAGCGCCAGGCACAGCGCGAAGTAGTCGCCGCCCATGCCGCCGTACTCCTCGGGAAACGGCAGGCCGAACAGTCCCATGTCTGCCATCCCGGCCACGACCTCGTACGGGAACGAGTGTTCCTCGTCGTGTTTGGCCGACACCGGGGCCACTACCGACTGCGCGAAGTCGCGCACCGTCTTGGCAAGCTGCGCATAGTGATCGGGCAGGATGCCCGTCGCCAGAAAATCGCTCATGACTCTTCCTTCTGGATAGTGGTGACCCTCGCCAGCGGCTGGCCCACCTTCACCTGGTCGCCGACGGCGACGAGAAGTTCCACCACGCCCTCGACCGGCGCGGTCAGTGCGTGTTCCATCTTCATCGCCTCGACCGTCACCACGACGGCGCCGGCATCGACGTGCTGGCCGTCGGACACTCCCACGGCAACCACCGAACCCGGCATCGGACTGGTCAACTCGGCGTCACCGCTGTGTTCGTCGTCGGGACGCACGGGCGCCTCGCGCACCTCTTCGACCACAGCGGTGCGCCCGGCACCCGAGAGCCAGATCTGGCCGTCGGTGGCGGCCACGAGGTAGCGGGCGGTCAACCCGTCGACGGTGAGTGTCAGCCGATCTCCGGTCAACGACGCCGACAACGAATGCGGTTCGCGTTCCTCGACAGTCGCGGTGGCCGCCTGCGGTGTGCCGGTGAGGCGGACGTGCTCGGTGCGCTCGCCGGCCCGCAGCCGAAAGATCGTCGGTGCGTGCTCGCCCATCCGCCATCCCGACGGTGCCGCCCACACCTCGGGGCCCGCGGTGTGCCAGCGACGCACCCACTTGTAGGCCGCGGCGGCGATCAGTTCCTGGTCGGTTGGCTGGCCGGGGTCGAAGTCGGGGGTGCGACGGTCGAGCAGCCCGGTGTCCAGGCGTCCGGCGAGCACGTCGGGATCGGCCAGCAGGAAACGCAGGAACTCGATGTTGGTGGCGACCCCGAGTACCGCGGTGCCGGCCAGCGCCGTGTCGAGCGCGCGAATGGCCCCGGCCCGGTCCTCGGCGTGGGCGATGACCTTCGACAGCATCGGGTCGTAATCGCTGCCGATGACCATGCCACGGGCCAACCCGGAATCCACGCGCACCCCACGGCCTTCGGGTTCGGCCAGCTCCAGCACTGCGCCGCCGGTGGGCAAAAACCCGCGGCTGGGGTCCTCGGCGTAGACACGGGCCTCGACGGCGTGGCCGTGCATCGCGATGTCGTCCTGGGCGATCGAGAGCTTCTCGCCCGCGGCGATACGCACCTGCTGCTCGACGAGGTCGGTGCCGGTGACCAATTCGGTCACCGGGTGTTCGACCTGCAGCCGGGTGTTCATCTCCATGAAGAAGAACTCGTCGGGGCGGTCCGCGGACACGATGAACTCGACGGTGCCCGCGCCGGTGTAGTCGACGCTGCGGGCGGTGTCGCAGGCCGCCGCCCCGATCCTGGCCCGGGTCGCCGCGTCGAGCAGCGGCGAGGGCGCCTCCTCGATGACTTTCTGGTGGCGTCGCTGCAGGCTGCACTCGCGTTCGCCGAGATGCACCACGTTGCCGTAGCCGTCGGCGAGCACCTGCACTTCGATGTGGCGCGGGTTCAGCACGAACCGCTCGATGAACAACGTGTCGTCGCCGAAGGCGGCAGCGGCTTCGCGGCGCGCACTGGTCAGCGCGGCGGCCAACTCCGACGGGTCGCGCACCACCCGCATACCCTTGCCGCCGCCTCCCGCCGAGGGTTTGACCAGTACCGGAAAGCCGACGTCGTGAGCTCCGGCGATCAGGTCGTCATCGCTGAGGCCGGGCCGCGAGATGCCGGGCACCACCGGCACCCCGAACGCCGACACCGCGGCCTTCGCGGCGATCTTGTCGCCCATCGTCTGGATGGCCGCCGCGGGCGGGCCGATGAAGACCAGGCCAGCCGACTGCAGCACGGCCGCGAATTGCGCGTTCTCCGAGAGGAATCCGTAGCCGGGGTGCACGGCCTGCGCGCCGGTGCGCTGCGCGGCGGCCACCACCGCCTCGATGTCCAGATAGCTCTCACGGGCGGGGGCGGGGCCGATGTGCACCGCGGTGTCGGCCTCGGCGACGTGCCGGGCGCCGGCGTCGGCGTCGCTGAACACGGCGACCGAGCGGATTCCCATGGTGCGCAGCGTGCGGATCACGCGGACGGCGATCTCGCCGCGGTTGGCGATCAGGACAGTGTCGAAGGTCATCATCACATCCGGAACACGCCGTAGGAAACGGGATCGAGCGGCGCCTGGCCGACCACCGAGAGCGCAAGGCCCAAAACCGTTCTGGTGTCGGCGGGGTCAATCACGCCGTCGTCCCACAGCCGCGCCGTAGAGTAGTAGGGATTGCCCTGATGCTCGTACTGCGCGCGGATCGGAGCCTTGAACTGCTCTTCCTGTTCGGGGGTCATCTCCCCGCGCACGGTCGCCAGCACGGAGGCGGCCTGCTCCCCGCCCATCACCGAGATCCTGGCGTTGGGCCACATCCACAGGAAGCGCGGGGAATACGCCCGCCCACACATCGAGTAGTTGCCCGCGCCATAGGACCCGCCGATGACCACGGTCAGCTTCGGCACCCGCGCACAGGCCACCGCGGTGACCATCTTCGCGCCGTGCTTGGCGATCCCGCCCGCCTCGTAGTCACGGCCGACCATGAACCCGGAGATGTTCTGCAAGAACAGCAACGGGACGACCCGCTTGTCGCACAGTTCGATGAAATGCGCACCCTTGAGCGCCGATTCACTGAACAGCACGCCGTTGTTGGCCACGATGCCGACCGGGTGCCCGTGGATGCGGGCGAACCCGGTGACCAACGTGGCGCCGTACTCGGCCTTGAACTCGGCGAACTCGCCGCCGTCGACGATGCGGGTGATGACCTCGTGCACGTCGTAGGGCACCCGGGAGTCGACGGGGACGACGTCATACAGTTCGCTCTGGTCGGCGACGGCGTCGACGGTCGGCCTGACCTCCCACGGCACTTCGGTGCGCGGGCCCAGGGTGGACACGATGCGCCGAACGATGCGCAGCGCGTCGCGGTCGTCATGGGCCAGGTGGTCGGTGACACCGGAGGTCTTGGAGTGCAGGTCTCCGCCGCCGAGTTCCTCAGCGGTCACCACCTCGCCGGTCGCGGCCTTCACCAACGGCGGACCGCCGAGGAAGATGGTGCCCTGGTTGCGCACGATGACGGCCTCGTCGCTCATCGCGGGCACATAGGCCCCGCCGGCCGTGCATGAACCCAGTACCGCGGCGATCTGCGGGATGCCCTGGGCCGACAGCGTGGCCTGGTTGTAGAAGATGCGCCCGAAATGGTCGCGGTCGGGGAACACCTCGTCCTGCCGGGGCAGAAACGCACCGCCGGAGTCGACGAGATAGATGCAGGGCAGTCGGTTCTGGCCGGCGATCTCCTGGGCGCGCAAGTGCTTCTTGACCGTGATCGGGTAGTAGGTCCCACCCTTCACCGTCGCGTCGTTGGCCACGATCATGCACTCGCGGCCCGAGACCCGGCCGATGCCCGCGATCATCCCTGCGCCGGGGCATTCGTCGTCGTACATGCCGTCGGCGGCCAACGGCGCCAGTTCCAGAAACGGGCTGCCCGGATCCAGCAGACCGTCCACCCGGTCGCGGGGCAGCAGCTTGCCGCGGCTGACGTGGCGTTCCCGGGAGCGCTGCGAGCCGCCCAGCGCGGCGGCTGCCAACTTCGCGCGTAGCTCGCCGACCAGTGCGACGTGCTGCTCGCGGTGTGAGACCCGCGTTGTCATCGAGGCAAACCCGTTTCGGTTGAGTTAATGACGAATAACTCGTGGTATGTTAGTCACGATTAACCGAAATGTCCACACCCGGGTTGGAGGAGCGATGTCGGCCGAGCGCCAACCACTGGCCCCCGACACCACCCGGCGCGGCCGGGCGAAATCGGACCGCCGCTCGAAGCTACTCGCGGCCGCCGAACGCCTGATCGCCGACCGCGGCTATCTCGCGGTGCGACTGGAGGACATCGGCGCCGCCGCAGGCGTCAGCGGGCCGGCGATCTACCGGCACTTCCCCAACAAGGAAGCCCTGCTGGTCGAATTGCTCGTCGGCATCAGCGCCCGTCTTCTGGCCGGCGCCACCGAGGTCGTGTCGACGACCGACGATCCCGCGACCGCGTTGGACCGGTTGATCGACTTTCACCTCGACTTCGCGCTCGGTGAGCCAGACCTGATCCGCATCCAGGACCGCGATCTGGCGCATCTTCCCGACCGTGCCAAACGTCAAGTGCGCAAGGCGCAGCGGCAATACGTCGAGATCTGGGTGGACCAGTTGCGGCGCCGCGACGGCGTGCGAGAACTGGAGGCGCGCCTGATGGCGCACGCCGCGTTCGGCTTGATGAACTCCACCCCGCACGCCCTCAAAACCCACGGCGCCAACGGGATCGGCTCATCACACTCACGTGTGGTGTTGAGGGAGATGACGACGGCTGCGCTGTCGCCGAAAACTATATGTTGAGCGAGGCGGCGAAGACGATCGCCACGATGATCCCGGCAACCACGCTGACATAGGCGATGATCAGCCCCGCCAACGCAAGTGCGCCACCCTGTTCACCGGTGCGGCGTATCTGGCCGCGGGCCACATGCCCGAACGGGATGGCTAGCAGGGGAAACACGAACGCGAGGATGAGCGCGACGATGGCGAAGGTGTTGGTGTTCGGGTTGTACGGCCGCACGCCCACAGCCCGGTCGGCGGTCACCGGGGCGCCGTCGGGGGTGTACCCGACCACCGGGTAGATGGGCTGACCCTCGCGGGTATGGCCGATGGGCGCGGCGGCTTGATTCAGCGACGCCTTGCTGCGTGCCTGGCCCGTGACGATCAGTCCGATGGTTCCGCCGACGAAAAGCAGCAGACCCACGGGCAGCGCAACGGCAATACCGAGGACGAATCCCGCAACAGCCAGCACCACCCCCAGCACCATGGCGACGATCGACACTGTCACTGGGTGAAAACCTCCTGGGGCTGCGGCTATCAGATGATAACCGCAGCCCCAGGGCAGCCGGATCGTTTCACGTCGCCTCGCGGCGACGGGTCAACGTTTCATCGCGTCAGCGGTCAGTACCACGCTCGTCGGCCGGCGACCGGACGTCCCATGCTTCCCATCAGCCAGAACACCGCGCCGATGACGATCAGCGCGACGCCGACATACATCAGCGGGGTCCAGATGAAATATCCCAGTATGGCCAGGATGATCCCGAGCACAATCATTGCGTCACTCCTTCATGAGTAGCAGTTGCTGTCACGCAACGGCTTTCGGATACGACCCGGACGCACTGGGCTCCGGGATGTTGCAGTCGACTTTGGGATTCACACCCGCGTAGTTGAGCGGACCGACCAGGACGGTCAGGGCCACTCGCGCCGCGGTGCCGCAGTTGGCGTCGCCCGTCGAGAAGTAGTCGCGCTGATAGGCTGCCAGCACTCCGATCAGCAACCAGATAAGCACGACGACACCGATAATTCCTCGCATGCTCCGCCTCCATCCGTGTGGCACACCGCCATCGACGTAGCTCTGCTTTACCCTCAAGACAATTTCGATAAACCCCGAACGCGCGGCACGATTGCGTCAGGAAGCAACAGCCTGCGGGAATACCGCGAGAAGCCATTCGAGCATGGCTTTGAGCAGAACCGCCCGGTTCTCGCGCCGGTCGATCTCGTGCCCGTCGTCGTCGAACATCAGCAGTTCGGTTCTGCGGTCGCGGGCGCGTAACGCCTCGAACATCTGCAGGGACTCGGTGGGCGGGACGTTGGTGTCGTTGGCGCCGTGCACAAGCAACAGCGGGGCGCGCAGCACGTCCACCCGCTCCAGCGGCGAGAGTTGCTCCAGCAGTTCCCGGTCGCCGACCGGGTGGCCGTACTTCGGATAGGCCGCCGCGGCGATCCACGGTTCGGTGGTGCGATACCAGGAGTTCAGATCGCTCATCCCGCAGATGCTGATACCCGCGGCGAACTGATCGGGATGAAAGGTCAACGCCGCCTGCGTCAGATAGCCGCCGTAGGACCAGCCGCAGCACGCGATGCGATCAGCGGGCACCACCCCGGCATCGACGAGAAAGCCTGCGGCGTCTGCGACGTCGTCGATCGCGGCGAAGCGTCGCTCCTTGTCGTCGGCATGCATGAACGAACGACCGAACCCGCCCGAGCCGCGCACGTTGGGCAAGAACACCGCGATGCCCGCCGCGAGCAACTGCGGGAAGAACTCGTTGTAGCCGGGCCTGCCCTGCCCCTCGGGCCCACCGTGCAGGAAGAGCATCGCGCCGATCGTGTCGACGGTGTCGGCGGGGCGAAACAGCCAACCGGTGAATTCCATGCCGTCGCGGGCGGTGATCTTTTCCAGGGTCGGATCGGCGCTCTTCGGCCCGAGGCTGGGTTCGCGGTCTACCGGCTGCCACTCGCCGGTGCGTGGATCGACCAGTTCCACCGTCGGTGGAGTCGACGGACCCTCCACGGTCAGCGCCAACATCGACCCTCCCGCGCTGATGCTCAGCTGGCTGGCCACCATGTCGGGCAACGGAATCGGCGGGTGCATGAAGTTGTCGGCCAGCTCCAGGATCTGTAATTGGCTGGCGCCGTAGATATTCCACAGCATGGCGACGGTGGACATATCGTCGCTGACGGTGAACTCGTCGAGTTCGAAATCTTCCCGTTCGGCGAGCACGTGGTAGGAGACGCCCTCGGGGGTGGCGATGACCTCGAGGAGCCGGGCGTACTCGGCACCGTTCTCGCTGCGGATCAGTGCGCGCACGTAGCCGTCGGCGCTGTCGTCCGGGAAGGTGGTCGCCGGTTGGTACAGCTCGGTGTGCTCGCCTTCCAGCCCGGTTCGCAGCCGTCGCGGCCCGTGGTCGTCGAGGATGATGCCCTCGTCCGTGGTGGATCCCGGATCGTATGGCAGCAACGCGATCTCGGTCCCGCCGCGCAACAGGATCAGTTCGCGGTAACCGCGTGGTCCGACCCGGACCAGGGCCGCCCCGGCCCACGCGTCGACCAGCCGGCCGGCCGAGCGTCGATCCAGCACCACCGTCGTACCGTCGGCGGGGTCGATCAGACACGAGCTGCCGACGCCGTCGTCGCCGGTCAGGATGGCCGCCACCCGGGTGCCGTCCCAATTGATCAGCTCGGCGGTTCCGTCCTGGGGCGCCTCCGGCCACGAATCGATGCGTCGGGCGTCTCGGTCGTCGGGATCGGTTGTGACGACCCAGATCTGGCTACGCGTGCTGCCGTCGGGAGCGACCTGACAGGCCAGCCAGCGCCCGTCGGCGGAGTGCAGAACGCGGGTGACGGGACCTTCTACGGGCAGTTCGACGTCCCGCGACGACGTGGCCCGCCATCCACGCAGGAAGCGCTGCACGGCCCGCGGGAAACCGCCGTCGTCCACCAGATGCGCGAAGGCGGTGGCATCCGGCGACATCGACGCGCCGTAAACCCGGCGGATTTGATCTCCCACGGAGCCAATTGTCCATGCCCGGGCCGGGGGGCGGGTAGTTCCGACGACACCGAGTGAGGCACGTCGCGTCGCCGATCCGCCCGGCTGGGGGCGGCTTGAGCGGATGCACAGGTACCCTCGCAGCCATGAGGTGGGCATGACCGATTCACCATCCCGCAGGGGTGAGGAGCAATCGGGTTACCCCGGACAGGGCCCGGCCGGCGGTGGCTACCCCGGATACCCCGATCCTGCGTACGCCAGTCAGACCGGGTACGGGCCCACCTACCAGGCCCCGTCGGCGCCGGCGCCGACCGAGCAGGTACCGCCGAACTCGCCGTACGGCTACGACCCATACGCGACGGGCACCTACGGGCATTACAGGACGCAGTACCCGCCGGAGGGGCCGGCCGGGCCGCCGCCGGAGGAACCGAAGTCGCCGCGCTGGCTGTGGGTGGTCGCGGGCATCGCGGTGGTCACCGTCATCGGGCTGGTGATCGCGCTGGTGATCGTCAACAGTTCGCGTCAGGAGACCCTCGTCGCGCCGCTGCCGTCGATGCCGGAACCCAGCACCACCACGCGCCCGCCGACCACCACGCGAACGCCGAGCATGCCGGTGGTCCCGGCGCCCACCACGCCGCGGGTACCGCCGACCACCGGCACCACCCCCGCCGGGCCGACGGAAACGGTGGTCTACACCGTCAGCGGAGACGGCCGTGCGATCAACATCACCTACGTCGACACCGGCGGCCTGCTGCAGACCGAGTTCAACGTGATGCTGCCGTGGAGCAAGGAAGTCGAGCTCGCCGATCCCGCCGAGGCGTCCGCGAGCATCAGCATCATCAACGTCGGCCGCGAGGTGAACTGTTCGATCACCGTCAACGGTGTCGTCGTCGAACAACGCACCGGCGCGGGCCTGACCATCTGCACCGCGCTCGGTTAACCCACCCGCGCCACGCGGGGCACCCTCACCGCCAGCATCGCCAGCAGCCCCGCGGTGAGCACCACCAGCAGCCCGCCCATCCCCGCCCGGTCGGTGCCGAAGATCGCGATGAACGCCGAGAACAGCACCGGCGCCAGGTACGTCACCGCGCGCCCGGTGGTGGTGTAGAGACCGAAGGCGACACCCTCCTTGCCGTCGGCCGACATGCGTAGCATCTGCGTGCGTGCGGCCGACAAGGTGGGCCCGATGAACAGGCATAACGCCAGCCCGCAAGCCCAGAACGCCAGCGCCCCATCCAGGGTCATCAGGGTCAGGCCGACGGCGATCATCGCGGCCAGCGAGACGACGATGACGGGTTTGGCGCCGAACCGGTCATCGAGCCGACCGCCGACGACGGCACCGATCGCCGCGATCGTGCTGGCGCTGACCCCGAACAGCAGCACGTCGGCCTGGGATACGCCGTAGACCCGCACGCCCAGCACCGCGCCGAACGCGAAGATCCCGGCGAGCCCGTCGCGGAAGATCGCGCTGGCCATCAGGTAGTAGACGATGTTGTGGTCGCGGCGCCATTCACTGCGCAGATCGGTCCACAGCTTGCGATATCCGCCGATGAACCCGAAGGCCCGACGGTCGCCGGCCGGGCCCGACGGCGTGCTGGGCACCGCGACCAGCACCGGCAGTGCGAACAGCCCGAACCACAGCGCGGTGAAAACCATGGCGGCCCTGACGTTCTGGCCGTCATCGACCGGCAGACCCAACATCCCGCCGTCACCGGAGATGAACCCCAGATAGACCACCAGCAACAACGCGACGCTGCCGAAATAGCCCAGCCCCAAACCGAATCCAGAGATCTGACCGGAGGTCTGTGGCGTCGACAGCTGGCGCAGCATCGCGTTGTACGGCACGGTGGCCAGTTCGTTGCACGCCGAGGCGGCGCCGAGCAGCAACAGCCCGAGCGCCAGATACCGGTAGTCGTCGCGGACCAGGCTCATCGCCGAGGTCAGCACCACCGCCAGCGTGCTGAGCACGGCGAGCACTCGGCGCCGCCGCCACGGCGCGTCCACCCACACCCCCGTCACCGGCGCCAGCAGGGCGACCACCACACCGGCCGCGCCCAGCGCCCAGCCCAGCCAGCTGGTGGCGCTGAGGTTGCCGGGCAGGTCGTCGCCGACGGCATTGGTCAGGTAGATGGAGAACACGAAGGTCACCGCCACCGCGTTCAGCCCGGTCGCGCCGAAGTCCCACAACGCCCACGAGACGATCTGCGGCCGACCCGCGGATGGCACGGACGGCTGGCCTGAATCGGGTCGCTGGCTCATGGTTCGCCCACGATATAGTCCGGCGCATGCCAGTACCCGCTCCCAGCGCCGACGCCCGCGCGGTGGTCACCGGCGCGTCGCAGAACATCGGTGAGGCGCTGGCCGCCGAACTCGCCGCCCGCGGGCACCACCTGATCATCACCGCACGTCGCGAAGAGGTGCTGCGGGAGTTGGCCGACCGGCTCACCCAGCAGTACGGCGTGACCGTAGAGGTCCGCCCGGTCGATCTGGCCGATCCCACCGAGCGCACCGCGCTGTGCGACGAGTTGGCCATCCGCAACATCTCGATCCTGTGCGCCAACGCCGGCACTGCGACGTTCGGACCGGTGGCCTCGCTGGATCCCGCGGACGAGAAGGCCCAAGTTCAGCTCAACGTGCTCGGCGTGCACGACCTGGTGCTGGCCGTGCTGCCCGGGATGGTCGAACGCAAGGCCGGCGGCATCTTGATTTCCGGTTCGGCGGCGGGCAATTCGCCGATCCCCAACAACGCCACCTACGCCGCGACCAAGGCGTTCGTCAACACGTTCAGCGAGTCGCTGCGCGGTGAGCTCAAGAAGATCGGCGTGCACGTGACGCTGCTCGCCCCCGGCCCGGTGCGTGAAACCCTGCCCGACGTCGAGGAGCAGTCGCTGGTCGAGAAGGTGATTCCGGACTTTCTGTGGATCTCCACCCAGTACACCGCGAAGACCTCTCTGGATGCGTTGGAGCGCAACAAGATGCGGGTGGTCCCCGGTATCACGTCAAAGGCGATGTCGGTGGCCAGCGGCTACAGCCCGCGCGCGATCGTGACGCCGATCGTCGGCGCGGTGTACAAAAAGCTCGCCGGCGACTGAGTCAGCGGCGGCGGCGACGACGACGGCTGGTGCCGAAGATGCTGCGGGTGATCTCGCGGCCGATAACGGTGCCCGCCGAGCGCATCGCGCTCTTGAACGCCGGGCTGTCCATCACCTTCTCGAGCATGCCGGGTTCGGCGGCACCCCGACTGGTCACCCGCCCCTCGGCGGTCACTCCCCCCATGTCGACGGGCGGCGGCAGCGACGGGTCGGCGGCCGGCGGCGACGGCTCGGCGACCGGCGGCGGCGCCAGCTTGGCCGCGAGCCGCTCGTAGGCCGAGTCGCGGTCGACGGTCTGGCCGTACTCGGCCTGCAGCGGGCTGGCCTTGGCGGCCGCCGCGATGGCCTCGGGCCCGATGGTGTCCATCAGCGAGCGCGGCGCACGCATCCGCGTCCACGCGACCGGGGTGGGCGCGCCCTTCTCCGAGAGCACGGTGACCACCGCCTCGCCGATGCCCAGCGACGTCAGCGCCTCCTCGAGGTCGTAGACGTCGGTCTTGGGGTAGGTGCGCACGGTCTTGGACAACGCCTTCTGGTCGTCGGGGGTGAACGCGCGCAGGGCGTGCTGGATGCGGGCGCCCAACTGCGACAGCACGTCGTTGGGCACATCCGTGGGCAGCTGGGTGCAGAAGAACACCCCGACGCCCTTGGAGCGGATCAGCTTGACGGTCTGCTCCACCTGCTCGAGGAAGGCCTTGGACGCGTCGGTGAACAGCAGATGGGCCTCGTCGAAGAAGAACACCAGCTTGGGCTTGTCCAGATCGCCGACCTCGGGCAGCGAGGTGAACAGATCGGCGAGCACCCACATCAGAAACGTCGAGAACATCACCGGCCGGGTGGCCTGCTCGCCGACCTCGAGCAGGGTGATGACGCCGCGGCCCTGGTCGTCGAGGCGCATCAGGTCCTCGGGTTCGAGTTCGGGCTCGCCGAAGAAGGTGTCGCCGCCGTCGGCCTCGAGGTTGACCAGCGCACGCAGGATCACCCCCGCGGTCGTCGACGACACCGCCCCCAGCGCCTTGAGTTCGGGCTTGCCCTCGTCGCTGGTGAGGAACTGGATGACCGCGCGCAGATCCTTCAGATCCAGCAGCGGCAGACCCTTCTGGTCGGCCCAGTGAAAGATCAGGCCGAGCGTGGACTCCTGGGTTTGGTTGAGTCCCAACACCTTCGACAACAGAATCGGGCCGAAGCTGGAGATGGTGGCACGCACCGGCACACCGATGCCGGTGGTGCCCAGCGACAAGAACTCCACCGGGTAGCCGGTCGGCGCCCAGGCGTCGTCGGTGTCGGTGGCGCGCTGCTGGATCTTGTCGTTGTCCTCCCCCGGACGCGACAGTCCCGACAGGTCGCCCTTGACGTCGGCCATCAGGCACGGCACGCCGGCCGCGGACAGCTGCTCGGCAATCACCTGTAACGACTTGGTTTTGCCCGTACCGGTCGCACCGGCGACGAGGCCGTGCCGGTTGATGGTGGCCAGCGGGATGCGGACCTGCGCGGACGGGTCACAGACCCCGTCGACGACGACGGCGCCCAACTCGAGGGCCTGACCCTCGACGTGGTAACCGGCGGCGATCTGCTGTGCGGGCGTGACACTCGAGTCGGTAGCCATGATCGAAAACAGTACTGTGATCGCTGTGCGCGACGAACTGGTGTGGATCGACTGTGAGATGACCGGGCTGGATCTGAAGAACGACCGGCTCATCGAGATCGCGGTACTTGTCACAGATGCCGACCTCAACGTCCTGGGCGACGGTATCGACGTGGTGATTCACGCCGACGACCACGCGCTGTCGTCGATGATCGACGTGGTCAAGGACATGCACGACCGGTCGGGACTGACCGAGGAGGTGCGCGCCTCGACCGTCGACGTGGCCGAGGCCGAGGAACTGGTGCTCGACTACATCCGCACCCACGTCAAGCAGGCCAAGACCGCGCCGCTGGCCGGCAACTCGATCGCCACCGACCGCGGCTTCATCGCCCGGGACATGCCCACGCTCGACGACTTCCTGCATTACCGGATGATCGACGTCAGCTCGATCAAGGAGCTATGCAGGCGGTGGTACCCGCGGATCTACTTCGGCCAGCCGGAGAAGGGCCTGGCGCACCGCGCGCTGGCCGACATCCACGAGTCGATCCGCGAGCTCAAGTACTACCGACGCACGGCCTTCGTGCCCCCACCAGGGCCGTCGACCAGCGATATCGCGGCCATCGCGGCGGAGTTGGGGGTACCTGACGCCACCGCGGATACTGAACCCGACACCGTCGATTCGGCCGCCGAGCATCCAAGCGGCTAGTATCGACGACGCCGCCTGCGAACAGCGCGCGGCAATGGTGGCTGTAGTTCAGTTGGTAGAGCACCAGGTTGTGATCCTGGCTGTCGCGGGTTCGAGTCCCGTCAGCCACCCCGACTGGGAGCGGGCAACGTCAGATGTTGGCGTTGCCCGCTTTCCATTGCTCCCACGGGATGTTCCAGTCACCGAGGCCGTCGGTGCCCGGCAGCGTCGAGCCCACCGTGTTGATCACCTCGACGATGTCGCCGCGCTTGGAGTTGTTGTAGAACCACTGCCCGTTGCTCGTGCTGACGTTGATGCAGCCGTGGCTGACATTGCTGTAGCCCTGGCTGCCCACCGACCACGGCGCGGCGTGCACGTAGATGCCGCTGTAGGAGATCTGGGTGGCCCAGTCCACCTCGGTGCGATAGCCGTTGGGTGAGTTCACCGGCACGCCGTAGGTCGAGGAGTCCATCACCATGTGGGCACGCTTGTCACCGACGAGGTACACGCCGTTGTTGGTGGGCGTGCTGTTCTTGCCCATCGAGACCGGCATCGACTTGACGACCTCGCCGTTGCGCTTGACTGTCATGGTCTTGGTGTTGTCGTCGATCGTGGTGATGACCTCGTCGCCGATGGTGAAGTGCGTGCTGACGTTGTTCTGCCCGAACAATCCGTCACCCAGGTCGACGCCGTAGGTGTTGACCTGGACGTCGACGGTGGTGCCGGGCTTCCAGTAACTCGCTGGGCGCCAACGCACCTCGCGGTTGTTCAGCCAGTAGAACGCGCCCTCGACGGGCGGTTCGGTCTTGATGGTGATGGCGCGCTGCGCGGCCAGCCGGTTCGGGATGTTCTCGTCGAACCGGATCGCGACGGGCTGACCGATGCCGACGACCTCACCCTCGCTGGGCACCACGTAGGGCATGGTCAGGTTCGCCGGCGAGTGCGTCTCGAACGTCATCTGCCGGCTTGCGGCACCGCCGAGCCCCAACGACTCCGCGGTCAGCGTGTAGCTCTTGTTGTAGCCGAGCGGCTCGGTGGTGGACCACGTCAGGCCGTCGGGGCTGAGCTGACCCTCCACCGACTTGCCCTGCTCGTTGACCATGCTCACGGCGCCGAGCACCCCGTCCTCCGCGCTGACCGTCACCGGTGAGTCCACCGGCACACCGACGGCCCCGTCGGTCACCGACGCCGACAGCTTGGGAACGAGCAGATCACCGAACGGCGTCCCCTTGTCGCTGATGACCTCGGGCTGTGACGGCGCGGAGTTCGTGCTGCACCCCGACATCCCCAGCGCAACAGCAGGGATGAGTGCCATGGCCAGCAGCCATGCATGCTTTCGACGCGGACGGGCCACGGATCTGACCTGCCACATACTTTCGCTCCACCTCGCAACCGGCTCACACAAACAAGGACTGTTGGCCACTAGTCTATGGGCAACTTGGCAGTGCGGCGCGACGCCGACGCCCACGCCGACGGTGGGCGGTGGTTGGATTTCACGCCGCACCGCGCGGCCTGTTATTGTCTCACCCGCGGCGCCGTTAGCTCAGTTGGTAGAGCAGCTGACTCTTAATCAGCGGGTCCGGGGTTCGAAACCCTGACGGCGCACCACGAAAACCACAGGTCAAGTGGTATATCCGCGTTACGGATCGGCCGGTATCGGCCCGATCTTCGCCTTATTCCGGCCCGGTTGCGGCCAATCACAATGGCGCATTTCCGAGTGCCGGTCGACGCCGGCTAGCAGAATTCCCAGTGCACGGCGAGGGGGAATTCCGATGAGAACAAGAGCACTGAGAGCGACAGCGGCGGCCGGTCTCGTCCTCGCGACCTTCGTCGGTGGATCCCTTTCGTCGACGCCCGAGGCGCGAGCCGAGACAAGGCTCACAGTGCCCGGTGCGGGACCGCTGTATTACCCGAGGTTCGTGACCCAACTGCCGGTGGGGCGCTTCTACTTGCTGGGAACAGGCGAAGAACGCGGTGGCCCCCTCTCGGTCCTCGACGGATACGCCCTGCTCAACCGCATGATCGGCGAAAACTGGTATCCGGGCAGCACCGCTGAGGTGGTGACCTACCCCGCTAGCATCGGGGTGGTGAGCGGAAGCCTGGCCGCGCCCAGGGTCGAAGAGGGCGTGGAGACGGGGCGCCGTTCGCTCGACGAGCAGATCAAGAGTGTGGCCGCGACCGGCGAGCCGGTGAGGATCGCGGGGCTGTCCGAGGGCACTCTCGTCATCAACCGCGAGTTAGCCCGTCTCGCAACCGATCCCACCGCCCCGCGCGCCGACCTGCTGTCGTTCGTGCTCTTCTCGAGCCCGGAACTCGGCTTGGCCAGCATCTACCTGCCGGTCGGTGCGAGGGTGCCGATCATCGACTACACGATGACGCCGCTGGCCGACAGCCAGTACGACGTCAGCGTCGTCTTCCACCAGTACGACGCCTGGGCCGATCCTCCCGACCGGCCATGGAACCTGCTGGCCGTGGCGAACACGCTCTTCGGGCTGGCGTACTACCACAACAAGGCGGCGCTGGCCGCGCCGTCCGACGCAGTCGAAGTGTCGCGGGTGACCAGCGAACTCGGTGGCACCACGACCACCTACATGGTCCCGGCGCCGACGGTGCCGCTCCTCAAACCCCTTCAGCAACTCGGCGTGCCGAAAGGCATCGTCGACGGGATGAATTCGGTGCTCAAGCCGATGGTCGACGCGGGCTACTCCCGGCTCAATCCCGATGCCGGCCCGTTCTTCTCGCACGGCCGCCTTCGGCCGTCGTCGGCGGCGGCCACCCCGGACCCGGCGCTGGACTCGCTCGCCATCGACGAAGACGCTGAAGAAGCCATTCAAGAAGACGGCGAAGACGTCGACGTCAAGGGCGACGTCGCGTTGGCCCGGACCTTCGCCGCGGACGCGGCCGACGACCAGGAGGCCCAGAGGGTAGACCAGCAGTCCGCGTCGACCACCGATTCCCCCGACCCCGACAGCGAGGATTCGACGGCCGAGGACGCGGCCTGACCCCAGCCCAGCGAAGATTTCCGGGCCGGGGCAATATCTGCGTTCCAAACTGACCTGGAGCGCAACGACCACCTCGCCGGAATTGGTTGCGGCTGACGCTGCAGTCAATTATTGTGCCGATTCCGTGTTCGACCAGGCAAATGTGTGCTGAAATGCCCTCGTCGCAGACTATGCGCTACGCGTGCCTCAAGAAAAGTTCGTTGCGGAGGGAAGACAACCCACGGATTTTCGCGTTACAAGCTGCTGGAAAGCGGCTAAAACTGCTACAGTCCAGTTAGCTGACGCCGGAATATCCGCTATCGTGGCAGTGACCGGCACGACGAGATGAAGGATTAGCTGATGTCGCAGATCGGCGCATCGTTGGCGACGGACACCACCGTCGGCCACGCTGACGATGAGATAACTGCGCAGTCACCCATTTCGGTATACAGCTGCACCCGTCTCGGCCGGGTCGCCAATCCCCCCAGCTTCTCGTTCGCCGACTGGTTTCGCTCGGCCCGCCGGCGCTGAGTCCCTGGCGCGTCAGCGCCGCCTGCGACGCACCACGACCACGAGCACGACGGCTCCCAGACCTGCCAACGACGCGGCGACGGCCGGCTTCGTGACGAACCCGATCAGGCTTGCCTTGAGATCGTCGGCGAGCCGACGCGGGTTGGCGCGCTCGGCGAGAGTGTCCACCGTCGTCGCGAGCTGTTCGCGAGCGGCATCGATCTCCTTCTTGATGGTGTCGGGGTCGCGGTCCGCCACGTGCGCCTCCAAGCCGCTGTAACTCCCTGCTCCCGGATGGAGCCTGCCGATCTACCCTAGATCAGCCCGCGCTCATCGGCGTGCGCCGGTCTGCAGAAGACCTGCACAGGTCCGCAGGAACCTAGGAAAGGAAGCCCAACCGTGCCCAAGACTTCTCGACTCGAGGTCGGCGACAAAGCCCCCGCGTTCAGCCTGCCCGACGCCGACGGCAACACGGTCAAGCTCTCCGATTTCAAGGGACGCAAGGTCATCGTGTATTTCTATCCCGCCGCTTCCACCCCGGGCTGCACCAAGCAGGCCTGCGACTTCCGCGACAGCCTGGGTGAACTCAATGACGCCGGACTCGACGTCATCGGCATCTCCCCAGACAAGCCCGAGAAACTCGCCAAGTTCCGCGACAAGGAGAAGCTGACCTTCCCGCTGCTGTCGGACCCCGACCGCGAGGTGCTTACCGCGTGGGGCGCCTACGGGGAGAAGACAATGTACGGCAAGAAGGTGCAGGGAGTCATCCGCTCGACGTTCGTCGTCGACGAGAACGGAAAAATCGAGGTGGCCCAGTACAACGTCCGCGCCACCGGCCACGTCGCCAAGCTACGGCGCGACCTGTCCGTCTGATCCCAGCTTTGCAAGATTGGCGAGTAAAAGCGCCTCGGCCGTCGCGGCGCGCTCCAGCACCCCCAGGTGCAGGCTCTCGTTGACGCTGTGCGCTTGTGTCGCAGGGTCTTCCACGCCGGTCACCAGAACCGCGGCTGAGGGAAACGCCGCGGCGAACTCGGCGATGAAGGGTATCGAGCCACCCACTCCGGTGTGGACCGGATCGGCGCCCCAGGCCTGGCGGAACGCCGCGCGTGCCGCGTCGTAGACCGGACCGCTGGCATCGATCGCGTAGGGCGCGCCGATGTCACCGGGCGTGATGCTCAGCTGGGCACCCCACGGCGTGTGCTGCTCGAGGTGACGGGTCAGCGCGGCCAGATGCTGAGCCGCGTCGCCGCCGGGCGCGACCCGCATGCTGACCTTGGCCCGCGCCCGAGGCAGCAACGTGTTCGACGCCTTGTCGATCGGGGTGGCGTCGATCCCGACGACGGTGATTGCCGGCTTGGCCCAGAGCCGTTGCGGCACTGAGCCGGAGCCGATCTCGGACACCCCGTCGAGCAGATCTGCATCCGCACGCACCCGTTCCGGCGGAAAGTCGACGTCAGCCGCCTTAGCCTCATGCAGGCCGGCCACCGCGACGTTGCCGTCATCGTCGTGCAGGCTGGCCAGCAGTCGCACCAACACGCTGAGCGCGTCGGGCACGACGCCGCCCCACAGGCCGGAGTGCAGTCCGTGGTCGAGCGTGGCGACCTCGACGACGCAATCGACCAACCCCCGCAGCGACACCGTCAGCGAGGGCACCTCGGTGCTCCAGTTGTCGGAGTCGGCGATGACGATCACGTCGGAGGACAATTCGTCGCGGTGGGCGGCCAGCAACCTCGACAGCGACGGTGACCCCGACTCTTCCTCCCCCTCGACGAACACCGTCACCCCGACCGGCGGATTGCCGTCATGTGCCCGAAACGCCGCCAAATGCGTTGCGATTCCGGCCTTGTCGTCAGCGCTGCCGCGACCGTAGAGCCGCCCGTCACGCTCGGTCGGCTCGAACGGCGGGGTGTGCCACAGGCCGCGATCACCTTCCGGTTGCACGTCGTGGTGGGCGTAGAGCAGGACAGTGGGCGCACCGGGCGGGGCCGGGTGGTGGGCGATGACCGCCGGCGCGCCGCCTTCGCTGACGATCCGCACGCCTCCGAACCCGGCATCGGACAACAGCTTCGCCACCGCTTCGGCGCTGCGCTTGACCTCACCGCGGCGGGCCGGGTCGGCCCAGACCGACTCGATGCGGATCAGGTCCTCCAGATCGCGGCGCACCGACGGCAACACGTCGCGCACCCGCTGCACCAGATCGTTCACAGCCTCGACGCTAGCCGCGAAATTGCATTCCGGCAGGTGCCCACTCACACTTTTGCTGCGGGGATGCAATCTCGCGGCGGGAAGCCCAGAAACTCAGCGCTCTTCGAGGATCGCGACCGCGGCGGCGGTGTCGGCCTCATGCGTCAGCGACAAATGGATCGTGACGTCCTGCAGATGCTCGGCGATCGCGCCGCTCAGCCGCACCTTGGGCCGGCCCCACATGTCGGTGATCACCTCGATGTCGCGGTGGATGCCCTCCGGCAGCATCGGGCGCTTGGCGAAGCGTGAACCCGACCACGCCTTGATCACCGCCTCCTTGGCCGCCCAGCGCGCGGCCAGATGCCGCGCCGCTGATGAGCTCTTGTCGGCGGCGTCGCGACGCTCACCGGGGGTGAACGTTTCAGCGAACACCGTGCCCGGCTGGTCGACCTGCTCGGCGAACTCCGGAATGGAGACGAGATCTATCCCCACACCGACTATCGCCATGTGTACAGGTCGTTGTCGCCCAGTCGTGCATTCGGGTCCAGCAGCATCTCGGCTTCCTGAGGCTTCTCCGGCGCGTCCGCGCTGAAGCGACGGTCCGTCGGCTTCTCGTAGAGCGCCGGGCCACCCGCGATCGCCGATGCCAGCCTGCGCTGGCCCGCCATCACGCGGGCGTCCGCGCGTCGCCGGTAGTCCTCCCGCTCCTGCGGGCTGAGCGCGGCGAGGAAGGCCTGCGGATGCACCAGCGCCACCAGACCGGACACGTGGCCGAACCCGAGGCTGGTGACCAGGCCCGCTTTGAGCGGGAACTTCTCACCGAGCCGCAGGGTGTCGCGCACCCACACCAGGTGCGCCGCGCCGGCCAGTTCGTCGTCGACACAGTCCAGGCTGCGGTTGGGCGGGATCACGCCGTCGCGCAGGATCTGGCACAGGCCCATGATCTGGAAGGCCGCGGCGCCGCCCTTGGCGTGGCCGGTGAGGCTCTTCTGCGACACCACGAACAGCGGCGCCCCGTCGGAGCGGCCCAGCGAGTCGGCGAGCCGCTCGTGCAACTCGGTCTCGTTGGGATCGTTGGCCAGCGTGGAGGTGTCGTGCTTGGACACCACCGCGATGTCGTCGGCGCCCACCCCGAGCTTGGCCAGCGACCGCGCCAGATCCGACTGCCTGCCCCCACGGCCGGCGGCCAGCGCGCCGATGCCCGGTGCCGGGATCGAGGTGTGCATGCCGTCACCGAACGATGACACGTAGCCGATGACCGCCTGCACCGGCAGGCCCATCTTGAGCGCCAGGTCGCCGCGGGCCAGCAACAGCGTTCCGCCGCCCTGTCCTTCGACGAACCCGAGCCTGCGCCGGTCGTTGGCGCGGGAGAACTTCGAGTCGCTGATTCCCTTGGCCCGCATCATCTCGGTGTCGGCGGTGGCCGCCATGTCACCGAAGCCGATGATCGCCTCCAGGGTCAGGTCGTCGTAGCCGCCGGCGACGACGAACTCGGCCTTGCCCAGCCGGATCTTGTCGACGCCCTCCTCGACCGAGATCGCCGCGGTGGCGCACGCGCCGACCGGGTGGATCATCGCGCCGTAGCTGCCGACGTAGGACTGCACGACATGTCCGGCGAACACGTTCGGCAGGACCTCTTGCAGGATGTCGTTCGGCTTGTTCCTGCCCAGCAGGTTGCCGTGGTACATCGTCTGCATCGACGTCATGCCGCCCATGCCGGTGCCCTGCGTGCTGGCCACCAGGCTCGGATGCACCCAGCGCATCAGCTCGGCCGGGGTGAACCCGGCGGACAGGAACGCGTCGACGGTGGTGACTAGGTTCCACAGCGCCACCCGGTCGATCGAGCTGGCCATGTCCTGGCTCACCCCGTAGACCGTCGGGTCGAAGCCGGTCGGGATCTGCGCGCCGACGGTGCGGGACAGCTTCACCTTGCGCGGCACCCGAATCTCGGTGCCCGCCTTGCGGGTCACCTGCCAGTCGGCGCTGTCGGGCACCGGCGCGATCACGGTGTGTTCGGGATCGAACTGGACGAACGCACGCGCATCGGCCTCCGAGGACACCACGAACGTGAAGTCCTTGTCGAGGAACACCGACACCAGCAACGGCGAGGCGTGGTCGGGATCGATCGCGCCGTCGTCGACCCACTCCCGGATGCCGACCCGCTCCACCACCGCATCGTGGTAGCGCTCGACGAGTTCACCCTCGTCGACCAGGTCGCCGGTCTGCGTGTCATACCAGCCCGGCGTGGGGTCGTCTTCCCACTTGACCAGGCCGGTGGTCCACGCCAGTTCCAGCACCCCGGCCGCCGACAGCTCGTTGTCGACCTCCATCTCGAAGCGGGTCCGCGACGACCCGTAGGGCCCCAGTTCGGCGCCGCCGACGATCACCACCAGGTCGGCGGGGTCGACGTCGAGGTCGTCCCAGGCCGGCGGCGGAGCCCCCTTGTAGCCGCGCGGCGGCGACGGCAGCGCCCGGATGGTGCCGTGCTCGTCGGCCTGTTCTTCGGCGCCCTCGCCGATCGCCTCCTCGCGGGCCCGCTCGGCCAGCTCGGCGAGGTCGAGGTCGACGCCGGCCAGCCCGCCGGTCAGGTCGGCCTCCAGCGGTTCGCGCGCCGCGGCGACCTTGGACTCGATGTCACACAGATCCAGCAGCATCGCCGCCATCTCGTCGGTGGTGTAGGTGGTCACCCCCGCCTGCTCCACTGCGTCGACGATCGCGTCGTTGTGGCCCATCAGCCCGGTGCCCTTGGTCCAGCCGATCAGGGCGTGCGCCAACGAAACTCGCTGCGCCCATGACGATTCGGCCTTCCACCGGGTCACCAGCGCGTCCAGCGAAGCCTTGGCCTCACCATAGGCGCCGTCGCCGCCGAACATCCCCCGGTTCGGGGAGCCGGGCAGCACGACGTGCAGCCGGGCCGCGATGTCGCGCTCGGCACCGATGTGGGACAGCCCGGCGATCAGCCGCTGCACGGCCCACAGCAACACCTTCATCTCCATCTCGGCGCGGGAACCCGCGTCGGACAGATCACCGGCCACCCGCGGCGCCGCGAACGGGAACAGCAGCGTCGGGGTCTGCGCGTCCTTGAGGTGAATCGATTGCGGCCCGAGGCTTTCGGTCTGCTCGGTGCCCACCCACGCCACCAGTGCGTCGATGTCGTTGTAGGACGCCATGTTCGCGGGCACCACCCACAACTTGGCGCCGAACCGGGCGTTGTCGCGGTACAGGGTGCGGTAGAACGCCAACCGGTCGTCGTCGAGACGCGACGTCGTGGCGATCACCGTCGCGCCGCCGTCGAGCAACTTGGCCACCACCGAGGCGGCGATGGAGCCCTTGGAGGCGCCGGTGACGACCGCGACCTCCTCGGCGTAGCAGCCCGCGCCCGGGTTCTCCGCGCCCGCGGCCGCGCGCCCGTACAGCGAGGCGTGGATGTTGCGGCCGGCGGCCAGCGCCTTGCCCTGCCACCAGGTGGCCTGGGTGCCGACGATGTGCCCGGCGCCTTCGAACCGCTCCGAGATCCGCGCCCAGTCGGCGTCGATCTCGTCCTCGTCCATCAGCCACAGCCTGGCCAGATCCTCACGCGCACTGGCCCATCGGTCGTCGAACAGCACCGCCTTGCGGCCGTCGAACACCGGCGCGACCAGACGCGGCCAGTCCGACCCCAGTTCGGCGGTGACCAGATCGATGAGTTCGGCGTCGGAGGCCTCGGGCACGCTGACGGGCGTATCGAGGCCGAGTTCGCCCAGGATGAGGCGGGCCGCCGAGGCGAGCACGCCGGTGGGTCCGGTGACCTTTTCGGCGAACTCACCGAGCGCGGCCGAATCCACCACACCGCCGGCGCTGGCCGCCGCCGTGGGCAGCGACACCGCGACACCCTGGCGCGCCGCCACCGACGCCACCGCGGCGTCGATCACCTTGTCCACGGTGGCCGCGTCGGCCAGCGCGCCGTCGTGCAGCGTACCGAGGTCGCCGCCGCGCACGCTGGATCCCTCACGGGTGCCCAGCGCCACCTCGACGGTGACGTGCTTGACCCAGCCGTCGCCGAGTTCCCAGGTCTTCTTGACCCGTTCGGCGATGTAGGCGGGCCGCTTGCCCGACGGTCCGAGCACCGTACGCAGTTGGTCGTTGACGGCGTCGGAAAGCACAGGACCATAGGGCTTGTAGGTCCGGGCCAGCTTGGTGACCTGATCCTTCAGCCCGGCCAGATCCGCTTCGGCCGCACCGTCGATGGCCCCGAGGTTCAGTTCGGAGCCGAGGTCGACGAGCAACTGGTTGCGCCGCGACGAGGCGCCGTCGGTGATGGACTCGATGGAGTCCAACGGCTCGATCTGGTCGATTCGCATCTTCGCCGACACCGCGATCAACGCCATGGTGGCGTCGGCGGCGGTGTAGGCGAGGTCGGCGGGACGTGGGCCGCCCGACGGCGCGGCGGGAGCCGCAGCGGGCGCCGGCGCGGGTGCGGCCTCGACGGGTGCGGCCTGGGCCGCGGTGTCCTCTGGCTCGTCGTCGTCGTGGTCGGGTTCGGGGTCGGTGTCGGTGGCGAACAGCACCGCCGCATCCCGCTCGGAGTTCAGCACCTCGGTGGTGTTGTGTGAATACTCCGGCAGTTTCAGCGTGTTGGCGGCCAGACCGGCGACCGTCGGCGCCGACTTGACGCCGATCTCGACGAACCGCTCGATGCCCAGTCCGCCCGCGGCCTCCTCGATGAACAGCAGATCCTGGGTTTCGATCCAGCGCACCGGGCTGGCGAACTGCCAGGCCAACAACTCGATGACGACCTTGCGGCACAGTTCGCGCGGCTTCTCGTTGAGCCACGTGTCGTAGTCGGCGAGGATCTCGTCGAGCGGTTCGGCCGGCACCAGATCCCGGATCTCCTGGATGAATTCGCGTTCCAGGCTGAACGGCTTGGGCACCAGGTTGGGGATGTAACGGCCGATGATCAGGTTCGGATCCTGGTCGCGCGGCATCACGCGCTCCAGCGAGCGACGGAAGTCGGCGACGCCGACGCGCAGCACCGACGAGTGGAACGGCACGTCGATACCGGGCACCAGGATGAACGAGCGCTTGCCGCCGGTGAGCTCGCGGCGGCGCTCGACCTCTTCCTCCAAGGCCTCCAGTCCGCGCACCGTCCCGGCGATCGCGTACTGCGAACCGCGCAGGTTGAAGTTCACGATCTCCAAGAACTCACCGGTATTCGCCGCGATATTCGCGACAAACGCCTTGACGTCGGCGTCGTCGAGATCGATCTGCGACGGCCGGATCGCGGCCAACCGGTAGTTGGACCGACCCAGGTGGTCGCGGGGCACGATGTCGTGCATCTTGCTGCCGCGGTGGAACACCACCTCCAGCAGCGCTTCGAGTTCATAGACCCCGCTGACGCAGGCCAGCGCGGTGTATTCACCGACGGAGTGCCCGCAGGCGATCGCATCCTCGACGAACGCGCCCTGCTCGCGCATCTCGGCCACCTGCGCGGCGGCCACTGTCGCCATCGCGACCTGGGTGAACTGGGTCAGGTACAGCACCCCCTCAGGATGCTGGTAGTGCACGCCGGAGGCGATCAGACTGGTCGGGTTGTCACGCACCACGTGCAGCACCGAGAAACCCAGCGTCTCGCGGGTGAACTTGTCCGCCGAATCCCACACCTTGCGGGCGGCCTTGGACCGGGCACGCACCTCCATGCCCATGCCCTTGTGCTGAATGCCCTGCCCGGGGAAGGCGTAGACGGTCTTGGGCGCGGCCAGTTGCGCGGTCGCCGACATCACCAGATCGGAACCGACCCGCGCGGCCACCTCGATGATCTCCGCGCCGCGATCGATACCGACGCGGTCGACGCGGAACTCGATCTCGTCACCGGGCAGCACCATGCCCAGGAATCGGGAGGTCCACCCGACCACACGGGCGGGCGGGGCCGGCTTGCCGTCGGTGGCGGTGACCACGTGCTGGGCGGCGGCAGACAGCCACATGCCGTGCACGATGGGCGATTTCAGCCCGGCCAGCAGCGCGGCGGCACGGTCGGTGTGGATGGGGTTGTGGTCACCGGACACCACGGCGAACGCGCTCATGTCGGTCGGTGCGGTGACGGTGACGTCGCGGCGACGCCGACGCGGCGTGTCGGTCGCGTTGTCGGTGATCGCCCCTCCGGCGCGCGGCGGGTCGGCCAGTTCGGCCGCGCCCGTGCGCCCGCGGATCGCGAACCGCTCCTCGAGGACGGCCAGCAGCGACCCGTCGGCGTCGCAGATGCGCACCGACACCGGCACGACGCGGCCGTATTCGGTGTCGACGGCGGCCGAAGAGGTTGCGGTGACGGTCAACTCGGCCCGAGTGCGCGGCATCGGGGCCATCAGGTGTGCGGCGTGATCCAGATGCACCAGGCTCAGCAGGCCCTCGACGACCGGGAAGCCGTCGTCGGTCACCGCCGCGCCGATGGCGGCGAACACCGCCGGCCAGCAGTGGCCGACGAGCGCATCGGGCACCAGTGTCAGTCCGGGGGCCAGCGGGGCGCCGAAGGTGGCCGTCACACCGGTGTGGTCGGCGACCTGTTCGGGATCCCAGTGCACGGTCACGGTGGCGGTGTCCTCGCGCACCGGCGGCAGCGACTCCGGCCCGTCCACGCCCGCGGCGATGGCCAGCACCGCACGCATCGCGGTCGAGGCGTCCTCGACGGTGACGACCGGCATACCTCCGTTGACCGTGCAGGACGGCAGCGTGAACCGGATGTCGATCCAGATGTCGGACAGCGGCACGCTCAGCGTCACGCCGTCGGCGCCCAATTCCAGCCGCGATCCGGTGGAAGGATGTGTGGCGGCGCGGTTTTCGTTGACCTGCCACTCGTCGGGAGCTCCGATCCGGTGCACCGGGTTGATCGCGGTGCGCCCGGCCCACAACACGTCGGGCGAGTCCAGCACGACCGCCAGCGGCCCGGTGACGTCGGCGCGGGCCTGGCGGCGCGAGACCACCGGCACCGGCTCCGCGCCGGATGCCCGCACATCGTCGATGGTGGCCTGCTCGAAGCGGTCCAGAAGTTCGCCGACCGGCTCGTCGACGCGGGTGATGCCGGCGACGGCCTGGGTACCCGGGATGATGCACACCTGGTCGGCGGTGTAGCGCGCGTCGTGGGCCTGCCACAGCGAGTCGCTGCGCCACCAGCGCCGGACGTCCTTGTCGATGACGGGCACGAAGTTGACCGGCTTGCCCGGCGTCTTGCACAGCGTGACGAAGAACGGCACGTCGGCCGGGTGCAGCTGGATCGTCTCGGCGTCCGGGTAGCGGTCGAGCAGCGCGGCGATTGCCTGCTCCGGATTCTCCAGCAGCGCTTGCCCCTCGGCGCTGTCGTCGAACAGCGTCTCGATCGGACCGGAGTCCTGTGGGTGCAGCCGGGCCTCGGCTCGCTTGAGCATGTCGGCGAACCGGTCGCGCCAGGTGTCGGCCAACCACGGGCTGTTGGGCGCCGCGGTGTCGGCGGTGCTGTCACCGTCACCGATCGCCAGTTCGACGTAGCGGCGCAACCACTGCAGATAGGTCATGTCCCCCACGTCGCCGAAGTACGGCTTGCAGGTGGCGGCCATCGCCGCGATGATCTCGTCGCGGCGGGCGGCCACCGCGTCGCCGTCGCCGGCGACCTCGTCGAGCAGCCGTCCGCATCGCGAGGCGGCGTTGTCGATCTCGTGGATGTCGGCGCCGAGCTGGCTGCGGCTGGACGCCATGCCGCCCTGGGCCTTTCCGGCGCTGATCCACTGATCGGTGCCCGAGGTCTGCACCAGCATCTGCTTGACCGACGGCGAGGTGGTCGCCTCCTTGGTGGCCATCGCCGCCGTGCCCACCAGGATGCCGTCGACCGGCATCACCGGGAACCCGTAGTCCTTGGCCCACCGGCCCGACAGGTATTCGGCCGCGCGCTCCGGGGTTCCGATGCCGCCGCCCACGCAGACGGTGATGTTGGAGAGCTTGCGCAGGTCCGCATACGTGCTCAGCAGCAGATCGTCGAGGTCCTCCCACGAATGGTGGCCACCGGCGCGGCCGCCCTCGATGTGCACGATCACGTCCCTGTCGGGCACCTCGGCGGCGATCTTGATGACCGACTTGATCTGGTCGACCGTCCCCGGCTTGAAGACCACGTGGGTGATCCCCACGCTGTTGAGTTCCTCGATGAGCTCGACGGCTTCCTCGAGGTCGGGGATGCCCGCGGAGACGATCACCCCGTCGATCGGCGCGCCGGACTGACGGGCCTTCTGCACCAAGCGCTTTCCGCCGACCTGCAGCTTCCACAGGTACGGGTCGAGGAACAGCGTGTTGAACTGCACGGCGCGGCCGGGCTCGAGCAGACCGGTGAGCTCGGCGATGCGGTTGTCGAAGATCTCCTCGGTGACCTGACCGCCGCCGGCCAGTTCGGCCCAGTGGCCGGCGTTGGCGGCCGCCGCGACGATCTTGGCGTCCACGGTCGTCGGGGTCATACCGGCGAGCAGGATCGGTGAGCGCCCGGTGAGCCGGGTGAACTTGGTGGACAGCTTCACCGAACCGTCCGGCAGTTCGACCAGCTTGGGTGCGTAGCTCGAATAGGGCGGCTGGATCGCGGGAGCCGCACCCGCGGTGAACAGCCGGCGCTGGCCGTCGCGGGTGGCGGCGGCCACGATGCCGACGCCCAGCCCGCGGATCACCGGTGCGGTCAGACGCGTCGCGGTGTCGCTGGGGCCCAGGTCGATGATCCAGCGGGCGCCCGCCTCGTGCAGCTCCTCGACCTCGGCCACCCAGTCGACGTGGTCGATGAAGATCTTCTGCGACATCAACCGCGCGACATCGGGGTCGACGCCCACCTTGCGGGCCCATTCGTCGACGAGCGCGATCCCGTCGGCCAACCGCGGGGTGTGGAATCCGACCTCCACCGGAAGCTTGTAGAAGACCGGACGGAAAACAGCCCCGCCGCGCACCTTGTTCTTGCGCTCGGCTTCTTCCTTCTCGGTGATCTTCTGGCAGTACAGCTCGAAGCGGGACAGCTGTTCGGGGGTGCCGGTGATGACGACGGCGCGCCTGCCGTTGCGGATCGACAGCGCCGGCGCCTGCACGGTGCGTACGTCCTGGGCGAAGTCGTCGAGCAGCGCGGCGATCTTGTCGGGGTCGACGTTGATCACCGAGAGCATCGGCGACTCGTCGCCCCGGCGCACCATGCCGCGACGCCGCGACATCAGCGATCCGGCCGCGCCGATCAGCTGCCCCATCGCCAACAGTTCGACATCGCGCGCGCCACCGGCCTTGAGCGACTCGACGGCGGTGACGCCCTGTGAGTGGCCTGCGATGGCGACGGGCGGGTGCGCGGTCAGGTCGAGTCCCTGGCGCGCCAGCGCGCGAACGGCGGCCATCTGGGTGAGCAGGATCCCCGGGCCCGAGATCGCGGCGGTCATCAGGTCCTTGGCGGGCGGCAGCGGTTCGTCGGCGGCCAGCGCACGGATCCACTTCATCGGTTCGAAACCGATCGGCCGCACCACGACCAACTCGCGGGCCAGCGGTTCGAGCAGCAGTTCGGCCTCGGCGACCAGCTCGCTGATCTCCGACTCGATGCCCGCGGAGCTGACCAGTTCTTCGAGGTTCTCCAGCCACTCGCCGCCCTGGCCGCCGAAGATCACCGCATAGGGCTCACCGGCGTGCAGACGGTCGACGAGGGCCTGGGCGCCGGCATGCGATTCGGTGGGGCCGGTCGTAGGTTCGGCGGACACACGGTGCTGCTCGTTGATCGTCACGTCCTGCTGTCTCCCTTGCGTGCTGTCTCGCGGATCTCGCTCGTCGTCTGTCGGCGGTCGGCTCTGGAAGCTGTGATGGCCGCCCTGATGCGGGCCATCCGATTCGGCGTCGAATCTCAACCGGCCCAGGTCGCGGCGGTGTCGCGGGTCTTCACGACGCCTGCCAGCGGACGCTCGAGCCGTACTAAGAGTGTCATAAGAGAGGGGGTGATTTTTCCCGCCCAAATGGTTACTAATGAGTTCTACGCGTGGGTAACCCCGACTTGGGTAACGTGGCGTCCCGAGCCCGTCGAAGCCTTGCGAGACAAACGTCCTGTTGGCAGGTGGTTACGGTCGAGTAAGGACAACTCCGCAGATCAACGTAGTTTTGTTATGGAATTGTTATGTAAAAATTTACCACGAGTCCGACCAGCCAGAGCGGCGCGCATCAAGTGGCCGATCATGCCGGTCGGGCCCCGTACCCGGCGCCGGCGACTACAAGACGTTTGCTGCGAGTCCTTACTGATCGGTAAGGTTTAGTCCCACTGCCCGTATCGGGGCTTGAGAATGTGGTTGATGTCCACCCCGACACCCCCGACCGACCTCTTGTCGATCTCGACCTGATGCAGGTGGGCGGCGGGATGGGCGGTCCGGCCCGGCGAGCCCCAGTTGTGCTGCCAGAAGTAGGCCCCGAGCCCGTCCTGCAAAGCCCATTCGATGGTCTTCGAGTTGGCGTAGACACCGACGCGTTGATGCCCCAGCACCGCTTCCCAGCCCCGCAGATACGGCGCCACCTGCCTCTTGTACTGCTCGTAGGTCGGGTTGTCGTCGATCGACGTGTAGATCGGCGCTCCGTAGGAACCCCCGGCGGCAACGTGCAGCTGCCAGCCGCGCTTGGCGTGCGCGACACCGGCGTCGTGACCGCCGAGCCAGTCGGCGGTGTCCTGCTTGCCGTACTGATAACACGACACGATCTTCAAACCGTTCTGGTAGAGATCGCGCGCCTCGGTCAATTGGATGGGTTTGCCCAGCATCCAGGCGCCGCCCGGCCGCCGGTCCGAAACGTATCGGATGGCACCCAGTGCGCCCGCGGCCCGGATGTCGGAAGCCTTGATCACCCCGGCCGCATAGTCGAGCAGCACTCCCAGCGGGGCCGCCGAGGCGACCGGCGCCGCGGCCGCCGACACCAGGCCGGACAGACCGGTGCCGAGCGCGAACGCGGCCGGCGCCGCGGCGGCGCCCTTCAGCAGCGAACGACGGGGTATCGACACGAGCCACAGAGTACGACAATCACCTCAATTTTCACGCCAACGCCACTGGTCACAGCTGCATCAAGAACGGCGTCGTGTCGTCTCACGGCGGCGATGCTCGGCGCCGGCCCGCGTCGACGGCCTTACGAGCGATCCTGCGATTCCGGGCTGCGCGGCGCCTTGCTCAGCAGCACGCCGGTGGTGTAGCCGGAGACGGCGTTGGTCATCTGCTGCTGTAACGACTTGTCCATCTGCGCCGACACGACGCCGCTCCACAGGTCGCGGTAATCCTCGACGATCCGGCCCAACTCCTCGGTCTGGTCGGCGGCCGCGGCATAGTTCTCCCCGAACCTGGCCGTCAGGGATGCCTCGAGGGCGTGGACGAAGCCACCGGCCAAGTCGTCGATCGCGTCGCGCGTCTCCTCGTGGATGCTCAGCACCGCCCGCACGTAGAGCAGTTGATCCGGTGCCCTGGCGATGATCTCGCCGATCGCCGGATCGGTCATCGCGACCCCACCGCGGACCAGTTCGGCCAACCCGTACTCGACGAGCTTGCGGGCCTCGGGGCTGTCGGGATCGATGTCGACGAAGCGCTGTGCGCCCGCGCCGGCGCCGCGCTGTGTGCTCGGCCCGGTGGGCGGGCCGAGCACCGCGCGCTGGATCCCGAGGATGTCGGCGAGATCGGCGCCTTCACGCATGCTTGCGAAGAACTCCGCGATGTGCGCCGAGTTGAACCCGCGCCGAAGCAACTGGCTGATCGTGCGGAGTTGGGAGAGGTGATAGTCGTCGTACAACGCGGTTCTGCCCACTCGGCGGGGCGGGTCGAGCAGTCCGCGTTCCCGGTACGCACGGATGTTGCGGGCACTGACGCCAGAGATTTGCGCAAGTTCGTCGAGCCGATACTCAGCCAACGCCCTGCACCCCGGTGCGCACGCGTTCGCGGCCGAGTAGCACACCGCAACGGTCCATAAGATCAGAATAGCCGCGTCCGCGCCGTCGCGAGCGAACTCGTGCGGACTGCTCCGGTGTTTGCCAGCTAACCGTCATATATTTCGCTGCCTGCACTCTCGCGGCAGCCACAAACCGCGCCGGTCCCGGCTGTGCAGATCCAGCCAACTCGCCGGGAGGCCGCCGGCGCGTCAGCGCGGTTGGCTTCGCGGTCCCCCCGATATCGGACAATGGCGGGATTGACCATCAAGGCACACGCGCCAGCTACCCGCTCGGAGTCCGCCCCTGGATCGTCTGGGGGACCGGACTCTTCGCCTACATCGTCGCCGTGCTCGACCGCACGACACTCGGTGTCTCCGGGCTGGCCGCAGCCGAACGCTTCCACGCCAGTCCCGGGGTGCTGTCGACGTTCGTGGTCCTGCAGGTCATCGTCTACGCCGCCGCCCAAGTCCCGGCCGGCCTTCTGCTGGACCGGTTCGGCTCCAAGGCGCTGATCACCTGGGGCGCCGCGCTGATGGCCTCGGGCCAACTCGTGCTGGCGTTCACCGAGTCGCTGCCCGCCGCGATCGCCGCACGCGCGGTGGTGGGTCTGGGCGACGCGTTCACGTTCATCTCGGTGCTGCGCCTGGTGCCGCGCTGGTTCGCACCGCCACGGGTTCCGCTGGTCACCCAGCTGACCGGGATCTGCGGCCAACTCGGCCAGGTGCTCTCCGCGATTCCGTTCTTCGGCATTCTCACCGCGGCGGGCTGGACCACCGCCTACGTCTCGGTGGCGGCGATCGGTGTGGTGGCGATCGTGCTGACGCTGGCGCTGGTGAAGAACGCGCCGCACGGCAACGTCGTCGAGGTCCACACGCTGTCGGTACGCGAGACGCTGACCAGCGTCACGACCGTGTGGTTGCGTCCAGGCACCCGTCTGGGCTTCTTCACCCACATGGGCACGCAGTTCTCGGTGACCGTGTTCGCGCTGATGTGGGGGGTGCCGTATCTCACCACGGCGCAGGGCCTGTCACCGGAGATCGCGGGTGCGCTGCTGACGATTTCGGTCGTCGCCGCGATCGGCTCGGGCGTGCTGATCGGCGTGTTCACCGGTCGTCACCCGCAGCGACGATCACGACTGGTGCTCGCGATCATCGCGAGCAACGCGCTGGTGTGGACGATCGTGTTGCTGTTACCCGGACGCGCCCCGCTGTGGATGCTGATCGTGCTGATCGTGGTGATCTCGGTCGGCGGCCCAGGCTCGATGGTCGGCTTCGACTTCGCACGCACCTTCAACCCGAGCGACACGCTGGGCACCGCCTCCGGGTTGGTCAACATGGGCGGCTTCCTCGCCTCGTTGGCCGTGATGCAGGCGATGGGGCTGATCCTGGATGTCGCGGGCGGGTTTTCGCTGCAGGCGTTCCAGCTGGCGTGGACCGTGCAGTACGTGATCTGGGGCCTTGCGGTGGCCGGGATCCTGATTACCCGCCACAAGGCGCGTCGGCTGCTGCGGGCCGAGCGCGGCGCCGAGGCGGAGCGGGCCGAACGGATGCTGCTCGAGGGGTTCGACCCCCACCGCGGCCCGCCGGACTAGCGGTTGCGTGCGGTCTGTCTGCGGTTGGCCTTCTTGATGGCCGAGACCAACTCCTGCTTGTTCATCGTCGAACGCCCCGAGATGTCCAACCGCCGTGCGACGTCGACGAGGTGCTTCTTCGACGCGTTCGCGTCGACACCTTCGGCGGTGGCGCCCTTCGCGTTGGGGCCGCCGCTGCGAGCGCGCTGATCGGACGGGCCCTTCTTGGCCTTGGCTTCCCAGTGGTCACCGACCTTCTCGTAACTGTGCTTGAGCGCGCTGTAGGCCACCCGGTGCGCGCGCTGGCCTTCGCCGTATTCCTCGACGGCGGCGTCGTGCGCCTTGGCGAACGTGCGCTGCGCCTTGGCGCTGGATTTCTGCAGCGTGCTCGGCAGTTCGCTCTTGCGGGCGCTACCGCTCTTCGTTGTCTTCGGCATTGCGGTACTCCTCACTGGGGCCACTGAAATTGCACCGATTGCCACTGTGGCTCCGCGGTCTGGAGTTACCACCGACCCCAGTGCGCTAAACCCGCTGATGAACGACCCCGCCACGATCGGTGACAAGATACGAGCATGCAGACACCGCCGCGCAGTCACGCTGTCGGCGTGGTGCTCGCCGCGGGCCTGGGCACCAGGGTCGGAGCCGACGGCAACAAGGCCTATCTGCGACTGGCCGAGCGCGCCATGGTGACGTGGTCACTGGACGCACTGACCCAGGTGACCGAACTTTCCCGACGCGTGCTGGTCTACCGGGCCGGCGAACGTGAACTCGCCGAGGGCACCGTCGAGCGCGAACTGCCGCACACCACAGTCGAGTTCGTCGAGGGCGGCCAGACCAGACACCACTCGGAACTCAACGTGCTGCGTTATCTGGCCGCCGACATCGAGTCCGGTGCCGTCGACGTCGTGGCCATCCACGACGCCGCCCGGCCGCTGGCCGGTCCCGGGATGTTCGTCACCGCGTTGTCGGTGGCCCGTGAGTTCGGCGGCGCGCTGCCTGCCATCGCGGTGCGTGACGCGGTGCGGGCTCGAGTCGACGGCGGCATCGAACCGCCGATGTCCGGCACCCGAAGACTGGTACGCGTCCAGACACCGCAGGCGTTTCGCGCGCGACCTCTGCTCGAGGCGTACCGGGCGGCGGGCCGTGACGGATTCGAGGGCACCGACACCTCGTCGTGCGTCGAGAAGTACTCCGAGGTCGAGATCCGTACATTCCACGGCGATCCGCGCAACCTGAAGGTGACCTACGCCCGCGACATCGCCGTGGCCGAACGATTGCTCAGCGCGCGTGCGGGCTCTCGATGACGGCCTCGACAAATTCCGCATCCCTTGGCAATTCGGCCAAAAAAGCGTCGGCGTCACCGTCGACCACGGTGATCGGTACGGCCGCGTCGACGGCCAGGGCAAGCTCGTCGAACTGCGCGTCGCGTCGGCGCGCCAGCAACTCGACCAGGGTACGGGTGCTGAACCCGCGCGGGTATTGAACCGTGCGCACGCTGGCGCGGTCGACGGTGCTGATCACCGACCCCCGTTCGTCGACGGCCTTGATGCTGTCGGTGACTGCCAGCGCGGGTGCCACGAATACCCCGCCGCCACGCAGACCGGCGATCACCCGGTCCCGCAGAACCTCCGGGGTCAGCAGCTGGGCCACTTCGTAGACCAGCACATGCGACGTCGCGATCCCCCGGCTCTCGAGGTGGTTGAGGGCCGCCGTCAGGCAGTCAGCGCGTGCGCTGCCCGCGGCGTCGACGACACTGACCGCTGGAAGGCCCTGGGAGACCAGGGCTTTGCGCACCTCGTCGATCAGTGAGGGCGCCGCGGCCACCACCACCTGCGCGGGACTGCTCACCGCACTCAGCATGTCGCGCACCAGACGCACCACCGGTTGCCGCCCCGCCAATGCGAAGAAGGCCGCAGGTCTGTCGGCCGCGCGCACGTCCGGCAGCGGCAGGATCGCCGAGAACTCCACCCGGTCCCGCGTCCGCTACACCGGGTCGAAGGCGTCGATCAGCCAGCGTCCGTCGACCTTCGTCAAACCGACCTTCACCGAGCTGGCGGCAAATGCGCCGTCCGGGTTCTCCTTGCTGGTGGTGGTCTGGTTGATGAACACCAGCACCTCCGCGGAGTCCGGAGTGATCTCCGAAACCGCCGCCCGCACCACCGACGCGGCGGTCTTGACGTCCTTCTCCTTGGCGGCCGGAGTGACGATCTGTTCGGTGAACTGGGTGTAGTACGTGAGGAACTCACCGGTCAGTTTCGATTTCGCGTTCGCGAAGTCCTGCTCCAGGCTCTCCGGCGAGTAGGACAGCAGCGCCACCGAACCGCTCGTCGCGGCCTCCAGCGCGACATCGGCGGCGTGAGCGTCGGTCTGGGTGTCCACCCGGTACTGGGTGAAATACAGCCACGACGCCACCCCTGCGGACGCCAGCAGCGCGATCACGATGAGGATGACGACGACGTTGCGACGCGCACCGCGCATCACCGCCGAGACCACGCCGTCACGGCCGGATCCGTTGTCAGCAGTGGGGCCCTGGGCGGGTTCGTCTGTCGCCGTGTCGGACTCGGCGCCGGTCAGCTCGGTCGCTTCGGACTCGGCGTCGGTGAGTTCGGTGGCATCGCTGTTCGCCTGTTCGTCAGCGGTGATGGTGTTCTCCTCGGATGTCACGGCACGAACTCGACTTTCGACATCTTGATCTGTCCGCCGTCTCTTTCCAGGTCCACCGACAGCCGCCAGGCCCGTGGTTCCTGCTTGGCGCCTGCGGCGTTGCTGACCCGGGAGGTCGCCGACACCAGCGCAACCGCCGACTTCTCGTCCATGGTCTCAACGGCGGTGGCGGTGACCGTCACATCGGTGACGACCTTCGAATCCTGGGCCACCTTGACGAAATCCTCGGCCTGGGCTTCGAAGTCCTCCTTGAACTGCCCGGTCGAGTTGTCGATGATGCGCTGCACGTCCTCTTCGACCTTGTTGAAATCCAGCGACATCAGGGTCACGACGCTCTGCCGTGCGGCCGCAGCGTATTCGGCGGTCAGCTTCTGGTCGGCGGCGGCCTCGCGGTGATGCCAGACCATATAGGCGCTGGCCGCCAACAGCGCGGCGGTACACAACAGGGCCAGCGAGATGGCGGCCACCTTGAAGATCCTGCCCCAGCGGCGACCCGACGGCCGCTCGACGGTCGGCACCTCGGCTTCGGGTGCTTCGGCCTCCTCGGCCTCTTCGGCCTCTTCGGCCTGCTCGGCCACGACCGCCGGATCATCGGCTTCGCTCGCTTCGGTTTCGGCGTCTGTTTCAGGGGTCACTTCGGCCGCCTGCGCCTCCCGGCGCAACCGCAACGCACGTGCCCTGGCCCGGGCCGCGGCCGCGAGCGCCTCGGCCTCCGCCGCCTCCGCCTCGGCCTCCTCGGCCAGCGTCAGCGCGTCGGGTTCAGGCTTCTTCGTCGGTCCCTCGACGTGGCCCGTGCCGATCGCCGATCCACGGCGCCGAAATGACGGCACGGCGACCTCCTTGTCCTTATTGCCCGGTATTGCCCGGTCGTGAGAATGCCATTTTCCATTTTGCGTATCGCCGCGACGATACCTCTGTACGTGCCGGCGCCTCGCTCAGCGCAGTTCGTCTTTCATCACCTTGCCGGTGGCGTTCAGCGGCAACCTGTCGAGAAACTCTACATATCGCGGTACCTTGAATCCGGCCATTCGCTGGCGGCACCAGCCGATGAGGTCGTCGGCGCTGATCACCGCGTCTTTCCCGATGACCACGAACGCCTTGCCGACCTGCCCCATGCGCTCGTCGGGAACACCGATCACCGCAGCCTGCGTGACCGCCGGGTGCTCGAGCAGAAAGCCTTCGATCTCGGCGGGATAGGCGTTGAAACCGCCCACGATGAACATGTCCTTCTTGCGTCCGATGATGCGCAGCCTGCCTGAGTCGGTGAACTCGCCGAGATCGCCGGTGTGCAGCCAGCCGTCGGCGTCGATGGCGTCTGCCGTGGCGGCGGGGTCGTCGAGATAACCCTGCATGACCCCGTAACCGCGGGCCAGCACCTCCCCGTCGTCTGCGATGCGCACCTCGACGTCCTCGCACGGTAGGCCCGCCGTGGTGGCCACGTCCTCGAAGGAGTCACCGGGACGTGACAGTGTCACATTGCCGGCCTCGGTGAGCCCGTAGCCGGTCATCAGCGTCTGGAACGGAAGTTCGTCGTGTATCCGGCGAACCAACTCCACCGGGATGTCGGCCGCCCCGGTCACGCCGGCGCGCAACGTGGCCAGCCTGCTCTTGTCCGCGACCTCGAGCAGCGAGTGATACAGAGTCGGCGGACCCGGCAGCATGGTGATCCGTTCCCGCTCAATCAGTTCCACCACTGAATCGATGTCGAACACCGCGACCGGAAGCATGGTCGCGCCGCGCAGAAACGATGCGACCAGCCCTGCCTTCAACCCGAAGGTGTGGAAGTACGGGTTGATCATCAGATAGCGGTCGCCCTCACGCAGATCGGCGAGCCTCACCCATTCCTCGTACATCCGTAACGTTTGAAGGTGGTTCATCCTGGCGCCCTTGGGGCGGCCGGTGGTGCCGGAGGTGAAGATGACGTCGGCGATGTCGTGGCCGCTGACGTCGCGCTGGAACGGTGAACCGCTGCCGAGGAAGTCGGATCTGAGATCGATCACCGGCACACCCGGGGGTGCGACGAAATCCTGGCCCAGGAAGCCCTTTTGGACCAGCACCGCCTTGACCGCGCCGCGCTCGATGATGTCAGCGGCCTCGTCGGTCTTGAAGCGGGTGTTGACCGGCACCAACACCCCGCCCGCGGTCAGCAGGCCGAAGGCCGCGATGATCCACTCGGCGCAGTTCGGCGCCCAGATCGCGACGCGATCTCCCTTGTCGATACCGAGGTCGGCGAATGCGCCTGCGGCGCAACGAATGCGTTCGACAACCTCGACGAAAGACAAGCGCAGCGGACCGTCGACGACCGCTTCCGCGTCGCCGAAACGGTCCGCCGCACTCAAGACCATCTGCGGGATGGTCTCCCAGCGTTTCCGGTACGTCACACCGTGACGAGGCGAGACAGGTTGCCGCCCATGATCTTCGCCTGGTCCTCCATCGAGAGGTGCTCGAGCGCGGTGACGTAGTGGGTCGGCTCTGCCAGGCCCTCCGGATGCGGATAGTCCGAGCCGTACAGCACCCGCTCCACGCCGATGAGATTGATCAGATCGTCGATGCCCTCTTCGTAGAACGGGCTGACGTGGATCCGGTTCTTGATCTCCTCGACGGGGTTGGCCGGGAACGCCTCCGGAGCTTTCTTGTACACCTCGGCCATGTTGTCCAGCAGCGGGAACATCCACTTCGAGCCGGCCTCGATGACGGCGACCTTGAGGGTCGGGAACCGGAACAGCGCACCGTGAATCACCCAGGACGCCACCGCATCCTGGACCGGCCGCCACTCGTTGAGGATCGCCATCGCGTTGGTCTGGAACGGCAGCATCTCCTGCGCCGCGCCGTCCCACTCGGAGGTGTAGCGGGAGTAGCCGCTGTCGCTGGAGTGCATCGCGACCAGCACGTCGTGTTCGACGCACTTCTGCCAGAACGGGTCGAACTCGGGCAGCGCGAACGACCGCGGGCCGCGGAAGCCGGGCACCGGCGCGGGCCGGATCAGGATGGCGCGCGCACCACGCTTGACCACCCATTCCAGTTCCTCGATCGCCTTCTCGACGATGGGCAGGGTGATCACCGGCGTGGTGAAGATGCGGTTCTTGTAGTTGAACCCCCACACCTCGTCGAGCCACTCGTTGAGCGCATGCACGATGACGTGGATCGCGACCGGATCGTCACGCAACCGCTCCTCGACCAGGCTGGCCAGCGTCGGAAACATCAGCGAGCGGTCAAGACCCAGTTCATCCATCAACTCCAGACGCGGGCCGGGTTCGAAGAACGCCGGGATCGACCGCATCGGCTCACCGAACAGCTCGCGCTTGCTCTTGCCGTCGGGGTTGCCGTACTTGAAGTACTCCTCCCACGCCCCGGGCTTGGCCACCACGTTGAAGGTGGGGTTGGGGATGTAGTTGCTGATCTGGCCGCGCAGCGCGATCTTGGTGCGGCCGTTGACCTGGACGTACTGAACGACGTCCTTGTACTCCTTGGGCAGGTACTTGGTCATCGCCTCTTCGGGCTCGTAGAGGTGGTTATCCGCGTCGAACAGCGGAAACGGGATGTCGACACGGTGGGAAAGTTGCCCCATGGAACACTCCTTTTCTTATCGGGAGAATCGTATTCTCATTATCTGCGGGCCGCAATCACCTGGTAGGCGCCGGCCGTCACGTCCTGGCGGATGAGGAACTTCTGCACCTTCCCACTTGCCGTGCGCGGAAAGTCCTGCCCGGGCGGCACCCGGTGCAGTTCCTCGGGCCACTTCTGAATCGCCACGCCCGCCGCCTTGAAATGAGCGCGCACCTCGTCGAAGGTCGGCGCGGGGAACCCGTCGCGAACCCGCAGCACCGCGGCCGCGTGTTCGCCGAACCGGTCGTCGGGCGCCGCGACCACCACGGCCTCGGCGACGCCGGGCATCCCCAACAGCACCTCCTCCACCTCGAGTGCGCTGATGTTCTCGCCACCGCGGATGATCACGTCGGCCTTGCGGTCGGTGATGGTGAGATAGCCGTCCTCGTCGAGCACACCGACGTCGCCGGTGCGATACCAACCGTCGGCGTCGAACGCGCGCTCGGTCAGCGCGTCGTCGGTATAACCCAGGCACAGATCCGGTCCCCGGCTGTAGATCTCGCCGTCGGGGCCCAACCGGATCTCCACCCCCGGCCGCGGGTTGCCGTCGGTGTAGAGCCGTTTGACCTCCGGCGCGTCGGGGCTCGACCCGGTGATCGAGGGATGCTCGGAGCTGCCGTACGAGCGGAACACGAAGATGCCCATGTCGGCCAGCCTGCGGGTGACCGCCGCAGGCACCGTCGACCCGCCCAGTCCCACGGTCTTGAAGTGCGCCATGTGCGCCGGCGTGCAGTCGGGGTGATCGAGCAGGCTGGTGACGAAGTACGGCGGCCCGCCGCCCACCGACAGACCTTCGGTCTCGATGAGCTCGAGCACCCGGCCCGGATCCCACACGTCGCACAGGTCGATCGGCGCGCCCTCGAGCACGGGGATCAGGAACGCGCCGAGCATCCCGATGAAGTGTCCGACCGGGGTCGCGGTCAGTTGCCGGCCCCGATCCGGCGGGTAGTTCGCGAGCAGTTGACGGGTCTCGAACCCCAGCGTCTGATGACTGTGGACGACGCCCTTGGGTGCGCTGGTCGTGCCGGAGGTGAACGCGATCAGCGCGGGCCCGGCCGGGTCGGCAGCGAGGGTGCCCGCCATCGGCTCGTCGTCGAGCAGGTCCTCGAAGTTGTCGCCGACCAGCCCGATGATCGGCACGTCCGCGCACAGGTCGGGGTGAAACCGCATCCGGCCGAACTCCTCGGCGGTGATGAAGACCTTCGGCCGCGCGCTGGCCAGGATATGGCCCAATTCCCGGCGCCCGTAGAAATGCACGATCGGCACCACCACCGCGCCCAGGAACGCCGACGCCCAGAACGCGATGGCGGCTTCCACCCAGTTGGGCAGTTGCAGCGCCACCACGTCGCCCGGTCCGACGCCGCGGCGTCGCAGTCCCGCCGCCAGTCGGCGGGCCCGCAGTTCGACCTCGGCGAATGTTCCGGCGTACGGCTGTACCTCCGAGTGCACCCAGAAGCCGGTGTCCGAGTTGGCCTCGAGCCCACGCGACAGCAGTTGCCCCAGCGTGTCGGGGGTCCACCAGCCTTCTTCGACGTACCGTTTGGTCAGCTCAACCGGGATTTTGCGCATCGACGGCGATGCTATTCTCCGTAGACGAGAATGCCAATACCGTGCTCGGAGAATGGATCAAATGGTCGACCTCGAGATAGTTGACGGGCTGGCGGTCATCACCATCGACCGCCCACAGGCGCGCAACGCCATCTCCCTGGAGACGATGGGCCAGTTGGAGAAGGCGCTCGACGGTGCACACGAGGCACGCGCGCTCGTCGTCACCGGCGCCGGTGACCGTGCGTTCGTCTCCGGTGGCGACCTCAAGGAGCTCAGCGCGCTGCGGACCGAACTCGAGGCGGCGGCGATGGCGTGGCGGATGCGGGCGATCTGTGATCGCATCGCCGCGTTCGACGGCCCGACCATCGCCGCGCTCAACGGGCACGCGCTCGGTGGTGGGGCGGAGTTCGCGGTGTCGGCCGACATCAGGCTGGCCGCCGACGACATCAAGATCGGCTTCAATCAGGTGGCGCTGGAGATCATGCCGGCGTGGGGCGGCGCCGAGCGACTGGTGGCGCTTGTCGGCTACAGCAAGGCCCTGCTGTTGGCCGGCACCGGCACCGTGATCGACGCCGCGGAGGCCGAACGCATCGGACTGGTCGACCGGGTGCTGCCCCGTGAGTCGTTCGAATCCGATTGGCGCGCAATGGCGCTCGCCCTGGCGAGCCGCCCCGCCGGCGAGATCAAGCGGGTGATGAAGGGCGCCACCACGACCGAGGCAGTAGCCGCATTCGCCCGGTTGTGGGTCGCCGACGAACACTGGGCGGCCGCCGACAAGGTGATGAGGCGCGGCAAGTAACCCGCCCCCTTTTTTGCCGACCGTGCGCGTCTGCGGGCGACACGCCGGCAAACGATCCAAGTTTGCGCACGGTCACCTGCGGACAAGCACAACCATCAGGGGTGTACGACCACGCACGTCGAGCGCCCATCGCCCGTATTTCGCGGCGAACTCCGTCATGGCCGCGAACCCGGCGCGGCGCCGGATTGCACCCGCGCGATCTGCATCGTGCGCCGTGCGATGCGCCAGCCATCGACCGTCCTGACGAGCTCGTCGTCGTAATGGCCCAGCGCGTCAACCCAACTCGCCGGGTCGTCGGGAACGGCCTGCAGCACCGCGTGCACGTAGGACCGTGCCGTCGCCCCGTCACCGTCGACGGCGATGGTGAAGTTCGACAGCCGGTGATAGGTCGGACCCATCCCCTTGTGGAGTTTCTCCATCAGATCGGTGATCGCGTCGACACCGGAGAACTGCCCGACCTCGCCGTAGTCCACCTCGACGTCATCGGTCCAGCAGGTGCGCAGCAGCGCCCAGTCCTTGAAGTCGATTCCGGTGGCGTAGCGGATCAACACCCCTGCGATCTCGGCCTTGTCGGTATCCACACGGGCAGCTAACCAGAACTCCTGCACCGACGTGGCGATTGTGGCCAACGGGTTCTCTCTAGACGAGAACGTCATTTCCGATTATGGTCACCCTGTGTCCACCCAGAAAGCGCTCGCTCCCGACATCTCCACGTGGCCCGATGAGAACCCGCAGCTGATCGGTAGTCGGTGCGGCACATGCCAAGCTGCCACCTTCCCCGCTCAGCAGCGCTGCCCGAAGTGCAGCGGCGACGACATGTCCGAGGTGCTGCTGCCCCGGCGCGGCACCCTGGTCGCGTGGACCACCCAGGGTTTTCCGCCCGGTCCCCCCTACAAGGGCCCGACCGGTGAGGACTTCGTGCCGTTCGGCGTGGGCCTGGTGCAACTCGACGACGTGATCCGGGTGGAGGGTCGTCTCACCGAGAACGACCCCGAGAAACTGGCGTTCGGCATGCCGGTCGAACTCACCATGGTGCCGTTCACCACCGACGACGAGGGCAACGAACTCGTCACGTTCGCGTTCCAACCGGTCTAGAGAGGACCCGATGACCAACGACGTCGCCATCATCGGCGTGGGGCTGCATCCCTTCGGCCGGTTCGACAAGACGGCCATGCAGATGGGTGCCGAAGCGATCCAGCTGGCACTGACCGATGCCGGGGTGCAGTGGAAGGACATCCAGTTCGGCTTCGGCGGCAGCTACGAAGTGTCCAACCCCGACGCCGTCACCCGGCTGGTCGGGCTGACCGGCATCACGTTCACCAACGTGTTCAATGCCTGTGCCACCGCCGCTTCGGCCATCCAGCAGACCGCGGACACCATCCGCCTCGGCAAGTACGACATCGGGATCGCCATCGGCTTGGACAAGCACCCACGCGGCGCGTTCACCGACGATCCGGCCAAACTCGCACTGCCGCAGTGGTATGCGGAGAACGGTCAGTTCGTCACCACCAAGTTCTTCGGCATGAAGGCCAACCACTACATCCACAAGCACGGCATCTCCCAGGAAACCCTGGCGCGGGTGGCCAACAAGAACTTCCGCAACGGCGCACTGAACCCGAACGCGTTCCGCCGCAAAGAGATCCCGGTCGATCAGATTCTCAACTCGGCAGTGCTGAACTATCCGCTGACGCAATACATGTTCTGCGCCCCCGACGAGGGCGCGGCCGCGGTGATCATGTGCCGGGGCGACCTGGCGCACAAGTACACCGACAAGCCGGTGTTCGTGCGCGCGAGCGAGATCCGCACCCGCACGTACGGGGCCTACGAGGTGCACGCCACCTCCGCGCCACTGGACGAGGATCCCTCACCGACCGTGTATGCCGCCAAGGCCGCCTACGAGGCCGCGGGTATCGGACCAGACGACGTCGACATCGCGCAACTGCAGGACACCGACGCGGGCGCCGAGGTGATCCACATGGCCGAGACGGGCCTGTGCGCCGACGGCGAGCAGGAGAAATTGCTGGCCGACGGCGAAACCGAGATCTTCGGCAGCATTCCGGTCAACACCGACGGCGGGCTGATCGCCAACGGCGAGCCGATCGGCGCGTCGGGGCTGCGACAGGTGCACGAACTGGTCCGCCAACTGCGCGGCGAGGCGGGCGAACGTCAGGTGCCGGGGGAACCGAAGGTGGGCCTGGCGCAGGTGTACGGCGCACCCGGCACCGCGTCGGCGACGATCGTGAGCCGGTAGATGCGGATCGCGATTCAGGCCCAGGCCGCCCGACATCGTTCTAACATTCGCCAATGATGTCTCGAGTGCAGCGCGTCCCGGAGCGCACCACGTTGCTCCGGCTGCTGTCGGCAACTGTGTTAACGCTCGGCGGGGGTGTCCTCGCGGCGGCTCCCGCGAGCGCGCAGGAGCCGCCGCCGGCGCCGCTGCACGACGTGAAGTACACGATCTTCGCCGAGCAACCGACGCACGTCGACATCTACTTCCGCGATGTCGACCCACCGAACTGGGCGGCCTACAGCCACAACCCCTACGTCTTCAGTCCCAAGGTCAAGGCCAACGTCGGCCCCGACACGCAGTGGAACCTCGACGTGCAACTGGCCAACCCCGACGAGTGGGCGATGGTCACGGCGACCAGCGGCCAAGGATCGGCGACCCCCAACGTCCACTGTGTCCTCGCAGTGGACGGCGTGGTCGTCTCCACCCATCAGGGACCCAAGGGCGCGCTCTGCTCCATCCGCAACTGGTGACCCCCCGGCGACGACTGGTCGCCCTCTTCCCGTGGCTCGCCCTCCAGCCGCCGAATCCATTGCTCACAGAACGCGAAGGTCTCGGCGTGGCCGGTGGTGATGCCCAGCGCGCGCTCCATCACCAGCGCCTGCGAGACGCTGGTCGCGAACACCGTCCACACCACGGGCGGCACCTCGGAGGTCGGTACGCCGTAGCGCTGCAGCACGGCCGTGATCGCCTTGTTCTGCTCCTCGCGGAAACGCTCGGCGTAGTAGACGATCTCGTCGCGCAGCGCCGTGCGGCGGTTGGCCAGTCCCATGAACTCCATGGTCAGGCGGGTCGCCTCGGGCTGGGTGCTGAACCGCCACAGCGCCCACAGCGGCTGCGGCGAGTCCAGCGCCGCGGTCAGCACCTCCAGCCCGGCCTCGGCCATCCTCCGGAACACCGCGAGGAACAGGTCCTCCATGGTGCGGAAGTAATAGTGCACGAGTTGCGGTTTGAGCCCGGCCTTGTCGGCCACCCGTCGGGAGGTGACCGCCGCGTACCCCTCATCGAGAAGCAGCTGCTCGGCAGCGTCGATCAACACGCCGCGGTTCTTCGCGTCCGGCGCCCCGATCCGTCGGGCCGATGCCATGCCACTCCCTGCTCGTCGTCGCGTCGACACGCCGATGGTAATGGCGGCGCACCCGGATGATCTTGACCCTGACCTTAACCCCATGCTAAGCAGGTGCTCAGCATATTCGCTAAACCGGGATTCGGCACACGTCCGCCACAGCCATGGAGGCTCAGACAATGACCACAGACTTCGACTCGGTCGACTACTTCACCGATCCCTCGTTGGTGCCCGACCCCCACCCGTACTACGACCACATTCGCGCCAAGGATCCGGTCTGCTGTCCGATCAACAACGGGGTGCTGGCGGTCACCGGTTGGGAAGCGGCCAACGCCGTCTACAAGGACAGCGAGAACTACTCGTCGTGCGTCGCGGTGATGGGACCGTTCACGCCCCTGCCGTTCACGCCCGAGGGCGACGACATCAGCGGGATGATCGAGGAGCACCGCACCGAGATCCCCATGTTCGAGCACATGGTGACGATGGATGCTCCCCAGCACACCGATGCGCGGTCCATCCTGTCTCGGCTCCTGACCCCCAAGCGCCTCAAGGAGAACGAGGACTTCATGTGGCGGCTGGCCGATCGCCACATCGACGAGTTCATCGCCGACGGCCGCTGCGAGTTCCTGGCGTCATATGCGAAACCGTTCTCGCTTCTGGTCGTTGCCGATCTGCTCGGCGTTCCGGAGTCGGACCACGAGGACTTCCGCGAGGCGTTCGGCGCCGAGCGGCCCGGTACCAACATCGGCGGCCTGGATCACGAGGTCATCGCCACCAACCCGCTGGAGTGGGCGGACGACAAGTTCGTCCGCTACATCGAGGAACGTCGCGAGTCGCCCCGTGACGACGTGCTGACGTCGATCGCCACCGCGAAGTACCCCGACGGCTCCACCCCCGACGTCCTCGACGTCGTCCGCACCGCGACGTTCCTGTTCGCCGCGGGCCAGGAGACGACCGCCAAGTTGCTGGGCGCGGCGTTGCGCGTCCTCGGCGACCGCCCCGACATCCAGGAGCAATTGCGCGCCGACCGCAACCTCATCCCGATCTTCATCGAGGAGTGCCTGCGGCTGGACAGCCCGGTCAAGAGCGTGTTCCGGATGGCCCGCAAGACAACGCAACTCGGCGACACCCCGGTGCCCGCCGGCACGACGGTGATGGTCAGCCCGGGCGCGGCCAACCGCGACCCCCAGCGCTTCGCCGACCCGCACGAGTTCTCGCTGGAGCGCAAGAACGTCCGCGAGCACATCGCGTTCAGCCGCGGCATCCACTCCTGCCCGGGCGCCCCCCTCGCGCGGGTGGAAGGCCGGGTCTCGATCGAGCGACTGCTGGACCGGTTGGGCGACATCAGGATCAGCGAGCAGAAGCACGGGCCCATCGACAACCGTGAGTACGTCTACGAGCCGACCTTCATCCTGCGCGGCCTGACCGAACTGAACATCGAGTTCGACCCGGTCGGGTAGCCCGCACACCCACCTCACATCTGGCGCCCACCACTGGCGCGAGCAGACGCAAAATCAGCGAAAACCCTTGAAATCACGCTGACTTTGCGTCTGCTCGGCGTTTGGGGGGCCGACTCTACGAGGCTAGAGGTTGCCGCGTTCCCAGAAGGCCCGACCGTCCTTGGCGACGCAGGTGAGGAACAGACCATCGGGCGCCTGGGCCACTTCGCCGTCCAGGGAGGGGCACAGGTCACCCTCGAGCTTGATTCCGTGCATTTCCGGCGAGCGGAACCACCGCGGCTCGTATCGCCGCGGAGAACCGCAGAACACCAACCGGCCCCATGAGGTGACGCCGAACGCATAGTAGGTGGTGTTGTTGCAGTAGGACCCCAGCACGACGCCGGGCTGGATGCCGGGTGTGCATTCGGGATAGTGACACTCGCCGTTTGGCGGTGGCGGCGCGGGTGGCGGTTGCGCGGCCGACGGCGGGGCGGCGGCCAGACCGACCATCGAGCCGACCATGGTGAAGGCAGCAAGCACTGTCGCGAGAGATCGCACGTTCGCTATTTTCCCATGACCGGCAACGAAATTCTCACCTTTGGAGAACATAGCTCCGGGCACCTACTAGGCTCACAGTCATGCGCGCAGCAGCTTTGATCGGCGGTGTGGCCGCGACGGTGTGCACGATTGCCGGAAGCCTGGCCGTGGCGACGCCGGCGTCGGCCTCGAACTTCGGTGTCGAGCTCGAGGGCACCTACCGGGTGGTCTCCGACGGCGAGTGGGCCAAGGGCAACGAGGTCTTCTACGACCAGGAGACGGTGATCGAGACCTGGACCGTCACAAGCGATTGCGTGAGCCCGATCGAATGCACCGGCGTGGTGCACAGCGACCGGGGCTGGACGGGTACCGCGCGGCTCAACGACTTCTGGTACATCGACCACGACATTCCCGACTGGGTGCCGTGTCCCGATGGCACCTTCGCCCCCGGGCATCAGAAGTTCATCCTCTGGGGCGTCGACCCCTTCACCAACGGGCGGCTGACGACGAACATGCAGCTCCTCGCCGGCCGCAACCTGACCAAGAGCGCCAGCGGCGCGTGCGGGGTGAACAAACCCGTGGTCATCGAGCTACCCGTACGCGTGGAGAAGCTCTCTTAACTCCCCGCTGTTGCCGACTCAGGTCGGCAACAGGTCCTGCCACGATTTCGGGGCCCCGTCGGCGGCCAGGTTCGTCTGCTTCTGCAGCTGACCGTCCGCTGTCATGTACTGGCCGGTGCGCGGGTCATACGGAGCGGCGGCGACGGTCGGGCCCGCAGACCCGTTGCCGCCGAACGCACTCGGCGCGGCGGGCACGGCCCCGCCATCGGCGGCCGGTACCGGTGCCGCCGGCGGAGGTACGCCGGGCGGCGTGCCCGACGGCAGCGCACCGGGCGGCAATGGGGTACCCCCCACCGGCGCGTGGATCCGCTCCTCGAAGTCGACCCGATCGTCGACCGGGATGCCCTGTGAGATCAGGTTCGGGTCAATGGGATACGCGCCGAGGGTGTGCTGACGCAGCGCCAACGGCTGGTAGCCCTTCGGGTCGTTGCACAGTTCGACCGTGGGCGCCCGCTTCCCGGGGTGACCCATACACGGGTAGTTGCGCGCACCGCGCACCGCGATCGGCGCGTCCTGCGGCAACTTGCAGTACAACCCGTCCGGGGTGTCGATCGTGGTGGTGTCCTCGGGGGTACGCCAACTCGACGGAGGCAGGAACCCGACCGTGCACGGGGGCGGATCGTTGATCGTGAGCGCGAAGTCGCCCATCGGCAGGCCGGTGGGGTTGTTTCTGGGAAGGCCGAACGACTGCTGGGCGGCGATGATGCCGGGGAAGATCACCAAGAGTTGTTCGATCGACGGGTTGTAGGTGACCAGGATCTGGCCGACGGTGGTGAGGTTCGCCAGCAGGATCGGCAGCGTCGGCTTGACCTGCTCGAGCAGCTGCGACACCTCCTGGGCGAACGCGGGTCCGCGTTGCAGCAGCGCCCGGATCTCCGGGTCGTTCTGCGCAACCTGGCCCGTGACGCCGGCCAGACTGCGCGCCCAGGTGCGGATCGCGTCGGTGGTCTCGACCTGCGAATCCAGCAGGGGGCCACTGTCATCGATGAGCGCGCGCGTCTGATCGGACACGGCGTTGGCGTCACGGCTGACCGTGGCCGCGGAGTCCAGCAGCGACTGGAAGTCGGGGCCGGCGCCGTTGAACGCCTTGAACGACTCGTCGAGCAGATCCGCGATCCGGTCCTGCGGGATGCTGTCCACCAGCGCACTGACCTGCTCCAGCATCGGACCGACTTCCTGCGGGATCGTGGTGTCGCTGACCGGGATTCGCGAACCGTCCTGCAGGTAAGGCCCGGAGTCGGTACGCGGTCGCAGGTCCACGTACTGCTCGCCGACCGCCGACACGCTGAGCACTTCGGCCTGCAGATCGGCCGGGACCTTCGGCGAGGTGTCCAGTGACAGCGTCGCCTCCGCGCCGGTCTCGGTCAGCTTGACGTCGGTCACCTTCCCGATCTGCACACCGCGGTAGGTGACGTTGCTGAAGCGATACAACCCACCGGCGGCGGGCAGTTCGAGCGTCACGGTGAGCCGGCCGATGCCGAGCAGAGTCGGCACCTGCATGTAGACGAACATCATCACGACCACGCCGACGATCGAGGCGATGGTGAAGATGATCAACTGGTTTCGGACGAAGCGTGTCAGCATCAGCCACCGCCTCCCGGTGTCGGCGGAACCTCGGTGGGTGGCGCCGCCGGTGCGGGCGCGCCGGTTCCGTAGGGACCCGCGAAGATCTGTGACGAGGTGGCCAAGGCCGACTGCGGCAGCCAGGGCGCCGCCGGCGGCGGCGGGACCACAGGCAGCAGGGGCCCGGCGGCGGGCTGCATCGGCAACTCCCCCGCCTCTGGAGGCGGAAGCGCGGACTCCGGCGGCGGTGCCACGCCGATGGACATCGGGTTGTAGGAGTAGGTCATGTAGTACGGATCTCCCGGCGCCGGAATCAGTTTGGCGTTTTCGTCGCCCCACCGTGTGCCGAGCAGCAACGTCCTCTTCAACCGCGGATAGGTGAGGTCGAAGGAGGCCAACAGGTTGATGTAATCACCTCTGGTGATGCGGTCGGCGAAGGTGGGACCGTAGGGAAACGCGGTGGCCCACAACAGCGCGAGGTTGAGATCCGGTCCGATGTCGGCGATCGCCCCGAGGGCGGGCCCGAGGTTCTCCAGGTCCTTTACCAGGTCGTCGCCCGCATCGTTGACCAGGTTGGTGGCGGTGTCACCGAACTGGCCGAGCTTTTGCAGCGCGGTTGTCAGCTGCGGCCGCTCCTTGATCAACACGTCGATCGCGGGCGGGATCTCCTTGAGTGCGCGGTCGATGTCGTCACGCTGGCCGGCGAACGTGCCCGCGACGTTCTTGAGTTGCTGGATGGACGCGATGATGTTGTCGCGCTGCGAATCCAGGACGCCGACGAAGTCGTCGAGTCGGACGAGCAGCTCCCGGATCTCGGTTTCGCGGCCGGACACCGCAGAACTGAAATTGTGGATGATGTCGCTGATCTGACCGAGCCCGCCGCCGTTGACAACGGTCGACAGCGACGACAAAGTGCGCTCGGTGGACGGATAGGTCGACGACACCGACAACGGGATGGTGGCTCCGGGTTCCAGCCGACCGCTGGGATTCTCCCCGAGCGGCGGATTCAGCGCCAGGTGCATCGAACCCAGCAGACTGGTCTGACCGACGGTCGCGACGGCGTTCTCGGGAATCACCACATCGGGCTTGACCGAGATCTCGACGTTGGCGTGCCATTGGTCGACCGTCATCTTGCCCACGCTGCCGACGACGACGTCGTCGATCATGACCGGTGAATTCGATTCCAGCGTCGCGACATTGGCGACCTCGACCTGGTAGGTGACCGCGTCGGTCCCCCGCCCGACCGCGCCGGGCAGCGGTAGCGAGTTGATGCCCTGGAACGAGCAGCCCGTCACCATCAACGCCAGGCACGACCCGGCCACGGCCAGTCGCTTCGCCCGGATCCGCAGAGTCGTCACGGCCCCATCCCTTCGGCCGGCAGCAGTGGTGCGCCCGGCGGTACCGGTGCCGGAGTCTGCGGAAGCAGCATCCCCTCGACGGTCGGCGGTGCCGCCGCAGGGATGTTCGAGATCACGTTGGGCGGACCGGGCAGCGGTGCACCGGGGAACAACGCCGGCGACGGAGTCGCGGGGGCGTCGTTGTCCGGCATATAGAGGCCCGGCGGGCCCGCCGGCTGATGCCAACCGGGCGGCGGTGGAACATCGCCCATGCCCGTGTAGGCCGACACCGCTGGGGGCACAACAGGCGGATCGCCCGGCCCCGCCCCACCGGGTGCGAGTTTGGGGTCGGTGTAGATGAGCCGGTCCGGGCTCACCGACGGCCTCAGATAGGCGTTGATCGGCAACGGGATGTTGTTGACGTTGAGCAACCGCAGCGCCGGACCGAGGTACTGGGCGCACAGCTTCGCCGTCTCCGGTGCCGTGACGTTCGCGACGGCGCCGATCATTCCGCAGAACATCTGAACCGGGTTGGAGAAGTTGACGAGCGAGAAGGCGCCGGTCACCGAACCGCCGTTCGGGTAGAAGATGTTCTGGAAGTTCGCGATCGCGTTCGGCGTGATGTGCAGGACGTTCTCCAGGGCCAGCTGGTTGTCGACGAGAACCTGGGTCACGTTGGCCAACCGCTGGACCTGCTCGGTGGTCTGGTCACGGCTGCCTGCGACGAACCGCTGCACCTCGCCGATCGCGACCGACAGCTCTGAGAGCGCGGAGTCCAGATCCGACCTGGAGTCGTTGATCACACTGGTCAGACTGGCCAGGCGGTTCTCGAACAGGACGATCTGTTCCTTGCTGTCGCGCAGGGCGGTGACGAAGATCTGCAGGTTCTTGATGATGTCGACGATATTGCCGCTGCCTTCGGCGAACACCCTGGCCACGCCGGAGAGCTGGGAGATCGTCTCGCGCAGCTTGGCGCCGTTGCCGCCCAACGCATTCGCCGCGCTGTCGATGAACCGGGACACCGAGGTGTCCGACACACTCGAACCGTCCTTCGGCCCCAACTCGGTTGCCAGCCGCATCAACTGGGTCTTGACCTCATCCCACTCGACGGGCACTGCGGTTCTCTCACTCGGGATGACCGCGCCGTCCCGCATGGTCGGCCCGTCACCCTGACGATAGGCCGGCGTGAGCTGAATGTAGCGGGCCGCCACCAGGTTCTGCGCGACGATCACGGCCTTGGCATCGGCCGGGACGGGCACGTCCCGGTCGACCCGCAGGACCATCTTGGTCTGGGTGCCCTCGGGGGTGATGGCCTCGATGGTGCCGACCTCCACACCCGACACCCGCACCTCGTCGCCCGGATAGATCGCCGTCGCGGTCGGGAAGTACGCGGTGATGGTGTACGGCCCGAAGAACACCTGGCGCACAAGGTAGAGGGCGCCGGCGACCATGGCGACGGCCAGCAGGACGGCCGTGCCGGCCACCAGCCGCTTACGGGTTGCCATCATCGGGAAGATCTCCTGGCTGCGGAATGCCGTTGACGGGGAAGGGAAGCTCGGCTCGCGGTCCGACGTTGTCCGGCGGCTGGCCTGCGTCGATACCGCGCCTGAACCCGAACGCGTAATCGAGGAACGGCTGCAGGATCTGGCCGAACATCAGGTTCGGGACCAGCGCGTTGTAGTAGGCGCCGTTGGCCACGATCTCGCCTTGCGTCAGATAGTATTTCGCGGCTCCGGGCAGCATCTTGGCGAGGTTGTCGCGGTTTCTCTCCAGCATCGCCGCCACCTCGTTGAGGTGTTGCAGCGTTGGGGCCAACTCCTGCTCGTTGTCGGCCACCACGCCGGTCAACTCGCGCGAAACCGCTGCCGTGGCCTCCAGGAGGCTGGTGATGGCGTGCCTGCGTTCGTTGAGCACCGCGAGCAGGTCGTTGGCGTTGAGGATCAGCGAGTTCACCTGTTGGCTGCGTTCGGCGAAGATCCCGGTGACATCGCCCGCCGTCTTGAGCAGTTCGGCCAGGCTCTCGTTGCGGTTGTTCAGCGACCGCGACAGCCGGGACACACCGTCGAACGTCGGGCCCAGTTGCGGCGCGATCTGGTCGAGTGTCTCGGCGAGGGTGTCCAGAGACTGGTTGAGCGAATCGGTGTCGGTGCCGGCGGTGTTCGACGTCAGATCGCCGATCGCGTCGGTCAGCGAGTACGGCGAGGAGGTCCGCGTCGTCGGAATGACCTGACGCCGGTCCAACGTACCGGTGCCCGCCGACTCCAGTGCCAACACCCGTTCGCCGAGTAGGGTGCCGGTGCGGATGTGCGCGGTGGTGTCCGAACCCAGCGCATACCTGCCGTTGATGGTGAACCCCACCAGCGCGTCACCGTTGACGAGTTCGATCGAGGAGACCGAGCCGACGTTGATGCCCGACACGGTCACATCGTTGCCGACGGTGAGGCCGCCGGCCTCGGTGAACAGTGCCTGATAGCGCAGCGAGGTGGCCCAGGACAGCAACCGCTCGGGCTGCAACCCCACCGCGATGACGAGGATGATCAGGACGACACCGATGAAGCCGGCCTTCATCAGTTGGGAGCCATGGTATTTCTGCATTACTCGTCCACGCACCTTCCCGTTTCCTGCTTGATCCACGGGAACACGACGGTGCGGCCCTCCAAGTCACTGGCGCGGAACGTGACGCCGCAGATGTAGTAAGGGAAGAACGCGCCGTAGGAGCCGACCCGCGCGAGCTTGCGGTAGATCTCGGGAAGCCGCTGGATGGTGGCGTCAAGGCGCGGCAGGTCATGATTCACCAGCGGCGCCAGCCGGTTCAGCGAGTCGATGGTGCCCGCGAGCGGCTGCCGGGACCGACCCAGCAGGTCGGCCAGCGACGTGGTCCCGTTGTCCAACGCCTCGATGGCCGTACCGATCGGGTCGCGGTCGGCCGAGAGCCCCTCGATCAGCCGGTCCATCCGGTCGATCGCCCCGGAGAACTCCTCGCCGTCTTTGGCCAAGGTGTCCAACACGTTTCGCAAGTCGTCGATCAACTGCTCGATCACCTGGTTGTTGTCGGCCAGCGAGTTGGTGAACGACGACGATTTGGAGAACAGCGACTCCAGGGTGCCGCCCTGGCCCTGCAAGATCTGGACCAGCGAGCTGGTCAACGCGTTCACATCCTGTGGATTAAGGCCTTGGACAACCGGTTTCAGGCCGCCGAGCAGCAGGTCGAGGTCCAACGCGGGGGCGGTGCGGCCCTCGGGAATCTGCGCGCCGGCGGGCAGGATCTCGGCCGCCCCCGGGGTGTCGATGAGCTCGAGATAACGGTCGCCCACCAGGTTGAGGTAGCGGATCGCGGCCTTCGTCCCGGTGGTCAGCTTGGTGGTGCGGTCGGTGTCGAACTTGACGAGGACTTTTCTGTCGGGTTGCAGCGACACCCCGCGCACGGTGCCGACGCGGATTCCGGCGATCCGCACGCTGTCGCCGGTCTCCAGCCGGGACGCATCGTCGAAGACGGCGGAATATCCCTCGGTGGACCCGGTTCTGGACTCGCTGAACACGACGAAGAGGAAAGCGGTCAGCATGGCCATGATCAGGCCGAAGATGCTGAACTTGATGAGCGTGCCGGTGGATCGGGTCATCCCGGCATTCCGATCTGTGCGGTGTTGCGCGGCGGTCCGTCGAGCGGTCCGAACAACCAGTTCTTGAGTCCCTCCGAGTTGAGCAGGATGCCCTCGTTCCCGTACTGGGCGGGGTTGGCGCCGACATCGCCGACGATCAACGGTGGTACGAACTCCGGGGGCAGTTCGGGCAGACCCAGTTCGTCGCAGAAGTCGGCGCCGCCACTGGAGGCGGCGACCTTCGGCAGGTCTCGCGGATAGCGATACCGCTCCACGCCGAGCGTCAGGCCGGCGTTCACCAGCACCGCCGCATACTGAGGAGGCGACTTGGCGAACGGGACCAGGCCCCCGATGCCGCACCGCGCCGACGCGCGGTAGTCGTGCAGCACCTGGGTTGTCGGCACCAGAACATGCGCCAACTCGGCGAGCGTGTCGCTGTTCCCACCGATGACCTCGTTGCCGAGGTCGGCCAGACCGATTGCGCTGACCAGGAATTCGTCGAGGTTGTGCTGTTGATCGACAATCGAGTTACTCACCTGCGTCGCACTCTGAATCGTCGAGAGGAGGTCGGGGGCCGCATCGGCATAGGCGTCGAGGGTGGGCACCGAGGCCTCGATGTCGTGCGCGAGGTTCGGCAGGCTCGGCTCGATCTCGGCCAGCAGTGCGTTGAAGTCCACCAACGTCTGGCCGATCTGTTCACCGCGGCCGTTGAACGCGGTGGCGATCGCGCCCAGCGTCTGGTTGAGCTTGGCCGGGTCGATCTTGTCCAGCACCGTGACGAGTTGCTGGAAGACCGTGTTGATCTCGACCATCACGTGCTGGCTCTGGATGGTCTGGCCGGGGCGCAGCTTCGCCGCGGACGGCTCGGCGGGCGGGATCAGCTGGACGAATTTCGCGCCAAACACCGTCGAGGAGGTGATGTCGACCGAGATGTTGCCCGGAATAAGCGGCAGCGCGGATTTGTCCACCGCGAGATGAAGTGCCGCGGTGCCGTCGGGCCGCTCCTCGATCGAGGACACCTGGCCCACCTGGACACCGCGCATCTTGACCTTCGCGTCCGGGTTCATCACCAGGCCCGCGCGCTCCGAGATCACCGTCACCGGAACGGTATCGGCCCAACTGCCGCGGAACAGGCTGATGGCCAGCGCGACGATCGCGGCGATGGCCACGACCATGGCCAGGCCGGTCAGCGGTCGTACCGCACTGCTCTTCATCGGTGCGTGACCCTATCCTGAGAGGTTGAAGTTGCCGTTGGCGCCGTAGATGGACAGTGAGACCAGCAGGGTGACCGAGACGACGACGACCAGGCTGGTGCGTACCGCGTTGCCCACCGCGGCGCCGACTCCCGAGGGGCCCCCGGAGGCGAAGTAACCGAAGTAGGTGTGGATCAACAAGATGGTGATGGCCATCAACACCGCCTGCAGAAACGACCACAACAAATCGATCGGATTCAAAAACGTGTCGAAATAATGGTCATAGAGCCCGCCGGACTGACCGAACAACACCACCGTGGTGAACTGGCTGGCCACAAAACTCAAGATCACCGCGATCGAATACAACGGGGTGATCGCGATCATCCCGGCGATGATGCGAGTGGACACCAGATACTCCACCGGCCGGATCGCCATCGACTCCAACGCGTCGATCTCCTCGTTGATGCGCATCGCCCCCAACTGCGCGGTCACCCCCGCCCCGAAGGTGGCCGCTAATCCGATCCCGGCCACCACCGGCGCCGAGATGCGCACGTTGATGAATGCCGCCAAAAACCCGGTCAACGCCTCGATGCCGATATTGCCCAACGACGAATACCCCTGCACCGCCAACGTGCCACCGGCGGCCAGGGTCAAAAATCCCACGATGACCACCGTGCCGCCGATCATCGCCAACGTGCCTGCACCCATCGAGATCTCGGCGATCAACCGAACGATCTCCTTACGGAAATGCAATCCCGCATGCGGTACCCCGCCCAGGGCGCGCAGATAGAACAACATGTGATCGCCGATGCGACCCAACACCTCCACCGGCCGGCGCGCCGAACGCGTCAACCGCGGATAGGTCGACCGCAGAATCGTCATCGTGCCCATCAGCGCACGCCCTAACCCGTCGTCATCCGGATACCGATGGCCGTGACCACCACATTGATCACGAACAACGCCATAAACGCATACACCACGGTCTCGTTGACCGCGTTACCCACCGCCTTGGCCCCGCCCCCGGTGATGATCAACCCGCGATAACAGGCCACCAGCCCGGCGATCAACCCGAACAACGTGGCCTTCACACACGAGATGATCACCTCGGGCACCCCGGTCAACAACGTGATCCCCGCCGCGAATGCGCCCGGGTTGACGTCCTGGATGAACACCGAGAACGAATAACCTCCCAAGATGCCGATGATCACCACCAAACTGTTGAGCAACAACGCCACCAACGCCGAGGCCAGCATCCGGGGTGTCACCAACCGCTGCACCGGATTGATCCCCAACACCTCCATCGCGTCGATCTCCTCCCGGATCGTGCGCGACCCCAAATCCGCACAAATCGCCGTCGCCCCGGCCCCGGCCACGATCAACACCGTCACAATCGGGCCCACCTGGGTCACCGCGCCGAACGCCGCCCCCGCCCCCGAGAGATCCGCCGCACCCAACTCCCGCAACAAGATATTGAGCGTGAAACTGATCAACACCGTGAACGGAATCGCCACCAACAACGTCGGCGCCAACGCCACTCGCGCGATAAACCAACACTGCTCCAACAACTCCCGCCACTGAAACGGCCGCGCAAACACAAACCGCACCGCATCAGCCGACATCGCAAAAAACCCACCCACCGCCTGCATCGGACCCGACAAATTCCGAATCGGCGGCAACCCCGCAGACCACCGCTCAGGCCCACTACCGCGCGCCATGTGGGGCTCCTTCCAGGATTGTCACCGCTGCCACTGCTGTGGGACCACCAATATTGTGTGCCAAGGCTATTCGCGCTCCGTCCACCTGGTTGGCCGCCTCCCCGCGGAGTTGGGCGAACAACTCCACGCACTGCGCGACGCCGGTGGCCCCGGGAGGGTGCCCCTTGGCCTTCAATCCCCCGCTGGGATTGACCGGCAGTGCGCCCCCGACACTGGTCACCTCGGTCTCGACGAGCTTGTATGCCCCGAACCGCTCGGCGAAGCCGAGATCTTCATAGCTGATCAGCTCGATGCCCGTGAAGAAATCGTGAACTTCGGCGACGTCGATGTCAGCCGGTGTCATTCCGGCCATGGTGAAGGCCTTTTTCGCGGCGCGCACCGTGGCCGGCAGCGTCGTCATATCCGGCTTGTGTTGGTGCATTACCGAATCGAGGCCCAGACCTACGCCGCGGATCCACACCGGCCGGTCGGTGAACCGGTCCACCACGTCTTCGGCGGCGAGGATCAGCGCCGCGGCGCCGTCGCTCTGCGGTGCGCAGTCGTAGAGCCCGAACGGGGTGACGACCGTGGGCGCTTCGAGCGCTTGGGCGATGGTGATCTCGAAGCGCAGCCGCGCCTTGGGGTTGTGCACGCCGTGGCGGTGGTTCTTCACCGCGACCATCGCCATGTGCTCGCGTGTCGCCGGCGACTCGTGCAGATAGCGGCGGACATGCAGCGCGAACCCGCCCGGCGAGACCAGCCCGAGCGGATAGTCCCAGGCCATGTCGCGGTTCATCGACTCCCACGCCCAGAGCATGTCTTTCGACGTGGTGTCGCGCAGTTTGTCCGCACCCATGACCAATGCCACGTCGAACGCGCCCGATGCGACACCGAACAACGCGTTGCGGACCGCGTCGTTGCCTGTGGCACAGGAGTTTTCCACCCGCGTGACGGGTAGGTCCGGCAGCCCGAGGGTGTCGGCGAGGATCCCAGAGGGAAACCCGTCGGCGGTGCCCATCGCACCGAACCAGGCGCCGTCGATGTCGGCCTTCGTCAGGCCCTTGTCCACATTGGCCGCGCATTCGGCGAACGCCATCGGCAGCAGGTCCTTCATGCCGAGTGCGAAATGCTCACCGAACGCGGTCATTCCGGCGCCGACGATCGCCACCTTCCTCATGCGGGAACTCCCGCCGGGTCCGGTTCGAACATGTAGCCGTAGTCGGGTACGCCCGAGCGCACCGCCACCCGGCGCAGCGCGAGCCGTCCCCTGGCGCCGATGTCGACGGTGCCCGGCTCGGCCCCGGTCACCTTCACCAGCGCCCGCACGTCGACGCCGTCGAGTTCGACGATCACCAGCGAGTACGGCGTGCGCAGGCCGGGAACCGGCATCTGCACCGTCGTCTCGGTGTACACCCGGCCCGTGCGCGGCAACGGGATCAGCTCGTAGCCGGTGGACAGCGTGCAGTCGTCGGCCAGCCGGTAGCGAGGCGGAAAGTCCAGTGCGGCGCTGCCGGGGAACCTGCCGGCCTCCCAGCGGGTCTTGGCTTCGAAGGCCCGTTCATAGGCGGCCAGCGAAATCGGCAGGTCGGCGCGGGCAACGCAGTCGCGGTCGGGAAGCGGGCGCGCGGCGGGCTCGCGGCGGTGCAACTCCGCAACCCCCCCGATCACCGTGACACCGGACAGGCTGGCCTGTTCGACGGCCACCAGCGGACCGGTCCGGTCCCGCTCGGCCATTCCGGCCAGCGCGAACAGGCTCGCACTCGCACCGAGCGTGGGCAACGCGGGCTGGTCACCCGTGGTCAACTCCACGGCGCGAGAGTGCTCCACCCCCGCGATGGCTGCGGGAACATCCAGCCAGGCGGCCTCCAGCGAGGCGATCAGGCCCCGTTCGTGCAGCAGCCGCGGATCGCCGTAGTCGTGCACATCGCCGGTGGCGGCATTGCGGGTGCGCACCGGAAGGCTGCGCGCGATCCGGGCGGCCGTGCGGACCTTGAGCCCACGCTCGGACGTCAACACCGCCGCCGCCCCGGCGGGTTCCAGGTCGCTGCCGATGATCAACGTCCGGGGCCGCGCCGACGTCAGCGCGTCGAGCGTGGCCGGCGCCCCGCCGAGCCGCTCGTCGACCTCCAATTCGGGATCGAGCCCCAAACCGGCCAGCAACACCGCCGCGTTGCTGCTCTCCAGCAACGGCAGGTGCCTGCTGACCAGCACCACCCGTTCGACCGCGCCACTGGCCAGCAGTGCCGCCCGGCCGGCCTCGACGGCCAGGGTGATGGCGTCCTCGTCGTCGCCGACCACCCGCGCCCCGGGCGCGCCCCAACACGGCAGGTAGGTGCCGATGGACGCGACGTAGGGCATAGATGACCTTCCGTACCTAGGTGACCGCGCCGGCCGTCTTGAGCTCGATGATGCGGTCCCAATCCAAGCCGAGTTCCAGCAATATTTCGTCAGTTTGCTCAGCAAAAGCCGGTGCCGGTCCGGTTTCGGGGGCGCTGACATCAAACTGCACCGGGTTCGCGACCAACTCGAGTTCGCCCGCTTGCACCAGGTAGTCGTTGGCGCGGATCTGCGCGTCCTCGACGGCCTGCAGGGTGTCCTGCACCGGCGCCCACGGCCCGAGCAGGGTGGCGAACCTTTCGCTCCACTCGGCGAGTGGCCGTTTGGACATCGCCTCCTTGAGGATCTCGGCGGCAGCTTCGGTGTTCTCGGCGATGGACTCGACGGTGGCGAAGCGCGGATCGTCGATGAGGTCCTCGAGATCCATGTGCCTGCACACGTCGGCCCAGAACTTGGTCGGCTGCATCATGACGAACGAGATGTAGCGGTCATCGGCCGTCGGGTACAGACCGACCAGCGGGTTGATCGGTGAGCCGTGCACGCCCGGTGGGAACGCCTCCATCCGTTCGCCGAGGTGTTTGGTCAGCGCGACGGTGTGCCCCAGTGACCACAGGCCGCTGCCCAGCAGCGAGACGTCGACCACCGAGGGCTCTCCGGTGCGCTCCCGTTTGAGCAGCGCCGCGGTGATCCCACCCGCGAGGTTGGTGCCCGAGATGGTGTCGCCGTAGGCGGGCCCCGGCGGACCGACCATGCCCGGCGTTCCCGGTGGCGTGATCGTCGCCGCGGTGCCCGCCCGACACCAGAAGGCGGTCATGTCGTAACCGCCCTTGACCGATTCCGCGCCGCGGGGTCCGAGCGCGCTGCCCCTGGCGTAGATGATGTTCGGGTTGACCGCCCGGATGTCGTCGACGTCGATGCCGAACTTCTGCCGGTGTCCGGGCAGGAAGCTGGTGAGGAAGACATCGGAGCGCCGGGCCAACTCGAGCAGGACTTCTTTGCCCTCCGGCACCGACATGTCCAGCCCGATGCTGCGCTTGCCGCGGTTGGCGTGCTCGATGTTGGGGTTGGGATCGCCCTCGACCCGCAGCAGGCCGGTCTGGCGCAACCCGCGCTGCGGATCCCCGGTCACCGCGTGCTCGACCTTGACCACGTCGGCGCCCCATTCGCGCAGCACGGCGCCCGCCGAGGGCACGAATCCGTACATCGCGACCTCGAGGACGCGGAACCCGTCCAGTGGCCT
>NZ_JBEFST010000018.1:0-129741 GCF_053483675.1 Mycolicibacterium sp. XJ1819 | reverse complement strand
GCTAACCGAGTTCCTTCGTCAGGTTGTCGGTGATCGAACCGAGGAACTCCTCGGTGGTCTGCCAGGGCTCGTCAGGTCCGATCAGCATGGCCAGGTCCTTGGTCATCTGGCCACCTTCCACGGTGCCGATCACCACCTCTTCCAACGTCTCGGCGAACGCGATCACCTCGGGGGTGTCGTCGAGCTTGCCGCGGTGCGCCAGCCCGCGGGTCCAGGCGAAGATCGAGGCGATCGGGTTGGTGGAGGTGGGCTTGCCCTGTTGGTACTGGCGGTAGTGCCGCGTGACGGTACCGTGCGCGGCTTCGGCCTCGACGGTCTTGCCGTCCGGGGTCATCAGCACCGACGTCATCAGCCCAAGTGAACCGAAACCCTGTGCGACGGTGTCGGATTGCACATCGCCGTCGTAGTTCTTACAGGCCCAGACGTAACCGCCCTCCCACTTCAGCGAGGCCGCGACCATATCGTCGATGAGCCGGTGCTCATAGGTCAGCCCCAGCGCGGCGAACTGGTCGGCGTACTCCTCGTCGAAAATGCGCGCGAACTCGTCCTTGAACATCCCGTCGTAGCCCTTGAGGATGGTGTTCTTGGTCGACAGGTAGACCGGAAACTTCTGTTGCAGCGCGTAATTGAACGTCGAGCGGGCGAAGTCCTCGATGGACTTGCGGAAGTTGTACATCCCCATGATCACGCCGCCGTCCTCGGGGATGTGCACGACCTCGTGCACCATCGGCTCACTGCCGTCGTCGGGGGTGAACGTCACGGTGAACGTGCCCGGGCGGTCGACCTTGGCGTTGAACGCGCGGTACTGGTCTCCGAACGCGTGCCTCCCGATGATGATCGGCTTCGTCCAGCCCGGCACCAGCCGCGGCACGTTCTTGATGACGATCGGCGCACGGAAGATGGTGCCGCCGAGAATATTTCGAATGGTGCCGTTGGGCGAGAGCCACATCTGCTTGAGGTTGAACTCCTTGACGCGGGCCTCGTCGGGGGTGATCGTCGCGCACTTGACCCCGACGCCGTGGCGCTTGATGGCCTCGGCGGCCTCGATGGTCACCTGATCGTCGGTCGCGTCGCGGTGTTCGATGCCGAGGTCGTAGTAATCCAGGTTCACGTCGAGATGAGGCAGGATGAGTTGGTCCTTGATCATCTTCCAGATGATCCGCGTCATCTCGTCGCCGTCGAGTTCGACCACCGTGCCTTCGACCTTGACCTTGGACATATGCGTCACCCTACAAGGGCGACGCATATGCCAGAGGTCTGTAGCGACCGTTACCGACCGGTAGCTTGTGGCGACGCGACAGGGTCAGGCTGTGGCGCCCTCGAGCACCGCGTTGAACGTCTCGCTCGGCCGCATCACCGCGGCGGTCTTCTCCGGATCCGGGTAGTAGTAACCGCCGATGTCCACCGACTTGCCTTGCACCTCAGTCAGTTCAGCCACGATGGCGTCTTCGTTGTCCGCCAGCGTCTTGGCCAGCGACGCGAAATGGTCGGCCAGTTCCTTGTCCTCGCTCTGCTCGGCAAGCTGCTGCGCCCAGTACATGGCCAGGTAGTACTGACTGCCCCGGTTGTCGAGCTCACCCGCCTTACGCGACGGGCTCTTGTTCTCCTCCAACAGTTTTCCGATCGCCGCATCGAGGGTGTCGGCCAGCAGCGTGGCGCGCTTGTTGTCGGTCTTGCGACCGAGGTCTTCGAAGCAGGCGCCCAACGCCAGGAATTCGCCCAACGAATCCCAGCGCAGATGGTTCTCCTCCACCAGCTGATGCACATGCTTGGGCGCCGATCCGCCGGCACCGGTCTCGTACATACCGCCGCCGGCCATCAACGGCACGATGGACAGCATCTTGGCGCTGGTACCCAACTCCAGGATGGGGAACAGGTCGGTGAGGTAGTCGCGCAGGATGTTGCCGGTCACCGCGATGGTGTCCTGCCCGCGGATCAGCCTCTCGAGCGTGTACCGCATGGCCCACACCTGCGGCATGATCTGGACGTGCAGGCCCTCGGTGTCGTGGTCGGCGAGGTATTCCTTGACCTTCTTGCGCAACTCGACCTCGTGCGGACGCTCGGTGTCCAGCCAGAACAGCGCCGTCATCCCCGATGCGCGGGCCCGCGTGATGGCCAGCTTCACCCAGTCGCGGATCGCCGCGTCCTTGACGATCGGCATCCGCCAGATGTCACCGGTCTCGACGTTCTGCGTCATCAACACCTCGCCGGTGTCGATGTCGACGATGTCGGCGACACCGTCCTCGGGGATCTCGAACGTCTTGTCGTGGCTGCCGTACTCCTCGGCCTGCTGGGCCATCAACCCGACATTGGGCACGGTGCCCATCGTCGTCGGATCGAACTGGCCGTGGGTCTTACAGAAGTTGATCATCTCCTGGTACATCCGGGAGAACGTCGACTCCGGGTTGACCGCCTTGGTGTCCTTGGTTCGGCCGTCGGCACCGTACATCTTGCCCCCGAGCCGGATCATCGCCGGCATCGACGCGTCGACGATCACGTCGCTGGGTGAGTGGAAGTTGGAGATGCCCTTGGCCGAATCCACCATCGCCAGTTCGGGGCGGTGCTCGTGGCAGCGGTGCAGATCCTCGATGATCTCCTCGCGTTGCGAGGCCGGTAGCGACTCGATCTTGTCGTAGAGATCGGACAGGCCGTTGTTGACGTTGACGCCGAGTTCGTCGAACAGCTTCTGGTGCTTGGCGAAGGCGTCCTTGTAGAAGACCTTGACCGCGTGACCGAACACGATGGGGTGGCTGACCTTCATCATGGTCGCCTTGACGTGAAGTGAGAACATCACGCCGGTCTTGTAGGCGTCCTCGATCTGCTCCTCGTAGAAGTCGATGAGCGCCTTGCGGCTCATGAACATGCTGTCGATGATGTCGCCCTCGTCGAGCGCCACCTCGGGCTTGAGGACCGTTTCGCCATTCTTGGTCTTCAGCACCATCTTGACCTTGCGCGCGCGGTCCAGGGTCATCGACTTCTCGCCCGCGTAGAAGTCGCCCTTGCGCATGGTCGCGACGTGGGTGCGTGACGCCATCGACCACTCCCCCATGCTGTGCGGGTGCTTGCGGGCGTACTCCTTGACCGCCTTGGGTGCGCGCCGATCGGAGTTGCCCTCGCGCAGAACGGGGTTGACCGCACTACCCAACACCTTGGCGTAGCGCTCCTTGATCGCCTTCTCCTCGTCGGTTTTCGGGTCGCCCGGGTAGTCCGGCAGGTCGTAGCCCTTGGCCTGGAGCTCCTTGACGGCCGCCACCAGCTGGGGCACCGAGGCGCTGATGTTGGGCAGCTTGATGATGTTGGTGTCCGGGTGCTGGGTGAGTTCGCCCAGCCGGCCCAGGTTGTCGGGCACGCGCTGGTCTTCGGTGAGGTGGTCGCCGAACTCGGCGAGGATGCGCGCGGCCACCGAGATGTCGCTGGTCTCGATGTTGATGCCGGCCGGCTCGGTGAACGTGCGGATGATCGGCAGAAAGGCGTAGGTGGCAAGCAGCGGCGCTTCGTCGGTCAGCGTGTAGATGATGGTCGGCTGCTCGGCGCTCATGTGATGTTCTCCCGGCGTCTTGTCAAGGTGGAAAGCTTCGCGTTGTGACGCGGCTTTGCGTTCGCCTCCAGTATTGCTTTGGTCACGACGCCACGTAGGAGGCAGGGGGTCCCCGGCGGCCCGGCCCGCGGGTTCGCCGAACCAAACTGGCCCCGGTCAGGGGCATGAGATAGGCTTTCTGTCGGTCATGAGTACCAGCGTCAAGCCCCGGCTCGCTGGTCGGCAACCCTCCAACCGCGGTGGGGTGCCCCGGGTGATGACCAGGTTGAGTAACCGCTGAGGCGCGGCTACCGGCAAGCGCGGGTCCGTTGTGACGGGCCCCCAGAGAGACAGGTGGAGGTCCGGCGTGCGCAGTTGTCGCTAATGGCTGAACACGACCCCTTAGACAGGCTTTGACCAGGCTTTGTCCAGCCCATCACAGCAGGAGAGTCCCTTGAGCACTGACAACCAACCAGAAGACGATCCGACGACCCGATGGTCGTTCGAGACCAAGCAGGTCCATGCGGGTCAGGCACCCGACGGCGCCACCAACGCGCGCGCGTTGCCGATCTACCAGACCACCAGCTTCACCTTCGACAGCACCGAGCACGCCGCCGCGCTGTTCGGGCTCGCCGAGCCCGGCAACATCTACACCCGGATCATGAACCCCACCCAGGACACCGTCGAGCAGCGCATCGCCGCGCTCGAGGGTGGGGTGGCGGCGCTGTTCCTGTCGTCGGGTCAGGCAGCGTCGACGTTCTCGCTGCTCAACATCGCCCAGGCCGGTGACCACATCGTGTCCAGCCCCCGGCTCTACGGCGGCACCTACAACCTGTTCCACTACACGTTCCCGAAGATGGGCATCGACGTCAGCTTCGTCGAGGATCCCGATGATCTGGACTCGTGGCGCGCGGCGGTGCGGCCCGACACCAAGGCCTTCTTCGCCGAGAGCATCTCCAACCCCAAGATCGACATCCTCGACATCCCCAACGTCGCGGCCGTCGCCCACGACGCGGGTGTGCCGCTGATCGTCGACAACACCATCGCCACGCCGTATCTGATCCAGCCGCTGGCCCACGGCGCCGACGTCGTCGTGCACTCGGCGACGAAGTATCTCGGCGGCCACGGCACGACGATCGCGGGCGTCATCGTCGACGGCGGCACCTTCGACTGGACCAACGGCAAGTTCCCCGGATTCACCGAACCGGACCCCAGCTACCACGGGGTGGTGTTCGCCGAACTCGGCCCGCCCGCGTACGCGTTGAAGGCCCGCGTGCAGCTGCTGCGTGACCTGGGCTCGGCGGCGTCACCGTTCAACGCGTTTTTGATCGCCCAGGGCCTTGAGACGCTGAGCCTGCGCGTCGAGCGACACGTGCAGAACGCGCAGAAGGTGGCCGAGTACCTCGAAGGCCACGCCGACGTGGTCTCGGTCAACTACGCCGGCCTGCCGAGCTCACCGTGGCATGAACTCGGAAAGAAGTTGGCGCCCAAGGGCACCGGGGCGGTGCTGGCGTTCGAGCTGGCCGGCGGCGTGGATGCGGGCAAGGCGTTCGTCAACGCGCTGACACTGCACAGCCATGTCGCCAACATCGGCGACGTGCGGTCGCTGGTCATCCACCCCGCGTCGACGACCCACGCGCAGCTGTCCCCCGAGGAGCAGTTGGCCACCGGCGTCACGCCGGGCCTGGTGCGCCTGGCGGTCGGGATCGAGGGCATCGACGACATCATCGCCGACCTCGAGCAGGGCTTCGCCGCGGCCAAACGGTTCAGCTCGTCTGGGCCGACGGACCCGAAGGCCACGGCGGCGTTTTGATGACGGTCTTCGACGTGCCAACAACGGTCAGCCTGCCCGCCGAGGGCGAAATCGCCGTGGTGGACATCGGTCCGCTGACGCTGGAGAGCGGCGTCGTGATCGACGATGTGTCCATCGCGGTGCAGCGCTGGGGCGAGCTGTCGCCCGACCGCGACAACGTGGTGATGGTGCTGCACGCGCTGACCGGCGACTCACACATCACCGGGCCCGCGGGTCCGGGCCACCCCACCGCGGGCTGGTGGGACGGTGTGGCGGGGCCGGGCGCGCCGATCGACACCGACAAGTGGTGCGCGGTGGCCACCAATGTGCTGGGTGGCTGCCGCGGGTCGACGGGCCCGAGTTCGCTGCATCGCGACGGCAAGCCCTGGGGCTCACGGTTTCCCTACATCACGGTGCGCGACCAGGTCGAGGCCGACATCGCGGCGCTGGCGGCGCTGGGCATCACCGAGGTGGCGGCGGTGGTCGGCGGTTCGATGGGCGGAGCGCGGGCGCTGGAGTGGATGGTCGGCCATCCCGACACGGTGCGTGCCGGGTTGGTGCTCGCGGTCGGGGCGCGTGCCACCGCCGACCAGATCGGCACCCAGAGCACCCAGGTCGCCGCGATCAAGGCCGACCCGAACTGGTGCAACGGCGACTATCACGGCACCGGCCGCTCGCCGCTTCTCGGGATGGAGATCGCCCGCCGCTTCGCGCATCTGACCTATCGCGGCGAGGCCGAACTCGACAGCCGGTTCGGCAATGACCCGCAGGGCGACGAGGACCCCGCCACAGGTGGCCGCTTCGCGGTGCAGAGCTATCTGGAGTACCAGGGCAGCAAGCTGGCGGCCCGGTTCGACCCCGGCACCTACGTGACGCTGACTGACGCGCTGTCCAGCCACGACGTCGGACGGGGCCGCGGCGGGATCGAGGCGGCGCTGCGGGCTTGTCCGGTGCCCGCCGTGGTCGGCGGCATCACCTCGGACCGGCTGTATCCGCTGCGGCTGCAACAGGAGCTGGCCGATCTGCTGCCCGGCTGTGCCGAACTCAACATCGTCGACTCGATCTACGGCCACGACGGCTTCCTGGTCGAACTCGAGGCGGTCGGCAAGTTGATCCGCAAGACGTTGGAGCTGGCCGCGAAATGAGGGCGCGGTGACCCGCAGTCGGCAACGCTCGCTGTCGTTCGGCGCGGAAGCCGCGGCGTACGAGCGTGGCAGGCCGTCCTACCCGCCGGAGGCCATCGACTGGCTGCTGCCGGCCGGCGCGCGCGACGTGCTGGACCTCGGAGCGGGCACCGGAAAGCTGACGACACGGCTGGTGGAGCGCGGCCTGCACGTGGTGGCCGTCGATCCGATTCCGGAAATGCTTGAGCTGCTGCGAAATTCGCTCCCTGAGACCCCGGCGCTGCTGGGTACCGCCGAGGAGATCCCGCTGCCCGACGACAGCGTGGACGCCGTGCTGGTGGCGCAGGCGTGGCACTGGTTCGATCCCGAACTCGCGGTCAAGGAGGTCGCTCGGGTGCTGCGGCCCGGCGGTCGACTGGGGTTGGTGTGGAACACCCGCGACGAGCGGATGGGCTGGGTCAAGGAACTGGGTCGCATCGTCGGCCACGAGCACGACCCGTACAACAGCGAGGTGACGCTGCCCGAGCCGTTCACCGGGGTGCAGCGGCATCAGGTGGAGTGGACGAATTACCTCACGCCGCAGGCGCTCATCGACCTCGTCGCGTCGCGCAGCTACTGCATCACCTCACCGGAGAAGGTGCGCACCCGCACGCTCGGGCAGGTCCGCGAGCTGCTTGCCACCCATCCCGCGCTGGCCAACGCGACCGGCCTGGCGCTGCCCTATGTCACGGTATGCATCCGCGCGGACCTCACCTCCCGCGCCGAACGTTGATTACCGCGCGAGAAATCTGCGATTTCTCGCGCGGTAATCAACGTTCGCGCGCAACGGGGGTGTGCTAGCTGGTGCCCAGCGGGTCGATCGTCCACGCGATATAGAGCATCGCTGCGCTCACAGCCGCGGTGGTGGTGAAGTCGATGGTCTTGCTGCGCACCGCGAGCAGACCGGCGCGCTCGTCGGGAAGCACCAACCGCAGCCCCGCCGCGACGCCCACCCCGATCGCGATCACCAACGCGCCGCGCCGCCAGTAGCCCGCGATCACCAGCACGAACGCCGCGGCGAAGATGGCCCCGACCAGCCAGATCGGCCATTGCACCGCGAACACCTTGCGGATGAACTCCTTCGCGGTCACGTCCCGGCGAGAGCTTCCGCACGCTCGACGACGTTGGTGAGCAGAAACGCCCTGGTCAACGGGCCGACGCCGCCGGGGTTGGGGGATACGTGGCCCGCCACCTCCCACACATCGGGCGCCACGTCGCCGACCAGCTTGCCGTTCTCGTCGCGGCTCACGCCGACGTCGATCACCGCGGCCCCCGCACGCACCATCTCGGCGGTCACCATATGTGGCACACCAGCGGCGGCCACGACGATGTCGGCCTCGCGGCTCAGCTGCGGCAGATGCCGGGTCGCGGTGTGGCACAACGTGACCGTGGCGTTCTCCGAGCGACGGGTCAGTATCAGCCCCAGCGGTCTGCCGACCGTCACGCCGCGGCCGATCACCACGACGTGGGCACCGGCGATCTCCACCTCGTAGCGCCGCAGCAGGTGCACGATGCCGCGCGGCGTGCACGGCAGCGGGGCGGGCTCGTTGAGCACCAGCCGGCCCAGATTGGTCGGATGCAGACCATCGGCGTCCTTGCCCGGGTCGATCCGCTCCAGCGCGGCGTTCTCGTTGAGGTGCTTGGGCAGCGGCAGCTGCACGATGTAGCCGGTGCAGTCCGGGTTGGCGTTCAACTCGTCGATGGTCTGGTCGAGGGTGGCCTGGTCGACGTCGGCGGGTAGGTCACGCCGGATGGAGTTGATGCCGACCTTCGCGCAGTCCGAATGCTTTCCGCGGACATACGCGTGCGAGCCGGGGTCGTCGCCGACGAGCACCGTGCCCAACCCCGGTGTGCGGCCCGCGGCGGTCAGGGCCGCGACCCGTTCCTTCAAGTCGACGAAGATCTCGTCGCGCGTGGCCTTGCCGTCCAGTGTGATCGCACCCACGGGTCTCAGTCTGGCATGCTCACCCCATGAACACTCAGCCCAATGTGTTCACCCCGGCCAAGCTCGGCCCGGTGACGCTGCGCAACCGCATCATCAAGGCGGCCACCTTCGAGGCGTGCACCCCGGACGCGCTCGTCACCGACGATCTGATCACCTACCACCGCCTGCCGGCCGCCGGCGGGGTCGGCATGACCACGGTGGCGTACTGCGCGGTGGCCCCGGGCGGGCGCACCGACGGCTGGCAGATCTGGATGCGCCCGGAAGCCGTGCCGGGGCTCAAACGGCTGACCGAGGCCATCCACTCCGAGGGCGCCGCGATCAGCGCGCAGATCGGGCATGCCGGCCCGGTCGCCAACGCGCGCACCAACAAGGCCACCGCGCTGGCGCCGGTGCGGTTCTTCAACCCGATGTCGATGCGGTTCGCCCGCAAGGCCACCCGCGACGACATCCGCGACGTCACCGAGGCCCACGCCAACGCAGCAAGGCTGGCGATCGAGTCGGGGTTCGACGCCGTCGAGATCCATCTCGGACACAACTACCTGGCCAGCTCGTTCCTCAGTCCGCTGCTCAACCGGCGCAGTGACGAGTTCGGCGGTTCGCTTCAGAACCGCGCGAAGGTCGCCCGCGGCGTCGTGCGGGCGGTGCGTCAAGCCGTCGAGAAAGAAGGCAACCCGATCGCGGTGACGGCCAAACTCACCATGTCCGACGGGGTGCGCGGCGGGATCAGCGTCGAGGAGTCCCTGCAGACCGCGAAGTGGCTCGAGGAGGACGGCGGGCTGGACGCCATCGAGCTCACCGCCGGTAGCTCGCTGGTCAATCCGATGTACCTGTTCCGCGGCGACGCGCCGGTCAAGGAGTTCGCGGGTGCGTTCAAACCGCCGCTGCGCTGGGGCATCCGGATGACCGGCAAGAAGTTCCTGCGCGAGTATCCCTACCGCGAGGCGTTCCTGCTGCGCGACGCCAAGCTCTTCCGAACCGAGCTCAAGCTGCCGCTGATCCTGTTGGGCGGCATCACCAACCGCGAGACCATGGACCTGGCGATGGCCGAGGGGTTCGAGTTCGTCGCGATGGGCCGCGCGCTGCTGGCCGAGCCCGATCTGCTCAACCGTATCCAGGCCGACGCCGCGGTGCGGTCGATCTGCGACCACTGCAACAAGTGCATGCCCACCATCTACAGCCGCACCCACTGCGTGCTGACCGGTTCGCCGCTGGGGGTATGACGATCGCCGACACGGCACGGTGCAGCCTTGCCGCGGTATGACGACAGACCGATAGAGTTGGTCGCCGTGAGCCGACCCGCCCCGCCAGCGCTGACCGTTCGGTACGACGGATCGACCCGGACCTTCGCGGCGGGCAACGATGTCGTCGTCGGCCGTGACCTGCGCGCCGACGTGCGTATCGCCCATCCCCTGATCTCCCGCGCGCACCTGGTGCTGCGCTTCGACCACAACCGTTGGGTGGCCATCGACAACGGCAGCCTCAACGGCGTGTACGTCAACGGCAGGCGGGTGCCCGCGGTCGACATCCAGGACGCCACGCAGGTCAACATCGGCAACCCGGACGGGCCGCAGTTGACCTTCGAGGTGGGCCACCACCAGGGCGCGGTCGGGCGCACGCCGACGCAGGCGGTGCCGATCGCGACCCGGCCGCCGCAGTATTCGGGCCCGCAGACCGCCCGCCCGTACCCGCCGCCGCCACCGCCGCGGCAACAACCGGGGTACCCGTCGACCCCGCAGCCCAGATATCCCGCCGGCCCGCCGCCCGCGGGCACCGGCAGCGCGCCGACCTACCCACCCAGCGCGTCGCAACCGACCCGTGCGCCCCAGCCGTCGCGACCGATCTCCCGGCCGATCTCGCAGCCGCACATCGAATCGGCCACCGTCATGGGCCCGACGGCCGCGCCACGCTCCAGCGAGGGCAACCTCGCGACGAGCATGCTCAAGATCCTGCGGCCGGGCCGACCCGCCGACAGCATTCCCGGCGCGGTCAAGATCGGCCGCGCCACCGACAACGACATCGTCGTGCCCGACGTACTGGCCTCGCGCCACCACGCCACCTTGGTGCCGACCCCGGCGGGCACGGAGATCCGCGACAACCGCAGCATCAACGGCACGTTCGTCAACGGCGCGCGGGTGGAGTCCGCGCTGCTGCGCGACGGCGACACGGTCACGATCGGCAACATCGACCTGGTCTTCTCCGGCGGAACTCTGGTGCGCCGCACCGAGACCGAGGCCGACACCCGCACCGGCGGCCTCGACGTACACGGCGTGACGTGGACGATCGAGGGCAACAAGACCCTGCTGGACAACATCTCGATCAGCGCCCGGCCCGGCACGCTGACGGCGGTGATCGGGCCGTCCGGGGCCGGTAAGTCGACGTTCGCCCGACTGGTCGCCGGCTACACGCATCCGACGTCGGGTGTGGTCACCTTCGAGGGCCACAACATCCACGCCGAGTACGCCTCCCTGCGGTCCCGGATCGGGATGGTGCCGCAGGACGACGTCGTGCACGGTCAGCTCACCGTCAACCAGGCGCTGATGTACGCCGCCGAACTGCGGTTGCCGCCCGACACCACCAAGGAGGACCGCCGCCAGGTCGTCACGCAGGTGCTCGAGGAACTCGAGATGACCAAGCACGCCGAGACCCGCGTCGACAAGCTCTCGGGCGGTCAGCGCAAGCGCGCCTCGGTAGCGCTCGAACTGCTCACCGGGCCGTCGTTGCTGATCCTCGACGAGCCGACGTCGGGTCTGGATCCGGCGCTGGACCGGCAGGTGATGACGATGCTGCGCCAGCTCGCCGACGCGGGCCGCGTCGTGCTGGTGGTCACCCACTCGCTGACCTACCTCGACGTGTGCGATCAGGTGCTGCTTCTCGCACCGGGCGGCAAGACGGCGTTCTACGGGCCGCCCAGCCAGATCGGCGCGTCGATGGGCACCACCAACTGGGCCGACATCTTCAGCAGCGTCGCCAGCGACCCGGACGGCGCCAACCAACGCTTCATCGCCCAGCACGGACCCGCACCGCCGCAGCCGCCCGCGCAGCAGCCCGCCGATCTGGGTGCCCCGACGAAAACCAGTCTGCGTCAGCAGTTCTCGACGATCGCCCGCCGCCAAGTGCGGCTGGTGATCTCCGACCGCGGCTATTTCGCGTTCCTGATGTTGCTGCCGTTCATCATGGGCGTGCTGTCGCTGTCGGTGCCCGGCGATGTCGGCTTCGGCGTCCCCATCCCCGCACTGCAGGGCGGACCCGCCCCCAACGAGCCGGGGCAGATCCTGGTGATGCTCAACGTGGGCGCGATCTTCATGGGCACGGCGTTGACGATCCGCGCCCTGATCGGCGAGCGGGCGATCTTCCGTCGCGAGCAGGCCGTCGGATTGTCAACCACCGCATACCTGTTGGCCAAGGTCTTCGTCTTCACGGTGTTCGCGATCGTGCAGTCGGCGATCGTCACCGCGATCGCGATCGCCGGGAAGGGCTGGGGCGAGGGCGCGGTCGAGAGCGGCTCGGTGATCGGCAACCGCAGCCTGGAACTGTTCGTCGACATCGCGGTGACGACGGTGGCCGCGGCGATGGTCGGCCTGGCGCTGTCGGCGCTGGCCCGGTCCAACGAGCAGATCATGCCGCTGCTGGTGGTGGCGATCATGTCGCAGCTGGTGTTCTCCGGCGGCATGATCCCGGTGACCGATCGCATCGTGCTGGATCAGATGTCGTGGTTCACCCCGGCGCGCTGGGGCTTCGCCAGTTCGGCGTCGACGATCGACCTGATCAGGTTGGTGCCGGGCCCGCTGACGCCCAACGACAGACACTGGCAACACACCTCGGGCGCGTGGTTGTTCGACATGGCGATGCTGGCTGTGATCAGCATCGGCTACACCGCGTTCGTGCGCTGGAAGATCCGGTTACCCCGCGGCTGATCAGGCCGGCCGCACCGGGGCCAGCCGCTTGAGCGCCAGCCCGCCCTCGAACGGCCGGTAGCCGAACGCGGGTGGCGCCATGTAACCGGTGTCGCCCAACGGTGTGTGCACCTCGGCGACGGTCGGCCCGATCTCGGCGGCCACCGGCGTGAGCGCTTCCAGGTCGAACCGGTACAGCCGGGCAGCGGTACCGCCGAGGATCTTCCGGCAGGCTTCGGTGGGCTGGTCGTGCAGAGCCCAGCGGATGGCCAGCTTCGAGTGCGGCGCGAAGCCCTCCTCGTGCGGGTAGTCGCTGCCCCACATGATGTGGTCGACGCCCAGGTAGTCGAGCATCGTCGATTCGAACGGCGTGAGTTCGGAGGCCAGATAGCAGTTGCGTTTGGCGTAGTCGCTGGGCGCCATCGTCAGCTCGTCGATCGACGAACCGCCGAACATGCCGTATGTACGGTTGCCCGCCTCCGACCTCATGCTGGGCACCATCGCATCGAGAAGCAGCATCTGCTGCTGCAGCCACATGGTGCCTTGCTCTGTCGGCACGAACCGCAACGTCGGGTGTCGCTCGAAGACTCCCGCGAGGATGAGGTGTGACACCGTGCGCTGCGCCCACAGCGCCATCTCGGTGACAAGAACCGCATTCGACGCCGGCTGATCCATCGGCATCACCGGACTGCCGGCCCCGGCGTGCTGCACCACGGTCAGGTCCAGCTCGGCGCACAGCGCCCAGATCGGTTCGTAGCGGGTGTGGAACAGCGGCGCGACGTTGGGGTCACCGGGCGACACCGCGGGCACCAGCACCCCGCCGAAGCACTGCTGCTCCGCGCCCCAGCGGATCTCGTCGAGCGCCTGGTCGACGTCGTTGGGGAAGACCTGGATCAGGCCCCGGCGCCGTTCGGGGGCCAGGGCGCAGAAGTCGATCTGCCAACGGTTGTGCGCCTGCACGCCGGCCCACCGCTTGTCGAACTCGTCGCGGGTGCGCGGCAGGCTGATCGTGATGTTCGGGGTGGTCGGGAAGAACGGCGGCACGGTGTTGGGCAGCAACACCTCGGCGGCCACCCCGTCGGCGTTCATCTCCGACATTCGCAACTCGTGATCCCAATTGCGTTGTGCGGTGGCGATGATCAGGTCGTCGAACGGGCTGACGTACGACTTGGCCCACGCGTCAAACTCGTCGTGCAGACGCGACGGCAGATACTTCTTGTAATCGTGAAGGTCCGCGCCTGCGTGGGTGTCGGTGGAGATGACGACGTAGCGATCGATCGTGTCCCAGGTGGCGGCCATTACCTCGATACTGCCCCGCACCGCGGCCATGCGAGCGGGATTCCCGGATCTTGCGCGGTGTGCTCAGCAGATGTCCAGACCGTGCGCGGCGGCATGGGCCAGGCCCTGTTCGACGTCGATCTTTGCGCCCCGCAGCGAGGCGGTGGTCCACAGCGTCGGATCGGTCAGCGCCCCGCGCAGGTCGGCCTCGTCGAGTCGGATGTTCTGCAGTCGTGCGCCGCGCAGATCCGCGCGACGCAGCAGCGCCTTGCGCAGGTCGGCGTCGACGAGGCCGGCTTCGCGCAGGCGGCAGTCCGACAGGTCAACCCCGCGCAGATCGCATCCGCCGAGCACCGCCAGCGTCAGGTCGACCTCCTCCAGGGCCAACGGCCGCAACCGGCACCGGGTGAACACCGAGCCCAGCATGCTGCACTGGGCGAACCTGCTGTGGTGCAGGGTGGCCCGTTCGAAGTTGCAGTTGCGAAACGCCGAGCCGATGTGTTCGGACTCGGTGAGGTCGACGCCGCGGAAATCGCAGTCGTCGAACACCGCGCGCTCCGTGCGCAGCCGGCTCAGATCCTCGTCGCGGAAGTCGTGGCCGTTGAATTCGCGCTCGACCCAGACAGTTTCGCCGGAATCCACCGAGTCAGCCGGGCAGCGAGGTGAGACTGTCGAGGGCGTATTCCGCGACGGTGATCAGCGACGAGCGGCAGGACTGGCGGTCGCGTGCGTCGACGTTGATCACCGGCACCCGGTCGGGAAGAGATAGCGCCTTCCGCACGGCGTGAGTGGAATACCTTGGCGCGTCGTCGAATTCGTTGACCGCGATGAGGAATGGCAGTCGGCGCGCCTCGAAGAAGTCGACCGGGGCGAAGCTGTCCTGCAGCCGCCGCACGTCGACGAGGACGATTGCGCCGATGGCGCCGCGCACCAGGTCGTCCCACATGAACCAGAACCGGCGCTGACCGGGCGTGCCGAACAGGTACAGCACCAGGTCCTCGTCGAGGGTGATGCGGCCGAAGTCCATGGCCACCGTGGTGGTGGTCTTCGCGGGCGTGGCGTCCACGCCGTCGACCCCGGCCGAGGCGTTGGTCACCAGCGCCTCGGTGCGCAGCGGCATGATCTCGGACACGGCGCCGACGAACGTCGTCTTGCCGGCACCGAAGCCACCGGAGATGACGATCTTCGTCGAGGCGGCGGTCCGCACCGCCGTCGGTTCCGTCGCGGCACGGTGCCGCTCAGAGTGCCCTAAGGCCACGCAGCGTCCTTCCTATCAGTTCTCGTCGCTCGTCGACCGTCGCCGTATCGGTCAAGGTGGTGTGCACCTGCAGGTAACCCTGAGTCACCAGGTCGCCGATCAGCACCCGCGCCACGCCGAGCGGCAGCGACAACTGTGCCGCAATCTCGGCGACCGATGGGTGATCGACACACATCCCCAGGATCTGGCCCCGCACATCGTTTCCCGGCCAGCGTGGCGCCTTGCCCGACGGCTGGGTGCCGATCGGCGCCTCCAGCGGCAGGTGGACCCGGGTGTCGGTACGGCCCGCGGTCAGCGTGTACGGCCGGACCAGGCTGGGCTTCTCGGTGACCTCCCGTTCCCACAGCGAACCGCCGTCGGTCGCACGGCCGTTGTCGCCCGCGCTGTGGTCCTGCTCCGGATGGTCCATGGGCCGCTCACGAGTGCTGCGGGGCGCGTCGCCGCCCGGACTGGACGACTGTGCCGACTCGTTCCACCAAAATGGCCATCTCGTAACCGATCTGGCCGATGTCGCAGTTGCGCGCCGCCAGCGTCGCCAGGTTCGATCCGTCACCGACCCGCATCAGCAGCAGATACCCGTTCTCCATCTCGACGACCGACTGCAGCACGTGTCCGCCGTCGAACAGTTGGGCGGCGCCCGTCGACAGGCTCGCCAAACCCGATGCCACCGCGGCGAGTTGGTCCGCGCGTTCGATCGGGATGTGCTCGCTGGCCGCCATCAGCAGACCGTCGGCGGAGACCAGCACGGCGTGGGTGACTCCGGAAACTTCGCGGGCGAACTTCGAGACCAGCCAGTCGAGCGAATCACGCTGCGCCGAACGTGGCGGATAGGTCATTGGCTATCTGTTCCTCTTACGTCTCGGGCGTGCGAGCGTCCGGCGTGCACGCCGCCGAAGTGGCTGCTGATGCTCGCGCGGACCGCGTCGGGGTCGCGCCGCGGCAGCCCACCGGCGCCCTCTTGGGCCGCGGGGTCCAGGTCAGCCGCCGATGCTACCGACTCGCCGCCGTGCTCGCCGGTGTCGCCGCTGCGGTGCGCACCGCCGTTACGGTCGACCTCCTCGGCCGCACCCGGCACCAGACGGGCACCGGGTTCGCGTACCGGCAGACCCTCCTCGGTGTGCTGCAAGACCGGCGACTCCTCGGCGGCGGCCGCCGCCGACCAGCCGCGATCCCAGACCGTCTCCCAGTCGAGGTCCTCGCTGTTGGCCAGCTCGGTGGGGTCGACGAGCCACTCCGAGAGCATCCGTTGGTAGATGGCGTCGTCGGAGCCGGCCGTCTCGGATTGCTCCTGCTCGGGTTCCTCTGGATCCGGCGGGACCTCTGCCGCGGGCGACGGCTCCGGTTGAGGCTGCGGGGCCGACGCCCCGTTGCTCGCGGCCTGCGCCCTGGCGGCGAAGAACCCCGACGTGTCCGTCGGCCGCTGTGCCGCCGGCTCGTCGGCCGGCTGAGCCGGTTCAGGCGTCGGGGCCGGCTCAGGCGTCGGCGGTTCAGGCGGCGGCGAAGCCAGCGTCGACGGGATGTCGGAGATGCCACTGGCGCCGGGGCTGCGGCGCGGCAGCAACGCGACGGGCACCTCGGGATGGCCGTTCCGCCCGGATTCGGCGGGCTCTTCATAACCGTCGCCATACTCGTCGGCGTCGCCATAGTCGCCGTGGTGGTCCTCGTCGAGCGCCAGCGCCGTCGCGATGCCCGCGTGCGCATCGGCGGGAGTGCTGGTCTCGCCGAACTGGTCGGGCGTCGCCGCACCGCCGAGCAGCTCGGCGGGCACGTACACGCCGGCCGTGGTCCCCGAATTCGGTTCGCCCGCAATCGTGCTGCGCAGCCTGACCACCAACCCGTTCTGCGCAGCCAGGCGGCCGACCACGAACAGCCCCATGTGCCGGGCGGTGTACGGGGTGACCTCGCCGCCGGACTGCAGCCGGGTGTTGGCCACCCGCAGGTCGGACTCGGTCATGCCGAGCCCGATGTCGCTGACCTCGATGACCAGCCCGCCGTTGCCGGTGTGCACGGCCGACACCCGCACCTGCGAGATCGGCGGCGAGTAGCGCAGCGCGTTGTCGAGCAGTTCGGCCAGCAGGTGCACCAGGTCACCGGCCACCGACCCGGCGATCTCGCTGTCGGGAACGGTCGCGGTGACCACCCGGGTGTAGTCCTCGACCTCGGAGGCCGCGGCGTTGATCACCGCCGACACCGGCACGGGTTCGGCCTGCTCGCGGGGCACCTTCGCACCGGCGAGCACCAGCAGGTTGGCGCCGTTGCGTCGCATCCGGGCGGCCAGGTGGTCCAGCCGGAACAGGCTCTCCAGCCGGTCGGGGTCTTCCTCGTTGCGCTCCAGCCGGTCGATCAGCGCCAACTGCTGGTCGACCAGTGAGCGGCTGCGCCGCGAGAGCGTCTCGAACATGTCGCCGACCTGCAGCTGCAGCCGCGCCTGCTCACCGGCCAACAGCACCGCCTGCTCGTGCAACTCGTCGACGGCATGGGCGACCTGGCCCACCTCCTCGGAGGTGTGCACCGGGATCGGGGTGATCGGCTCGGGCTCACCGCCGGCGCGGACGTGTTCGAGCTCGCGGACGAGATCGTCGTGGGCCACCGACAGCGCGCTGTCGCGCAGTCGGCGCAGCGGTCGCACCAGTGAGCGTGCCACCAGGACGACGATCAGCAGCGCGACCAGCAGCGCACCGGCGACGACCGCCGAGTCGCGGATGACGTCCCGGCGTTCCTCGGCGTCCTGGCCCTGCACGGCGGCGCCGATCGACTTCGTGGTGTCCGTGATGACCTGGTCGGCGATCTGGTCGGTGGCCTGGATCGAGGCCAGCAGTTCGGGGTTGTTGACCAGCACCGCGGCCGGGTCGGACACGATGCCCATCCGCTTGACGAACTCGGCCTGCAGCCGCGCGGCCTCCGCCGAGCCGACGCCGAGCACCTGGTTCATCCCGAACAGCGTCGACGGCTCGGTCCCGGCCAGCGTGGTCATCCTGGTGCGCAACTCGGGTTCGGGCAGTTCGGCGCCCAGATTCACCAGCAGCTGCTGCATCATCATCTGGCCTCGGGCGCCGACCGCGCGAGACAGCCCCGACGTCTCGGCCCGGATGCGGGCGTCGTCGACGCGGACCGAACCGTTGATGGCGTCTTCGGCGGTCAGCAGAATCGGCGCGTAGGTGGCGACCCGGTCGAACAGGGTGATGCTGTTGGACGCGACCTTGTCCATCAGCGCCTGACCGTCGTCGATCATGCTCGTGACGCCTTCGCGGACGTCGGATGCGATATCGGTCTCGTCGAGGCGGCGCTGCAATTCCCGCTTGGTGGCATCGAAGTTGGTCAGCGCCGCCTCGGGGTTGCCGCCGGTGGAACTCGCCAACATTGCGCCGTCCAATGCGGCCATGTAGTCGACGATGGCGGGCACCATTTCGGCGCGATCGGCTGCGCGCCGCAAATCGGAGGCCTCCGTCGCGCTGCCATAGATGCGCAACCCGCCGAACGTCGCGGCCAGGACCAGCGGCACCAAAACGATCGCGAAGACTTTCCACCGGACCGGCCAATTCGACAATGCCCATCGCGACGGGCGTTTGATCGGGGTCTCGGGTTTCGGTTCGAAATCTACGATGGTGCCGTCTGACTGCTTCAGCTGCGTGAATGCGCTCATCGGCGCACACCCGCGCTCTCGGTCGGGTGTCCGCAATTCAGCAATTGAGCGTGATTCATAAGGCTTCCTGCTATTTCCGTCCGCACTCGATGGACGGTTCTGCCCCTGGCAATTGCACGAGTATGCCAGCGAAGTGCTGCCGTTTCCACAATTCTTACTGAACAGACAGAGTTCGAAACTCAATGGTAGCGGGCTTGTGTGCGGTGAGAGCAAATAGCCGGCGGCCACACCGCGTGTGCTGAACTGTCGGGATGTTCCGGCTGATGTTCTACTCGCCGCGCATCGCACCGAACACCGGCAATGCGATCCGAATGGTGGCGGCCACCGGGTGCGAATTGCATCTGGTGCAGCCGCTGGGATTCGATTTGTCCGAACCCAAACTGCGTCGCGCCGGATTGGACTACCACGACCTGGCCTCGGTCACCGTGCACCCCGACCTGGCCGCCGCCTGGGATGCGCTGGCGCCGGCCCGCGTCCACGCATTCACCTCGCAGGCCGCCACCTCGTTCACCGACATCCGCTACGAGGCCGGCGACGTGCTGCTGTTCGGTCCCGAACCCGACGGACTGGACGCCGCGACGCTGGCCGACCCGCACATCACCACCCAGGTGCGCATCCCGATGCTCGCGGGCCGACGCTCACTGAACCTGTCGAACGCGGCGGCGGTCGCCTGCTACGAGGCGTGGCGCCAACACGGCTTCAACGGCGGGGTGTGAACGTATCGAAGTGCGCGATCTGCTCGACCGGGAGCCGCTTGGCGGGCCGGAAGTCGGTGCCCAAGGTGTAGGCGACCGGGAACAATCCGCCCTGGCTGTACTGGTCGAACGGGATGCCCAGGATCTCCGCGGCCTGTTTCTCCCCGTCGCCGATCAGGTGCAGCGTGGTGTAGGCCGACCCCAGTCCGCGCGACCGCAGCGCCAACATGTAGCTCCACGTCGCGGGCAACAGCGAGCCCCAGAAGCTCGCGCTCACCCCGCCCGGCATCCCGTCGGTCCGGCCTTCCAGGCACGGCACCAGCAGCCACGGCACCTCGTGCATGTGCTCGGCCAGATACTCCGCCGACGACAACACCAGCGGCCTGCGTTCGCCGCGGGTGTCGCCCTCGGCGTATTCGGGATCGGGCATCTGCCGGTAGGTGCTCCAATTGGTGCGGTAGATCTCGGCGAGCGCCTTCTTCTTGGCCGGATCCTCGACGAACACCCACTGCCAGCCCTGCGCGTTGGAGCCCGTCGGCGCCTGCAGGGCCAACTCGAGGCATTCCAGCAGCACCTCTCGGGGCACCGGCTTCTCCAGGTCCAGCCGCTTGCGCACGGAGCGCGTGGTGGTGAGCACTTCATCGACGGACAGATTCAAGGCCATTTCTGGAGACTACATTTGCCTCATGGCAGTGGAATTTCCGCAAGAGGTGTCCGATCGGTTGACCTCCGGCCAGTTCGGCTGGTTGACCACGGTCGCGAAGTCCGGTCAGCCGGTTCCGCGACTGGTGTGGTTCTACTTCGACGGCACAAACGTCGTCGTCTACACCGAACCGCACGCCGCGAAGGTCAGACACATCAAGTCGCATCCGCGGGTGAGCCTGAACCTGGACTCCGACGGCAACGGCAGCGGCGTCGTCGCGGTCGGCGGGGTCGCGACGATCGATGCCGAGGATTCGAATCCGTTGCGAGACGACCAGTATCGCGCCAAGTACGGTGAGCTGGCCGCGCGCATCGGTTTCAGCGACGAGTTCCTGGCCGCCTACAGCACCCGGCTGAAGATCAACGTCGACAAGGTGTGGACGACGCCGAGCTAGGCCGCACCGCGACGGCGCACAGGCCGAGCAGTGCGATCACCACGACCGCCGTTCTGGCGCCGACGGCGTCGATCAGCGCACCCGCCGCCGGCGCGCCCAGGGCCTGCCCGGCGGCGAGAGTGAAGAACGACAGCCCGACCCCGAACGACGCGCTGTCGGGGTAGATCCGCACACCCCACAGCAGGACCAGCCCGGTCAGCGCGATGTAGGCGCCGCCGAACATCGTGGCCGCCAACAGGATCGCGGCCGGCACGGCGGGGGCGGCGGCCAGCAGCACCGACGCGGCGGCCATCGCCACGGTGGCCACTATCCAGGCCCTGCGCAGGCCGATGCGTTGGACGGCGTCGCCGGCGAAGGCTCCGGCGATGCCCGCCGCGCCGAGCACGATCCACATCAGCGTCGACTGGGTGGCGTCGGCGCCAGCGGTGATGATCAGGTCACGGCCGAACGTCCACACCGCGACGCTGCCGATCCCCGTCAACAGCGATGCGGTCAGTAGACCGAGAGTGCCGTCGCGCCAGCGCCGGTGCGACCGAGACCCGGACGTCTCGCGCGGTGACGACGGGACGGCGCGGGCAAGGAAGATCGTGACCAGCGCCGCAATCACCGCGTACACGGCCCACGCGGCGCGCCACTGATCCAGCATCAGCAGGGCGACCGGCGCGGAGAGCACGACCCCGACACCCGTTCCGCCGTTGACGACCGTCTGGGCGCGGTCGGCCTTGTCGGGTGGGACGTGCCGAGCCACCGCGGCGGCCAGCGGTGGCGAGGCGATTCCGGTGCTGCACCCGGCGACGAGGATCCCGGCGGCCAGCACCCACGCCGACGGCGCCGCGGCGACGATCGAAATACCCACTGTCGCAACCACCCCGGCGGTGACGGCTACCCGCCGGGCGCCGAGTCGTTCGGTGAGCAGGGTGCTCGCGATGATCGCCGCGCAGTACCCGATGTAGCTTCCGGCGCCGATCGCCCCCGCCAGGGTGGGGGTGAGGTCGAATTCGTCGGCGAACACCGGCGCGAACAGGCCGTAGGTGAACCGGGCGAAGCCGTAACAGCAGGCGATGAGCGCGGTCCCGGCGCCGACGAGGAAGACCAGCGATCGCGCCACCGGTCCACGGTAGCGGGCTAGCGGAAGTCGCGGCTCTTGGAGGCGACCGCCAAGGTGAGCTTGTCCATCCGGTCGGCGACGACGGTGACCGCGCCGGTCGCGTTTTGCACCTGACCGCGAACCAGTAGCGCCGGCGCCGTCTGCGCCAGCTTGCGGTGACGGGCCCAGACGCCGCGCGAACACAGAATGTTGACCAACCCGGTCTCGTCCTCGAGGTTGAGGAATGTGACGCCCTGCGCGGTGGCGGGCCGCTGCCGGTGCGTCACCGCGCCGGCCACCAGCACCCGGGTGCCGTCGGGGACGTCCAGCAGTTGGTCGGCGGGCACCACGCCGAGCGCGTCGAGGTTCTCGCGCAGGAACTGGGTGGGATAACTGTCGGGTGAGATGCCGGTGGCCCACACGTCGGCGGCGGCCAACTCCAGTTCGGTCATCCCGGGCAGCGTCGGGACATGCGACGACGACCCCACGCCCGGCAACCGGTCGGGCCGCTGGGTGGCGGCCGCCCCTGCGGCCCACAGACCTTCGCGGCGGGTGATCCCGAAGCAGCCCAGCGCCCCCGCGGTGGCCAACGCCTCGGTCTGCGGCACACTCAACTGGATCCGCTGCGTCAGGTCCAGCAGAGAGGTGAACGGCCCGTGGGCTTTTCGTTCGTCGACGATCCGCTCGGCCAGTTCGTCGCCGATGTGACGGACGCCGCCCAAACCCAGCCGCACCTCGGCGCCCCGGTTCTCCAGCGTGGCGTGCGCGAGGCTGGCGTTGACGTCCGGACCGTGCACGGTGACGCCGTGCCTGCGGACGTCGGCCACCAGCGTCTGCGGCGAGTAGAAGCCCATCGGCTGCGCGCGCAGCAGCGCCGCGCAGAACGCCGCCGGATGATGCAGCTTGAACCACGACGAGTAGAACACCAGCGACGCAAAGCTCAGCGAATGACTTTCCGGGAAGCCGAAGTTGGCGAAGGCCTCCAGTTTCTCGTAGATCCGGTCGGCCACCTCACCGGTGATGCCGTGGCGCTGACGCATTCCGTCGTAGAACCTGCCCCGCAGCCGGCGCATCCGCTCGGTCGAGCGCTTAGAGCCCATCGCTCGGCGCAGTTGGTCGGCCTCGGCGGCGGTGAACCCGGCACAATCCACCGCGAGCTGCATGAGTTGTTCCTGGAACAGCGGCACCCCCAATGTCTTTCGCAGTGCTGGCTCCATCGACGGGTGCTCGTAGGTGACGGGCTCTTGACCGTTGCGGCGCTTGATGTACGGGTGCACCGAGCCGCCCTGGATCGGTCCGGGCCGGATCAGCGCGACCTCGACCACCAGGTCGTAGAACACCCGCGGTTTGAGCCGCGGCAGGGTGGCCATCTGCGCGCGGGACTCCACCTGGAACACCCCGACGGAGTCGGCGCGCTGCAGCATCTCGTAGACCGCGGGCTCGGACAGGTCCAGTTTGGCCAGGTCGACATCGATGCCCTTGTGCTCGCAGACCAGGTCGATGCAGTAGTGCAGGGCGGAGAGCATGCCCAGACCGAGCATGTCGAACTTCACCAATCCGATTGCCGCGCAGTCGTCTTTGTCCCATTGCAGCACGCTGCGGTTCTCCATGCGTGCCCACTCCACCGGGCACACATCGGCGATCGGACGGTCGCAGATCACCATGCCGCCGGAGTGGATGCCCATGTGCCGCGGCAGGTTCGAGATCTGTTTGGCCAGATTGATGACCTGCTCGGGAATGTCCTCGGTGTGCGAGGCTTCGGCCAGGTTCCCCCATTGACTGAGCTGTTTGCTCCAGGCATCCTGCTGGCCCTGGGAGAATCCCAGCGCGCGGGCCATATCGCGGACCGCGCTGCGGCCGCGGTAGGTGATGACGTTGGCGACCTGGGCCGCGTAGTCGCGGCCGTAGCGGTCGTAGACGTATTGGATCGCTTTCTCGCGCAGGTCGGATTCGATGTCGATGTCGATGTCGGGTGGTCCGTCGCGGGCCGGAGACAGGAACCTCTCGAAGAGCAGTTCGTTGGCCACGGGGTCGACGTTGGTGACGCCGAGGGCGTAGCAGACCGCGGAGTTGGCGGCCGACCCCCGACCCTGGGCCAGGATGTCGTTCTGTCTGCAGAACTGGGTGATGTCGTGTACCACCAGGAAGTAGCCGGGAAACTTGAGTGCCTCGATGACCTTGAGTTCGTGCTCGATCTGCGCGTAGGCCCGCGGCGCCTGCTGCGGCGCGCCGTATCGGCGCCTAGCCCCCACCATGACGAGGTGGCGCAGCCAACTGTCTTCGGTTTCCCCGGACGGTACATCTGGGTACGGCGGTAACTGCGGCGCGATCAGCGCAAGCCCGAACGCACACTGCTCGCCGAGATCGGCCGCCGCCGTCACCACTTCAGGACAGTGAGCGAACAGATGCGCCATCTCCGCTCCGGAGCGCAGATGCGAACCGCCCAGTGGGGCAAGGTAACCGGCGGCCTGGTCCATGGAGTGCCGGGCGCGGATCGCCCCCATGGCCATCGCCAATCGGCCGCGAGAGGGCTCGGCGAAGTGCGCGGCGGTGGTGGCCACCACGCTCAGGCCGAAGCGCGGCGCCAGGTCAGCCAGAGACGCGTTGCGTTCGTCGTCGCAGGGCTGCCCGTGGTGGGTGAGTTCGACGCTGACCCGGTCCGCGCCGAACCGGTCCACCAGATCGGCCAGCGCCTCGGCGGCCGCATCGGGGCCGCCGTGCGAAAGCGCCTGGCGGACATGACCTTTACGGCATCCGGTGAGGATGTGCCAGTGGCCGCCCGCCGCTTCGGTCAGCGCGTCGTAGTCATAGCGCAGCTTGCCCTTCTCACCCCCGGCCAGATGCGCCTTGGCGAGCTCGCGCGACAGCCGCCGGTAGCCTTCCGGACCGCGGGCCAGCACCAGCAGATGCGGACCCGGCGGGTCGGGGTCTTCGGTCCGGTCACCTCCGCCGAGGGACAGTTCGGCGCCGAACACCGTCGACATCTCCAGTTCCTTGGCGGCCTCGGCGAAGCGCACCACCCCGTAGAGCCCGTCGTGGTCGGTCAGCGCGATCGCCCGAAGATCGAGCCGGACGGCCTCTTCGACGAGTTCCTCCGGCGTGCTGGCGCCGTCGAGGAAGCTGTACGCCGAGTGCGCGTGCAGTTCGGCATAGGGCACCGTCGAGGCCGCCCGCTCCACGTCGAACGCCTGATACGCCCCACGCTTGCGCGACCAGGCCGGACTGTCCCCGCCGTCCCCGATCTGCTCGTTGTCGTGGTGATACTCCCCGACCAGCTCGTCGATCGGCCAGCCCGCTCGGCGCGGTTTGCCCTCCAGCACCCGCTGCATCTCGGTCCAGCTCGGCGGTCCGGTGTGCCAGCCCATGGGAGCAAGTCTATCGAACTGGTGTTCGATATGTCAGGTGCCACCTTCGCGCATAGCCGCGGTGCGATGAGCTCGGGCTATGAGCCCGGATCGCCCGGGCTGCCGGGGGCGCCGGGGTCACCGTCGGTGCCGCCCTGGCCGGGAGTGCCCGGTGAGCCCGTAGAGCCCGTCGTACCCACCAGACCTCGGGTGCCGCCGGCCCCGCCGGCGCCCGCCGCGCCACCGGAACCAGCCGGGCCACCACCGCCGGCGATGCCGGGTTGACCGCCCATGCCCGGGAACTTCCGGTTGGCTGCCGTGGAGCCAGTCGCGTTGCCTCCGTCGCCGCCGTCGCCGGCGTCGCCGCCCGTGTCCCCGTCGCCGCCGATCCCGCCGACGCCTCCGCCACCGCCGCTGCCGCCGCTGCCGGCGATCAGTCCGCCGCCGCCGCCGTTTCCGCCCTTACCTCCGGCCGCTGCGTCCTGGCCCGCTGCGCCATCCGCGCCGTCGCCACCGCGACCGCCGTTACCGGCTCGGGCGATTCCCGACGTACTCGCGTTCGGGCCGGCGCCGGCGATCGCGTTGCCGCCAGTGCCGCCGTCGCCGCCGTCGGCGCCGGGGGCCATGCCGTCACCGCCCCGGCCGCCGGGGCCGCCGGTGGCCGTCGGCCCGCCCAGGAGATTGAAGTTCACCTGCGCCTGGCCACCGGTCCCGCCGGTGCCGCCCGGCCCGGCGACGCCGCCGCCCGCACCACCGACACCGCCTGGGCCCCCGGTGACGCTGAGCGGGTTGTTGGCTCCGCCCAGAGCCAGCCCCGTCCCGCCGTTACCGCCGGCTTCGTTGTCGTTGGCGCCTCCGACGGAGGCGTTGTTGAGCGGAGCGAGCACGTTGTTCTGGCCGTTGGGGGCCTTCGACACGCCGTCCCATACGCCGTTGACCCCGTGCGCGCCGTTGCCACCCGGACCGCCGAGGCCACCGGAGCCGCCGTTGCCGAACAGACCCGCGGTGCCGCCGTTGCCGCCGTTGCCGCCGACTTGGGCCGCCGAGACCCCGTAGACGCCGTCGCCGCCCCGCGCACCGTCGCCGCCGTCACCGCCATTGCCGAGGCCCCGCCGAAGCCGCCGTCGCCGCCGTTGGCGCCGGGGTCGGTCCCGTCGCCGCCGCGGCCGCCCGTACCGAACAGGCCGGCATTGCCGCCCTTGCCGCCGTTTGCGCCGGCGCCACCGTTCCCGAACAGCAATCCGCCGTTTCCGCCGTCGCAGTCGGAGCCCGTACAGTTGGCGTCCGCACTGAGGCCGTTGCCGATCAGCCAACCGCCCGGACCGATGATGGGGGCGCCGGACTGGATGCCGGCGAGAACTTGGTCGAACAACCGGACGACGCCGAGTTGATCCAGACCGGACAGGAACGGGGCGCACGCGAGCGGGCTCTGTGAGAGAGTCGTCGGACCCGCCGGCAGACCTGCCGTCAATCCGGCCACGATTTCGCGCAGCGGCGCAATCAAATCCGGCGGATACGTGTCGGGAAGCAACGGCCCGCCGATACCGGTCAACACCTCCGTCACCGCGTCGCCGACGAATCTGCTCGCTGTCGAGATGATGTCCCCCGGCACCGCCAAGGCCTGCATCACGTTCGGATCGATGGGCTGATTGAAAAGGCCTGCCAGCGCGCCGTAGCCGAACTGCAGCGACTCGGTGGTCGCGTTCCCCAGCCCCATCCCCAACAGCAGGATGCCGTCCCCCGGTAGGTACAGCATGTCCTGGAAGGTCATTGTCGGTGTCCCGAACGGGATCAACTCGTCGGGCCGCTCCAGCGTCCGCCCGTAGGTGCCGTCTGGGTTGCGAACCCAATCCGGGTAGGCGGTGTTCACCAACATCTGCGTGATCGGATTGAGGGCCGTCGAGATCGGATTCGGGACCGCTTGACCGACAACGAGACTGAGCAGGTCAGTGCGCAGTCGCACAGGCGCCAACAGTGGCATCTGGCCATCCGGCGGCATGATGGTGCCGTAGATCGTCCCGTCGGCAGCGACGTACGGGACGAAGACCGGAAGTGCCGACGGGTCCAGCAGGTTCGTCAGGAAAATCGCCGAGGCAATCGAATTGGCCCAGGCGAGCGGGTTCGCGGTCGCGGGAGCGTCGGAGAACAGGTCGAACGCCCAGGTGAGGTCGGTGAGGCCGACGGTGTAAGTGCGACCGTCGACGGAGAAGTTCTGACGTTCGGGCGTGACGATTTCGTTCGGCGGCACTCCGAACAGCACGCTGGTGATGACCGGAAGCCGGGTGTAGAGGCCACCGTTGCCCCGAGTCGGGTTGCGCAGCAGCGCCACCACCAGCAGCTCCTGGTCAAGGAGGAAGCCGGGATCGTTGACGACATAGGCCGGCGGTACGCCCTCATTCGGCGTGGGCGGGTTGAAACCCGTAATCGTCACCACCGCAGGGTCATTCAATCGCGGCCCAGCGCCCTGCACCGGGTCGAAACCGGCGCGGGTATTGCCGTTGGCGCTGTCCAACATCGCCCGGTAAGCCTGCGACATGGCATAGGACCCCTGGCCGTAGGCGACGACGTTGACGTTCGTCAGATATGTCGTCCCGTTGCCCACGGCAAGGGGATTGTTGTTCCACACCAACAGGTTGGGCAGACCCCAGAACGGATTGGGAAGGTTGGGGAAGACCAGTGGGTCGGTGTCGTGGGTTGCGACGAGGGCGTTGTTGATGCCCAACGGGTCCGTCGACAACGTCGTCGTGCCCGGAATCGTGATCCCCAACGGGAGACCGACGGTATAGGTGGAACTCGTCGCCGCCTCGGCGGCGCTGGGCGTCAGGGCAAGCGCAGCAGTCATTGCTGTGCTCGCGCTCATCAAAGCGAGCTTCTTGAACCTCTTCCTGTCACGCCGAGCGGCCCGCCGCCGCCTCGCCCTGTGACTTTCTGGTTTGGATGCCAATTCGCGCATGACAGACCACCCCTCGCGAGAACCAATCTCTGGAGCGGCAGGTTAGCAGCGTTATTAACGATGCAGTCAAAAATAACCGGTAGCCGTGAAGCGGTTATTGAAATCGCAACAAGAGTTTGCGGTACCAGAATGCGGTTAACAGGGGTTTTGGCATGGCGGGGTGGTGCCACGAGCACCGAAATCGTCACGATCGACAACACGGCCGATACGACATCAGACTCGCTAAGGCAGTTCGTCCCGTCCCAACTGATCCCTCGGCACGACGACGATCGGCACCTCGAGCACCCGCAACATCTTGGCCGCGGTCGAGCCGAGGAACAGTCGCCGCGGCGCGCTGAGCCGACTGGAGCCGACCATGATCACATCCCCGTCCCGCCAGGCGAGCTTCGCGACCGCATCCTCCACGGTCGTACCGTCGACGACCGTGGACGTGACCGGAATCTCCTCGGGCAGCTCACTTTTGGCGGCGTCGAGGATCTGCTCGGCATGCTCTCGCGCCCGCTGCCGGATGGCGTCGTCGTCGCCACGCAGCGCGCCGAACACCGGGTCGAGCGCCACCAGCGAAACCAACCGCAACGGACTGCCCGCAGCCCGGCTGAATCTGACTGCGTTCTGTAACAACAGATCCGCACCTTGCCGCTCACCGAGGGCGCACGTCACCTCCCGCACCCGATCCACCGACGACTCCCGAAGCCCCCGCGGCGCCACCGCGACCGGCACCGGCGAGGAATGCAACAGCTCATTGACGACCGATCCCAGGGTGAGCCTGCCGATCAGGCCTCCGCCGGTACCGCCCACCACCACGACGTCGGCTCCGAGCCGGGAGCTCTCCTTGATCAGCCCCTCGGCCGCTGATTCGTCGAAACGGACATGGCTGTCCGTGGCGATCTCGCCGGGCACCGACTTACAGGCTTCGTCGAGCCATTCCTGGGCCTGTTCGGCGAGAAGCTGCTCGTAACCGCCCGGCAGCACGACGCCGGGCACCACCCGGTAGTCGGGCGGCAGCACCATGCACAGTTCGAGTTGCGCATCGAGGGTGCGCGCAAGACGAACACCGAGCGCGAGCGCATCGGCGCCGCCGGCCGTCGCCAGATAGCCCACGAGCACCTTCATCGCTCAATCCTGACAAGCGGTGACGGCCGTCGCTCCCGCTTTTGCCGAAAAGTCAGCCGGTGAACTCCGCGGCACCGTCGTCGAGAACGACGCGGCTGTTCGAGCCGTCCGGGTGGGCCGCCTCGGTGCGGAACACCGCACGCCCGGCCTCGGTGCGCCAAATCGACGTCGTCAACGTCTCACCGGGAAACACCGGCGAGGTGAACCGGGCGTCCACCGCACTGACCTTGGTGGCGTCACCGCCGCCGAGCTCGGACACCAGCGCGCGCCCGGCCACCCCGTAGGTGCACAAGCCGTGCAGGATCGGCTTTGGGAAACCGGCCATCTCGCGCGCGAACCACGGATCGCTGTGCAGCGGGTTGCGGTCGCCCGACAGCCGATAGATCAGCGCCTGGTCCTCGCGGGTGGGCAGAGAAATCGTCGAGTCCGGTGTGCGGTCGGGGATTTCGGGTGCAGCCGGACGCTGACCGGGTTGCCCGCCGAAGCCGCCTGCACCCCGGATCACCGCCGTCATCATCGTCTCGGCCACCACCTTCGACGTATCGGGATCGGTACCGGTCGCCTTGAGCATGACGATCGCGTTCTTGCCCTCCCCCTTGTCCTGGATGTCGGCGACCTCGGCGACGACGCTGAGCTTGCCCGCCGGCCGCAGCGGTTCGTACAGCCGGATCGCCTGAGAACCGTGCAGCAGCATGGCGAAGTTGAACGAGCCGATCTTGGCCGCCGCGGCGAACGGTAGGCAGGCGATGACGGCGAACGTGGGCAGCACCTGCTGCTCGATCCCGTGACTGTTCTCGGTGGTGAACGCCAGATCGTCGGTGCCGGCCCCGACCCCGAGCGCGTACAGCAGCGTGTCTCGGTCGGTCCATTCGAAGAGTTGCGGTTCGGTCTTGGCGCCTACGGCGTTCGGGTCGATCGACATAGGCGGACGCTACCGCTTCCGCTGCTTGGCGCATGGGTATTGACGTATGGCCGACGAGGGGTGACCATTGCTCGCATGCGCTATGTCGTTACCGGCGGTACCGGGTTTATTGGCCGCCGCGTGGTGGCGCGACTACTGGCTCAGCGCCCGGACGCCGAGGTGTGGGTCCTGGTGCGTCGCGGGTCCCTCTCGCGCTTCGAACAGCTGGCCGCCGACTGGGGTTATCGGGTGAACGCGCTGGTCGGCGACCTCACCGCGCCGGACCTGGGGCTCACCGGCGAGGTCGTCGCCGACCTCGGCGACGTCGACCACGTCGTGCACTGCGCGGCCATCTACGACATGACCGCCCCGGCCGCCGACCAGCGCGCCGCCAATGTCCAGGGCACCCGTGCGGTGGTCGACCTGGCCGCGCGGTTGGGCGCGACGCTGCACCACGTGTCCTCGATTGCGGTCGCCGGCAACTACCGCGGCGAGTTCAGCGAGGACGATTTCGATGTGGGCCAGGACCTGCCCACCCCCTATCACCAGACGAAGTTCGAGGCCGAACTGCTGGTCCGTGAGGCGCACGGGTTGCGCTATCGGGTGTATCGCCCCGCGGTGGTGGTCGGCGACTCGCAGACCGGCGAAATGGACAAGGTCGACGGGCCCTACTACTTCTTCGGCGTGCTGGCGAAGTTCGCCCGGCTGCCCAAATTCACCCCGATGCTGCTTCCCGACACCGGCCGCACAAACATCGTCCCTGTCGACTTCGTCGCCGACGCCCTCGTGGCGATCATGCACGCGGAGGGCCGCGACGGGCAGACCTTCCACCTCACCGCGCCGAAAACTATTGGGCTGCGCGGTATCTACCGCGGGGTGGCCAAGGCGGCCGGGTTGCCGCCGCTGCGCGGGTCGCTACCGCGCGCCACCGCGGTGCCGGTCACCCACGCCACCGGCCGTGCCAAGGTGCTGCGCAACATGGCGGCGACCCAACTGGGGGTGCCACCGGAGATCCTCGATGTCGTCGACCTGCGCCCGAGGTTCACGCGGGCCAACACCGACGAAGCGTTGCACGGCACCGGGATAACGGTGCCGGAGTTCGAGTCCTATGCGGGCAGGCTGTGGCGGTACTGGGCCGCGCATCTCGATCCCGACCGCGCCCGCCGCGACGATCCGGCCGGGCCGCTCGTGGGCCGGCACGTGATCATCACGGGCGCCTCCAGCGGCATCGGGCACGCTTCGGCGATCGCCGTCGCCGAACGCGGCGCAACGGTATTCGCGTTGGCGCGCAACGCAGAAGCGCTCGACGAGCTGGTCGCCGAGATTCGTGCGGCCGGTGGGCGGGCCTACGCGTTCACCTGTGACGTCACCGACTCCACCTCGGTCGAGCACACGATCAAGGACATCCTGGGCCGGTTCGGTCACGTCGACTATCTGGTCAACAACGCGGGCCGGTCCATCAGACGCTCGGTGATCGCCTCCACCGACCGGTTGCACGACTACGAACGTGTGATGGCGGTGAACTACTTCGGCGCGGTGCGGATGGTGCTCGCGATGCTTCCGCACTGGCGTGAACGCCGGTTCGGCCACGTGGTCAACGTGTCGAGCGCCGGTGTGCAGGCACGCAATCCGAAGTACAGTTCCTACCTGCCGACCAAGGCGGCACTGGACGCGTTCGCCGACGTGGTGGCCACCGAGACCCTGTCCGATCACATCACGTTCACCAATATTCACATGCCGCTGGTGCGCACGCCGATGATCGTGCCGTCCCGCCGTCTCAACCCGGTGCCGGCGATCAGCGCCGAACACGCCGCGGCGATGGTGGTGCGCGGCCTGGTGGAAAAGCCCGCACGCATCGACACCCCGCTGGGTACGCTCGCCGACTTCGGTAATTATCTGACGCCGAAGCTGTCCCGACGCATCCTGCATCAGCTTTACCTCGGCTACCCCGACTCCGCCGCGGCGCGCGGGGAGACCTTCGAGCCGACCGAGCCGACGGCGCGACGCCCCAGGCGGCCGTCGCGCACGGTGACGCCGCTGCGCGTCCCCGGCCCGGTCAAGCGGGCGGTGCGGCTGGTGCCCGGAGTGCATTGGTGACCGACGGGGCCCTATCGTTGGCGGGATGAATCCTGTCTTCGTCGACGTCGACACCGGCGTCGATGACGCGATGGCGTTGGTGTACCTGTTCGCCAGCGACGACGCCCGGGTGGTGGGAATCGCTTCGACCGCGGGTAACGTTGCGGTGCAACAGGTCTGCCGCAACAACCTCGCCCTGCTGGACCTGTGCGGAATGGGCGACGTTCCGGTGTCGAAGGGCTCCGAGCAGCCACTGAGCACACCGCTGCGGACGGCCGAGGACACCCACGGTCCCGAGGGCATGGGCTATGCCCGACTGCCCGCCACCGACCGGACGCTCACCGATTACGACGCCGCCGAGGCCTGGATCCGAGCGGCCCGCGAGTTTCCCGGCGAGTTGGTCGGGGTGGCCACCGGCCCGCTGACCAACCTGGCGCTGGCGCTGCGCAGGGAACCGGCGCTGCCCGGGATGCTGCGCCGACTGGTGATCATGGGCGGCGCCTTCGACTACCGGGGCAACACCACGCCGGTCGCCGAGTGGAACATCAGCGTCGACCCCGAAGCCGCCGCCGAAGTGTTCGCGGCCTGGTCCGAGAACCCGCCCGGGCATCTTCCGATCGTGTTGGGGCTGAACCTGACCGAGCACATCGCGATGACGCCGGCACTGCTGGCCCGGCTGGCCGAGGAGGCTCGGTCGTCGTCGACCCCGATGAGCGAACGCGACGGCCGCGGCACGAGATCGACGGCGTCCAACCCGTTGATCGCGGTGCTCGAAGACGCGATGAGGTTCTACTTCGAGTTCCACTTCGACCAGAACGAGGGCTACCTCGCCCATCTGCACGACCCGCTGGCCGCCGCCGTGGCACTGGATCCCGACCTCGTCGAATATCGTGCTACCACACTAGGTGTCGAGCTCACGGGGACGTTGACGCGGGGTATGACCATCGCCGACTGGAGCCACCGGTGGGGCCGGGAGCCCAATGCGCACGTCGGTGTTCACGTCGACCCGACAGGATTCTTCGACCGGTTCATCGCCCGGGTCGGGACGTTCGCGCAGCGACTGGGTTGAATTCTGATACGCGTCTCACCGGAGGCGCGACACGATCGCCGGACACGAGGTGAACTCGTGCGGCCATCGGTGTACCTCAAATCCAGAGTACCGCCGTGCACTCGTCGTCGATATTCGCGCCGCAGGCCACAACGGTCCACTAACGGTCACCGTCCTTGCGGGCCGACGAATTGAGTTCTGCCACATTCCAGGTGCTGATGCATCGGAACAACGCGAAGGTCACCGCCGCGGCGGGCGACCCTTCCGAGGCGTCGTGGGACCGGCATAATGCTGCCGTGGGAGTCATCTACCTTCTTCGGCACGGCCAGGCGCCCGTCGAATCATACGGATCTATGCCGGGCTCATCATTACCAGGTCACGGTCTGACTCCTCTTGGCCGGGAACAAGCAAGGCTGGCGGCCGCAGCGCTGGCGCGCCGCGTCGACAGCTTTGACTGGGCTGTCTCGGGCGAAATCGATCGGCAACGGGAAACTCTCCACATCGTGATGGAGCGGTTTGGCGGCGACTTCTCGGAAAACACCGATCCGCAGTGGAACGAATACGATCTCGACGCAGTCCTGGGTGGCGGCGGTGTGGCCGCAACGACCGGCGGTCGGGAACTCCAGCGCCTGGTTGACGATCGGCTTTCGCGGTGGACGGAATGCGCCGGAGTGGACGACGATTTTCGAACTGAGACATACGCGCAATACCGCCAACGTTGCACCGCAGCGCTTATGACGGTCCAACGGCATGCTGTATCAGGGAGGTCAGTCCTCGTCGTGTCTTCGGCGGGCACCATCAGCCATGTCACAGCGAATCTATTAGGCATGGATGCGCGGTCCTGGATTCAGTTGTCGCGCACGATGCTTAATGCATCCATCACGAAACTGATCGTGGGACGAACCGGCACTTCGGTGATGTCTATCAACGATCACGCCCACCTGGACACGGGCCACAGAGCCGAAAAGCGTGGCTTGATGACATTTCGTTGACGTGCTTCGCGCACCTGAAACCGATGTTGCGCAGGTGATCGACGGACCAGGAGACGCTCTCGCGCCTCGCTTCGAGCCTCATCGGTGCGGGGCACGGCTCCCGTGGAACCTGCAACGTGGACCGCTTCCGGCCACGTCACACCTGCCGAAATGTCCAATGTTTTAGTAGTTGCCAACATGCGATAAATCTTGAGGCCTTCGCCCTGTGGCTAACCCGACAACCAACCGTCCGATCTTTCCCTTCACTTGGCCACCATCTGTCGTCCATCATGCCGAAACTGACTAACAGTTCAGACAGTTAGTCGAAGACAGCTGCGTAAACATGCGACGCGAACAGGGACACCACGCGGGTCCGCCTCCCAGCTGCCACCGGTTGCGACGGATCAGAACAACTGGTTGACCACCCGGCGCGACCCACGTATTCTCTGCTAACTATTCGACATTTACACGAACGGGAGGGCACGGGTTGACGTCGCCACGTGAACAAGGGGCCGGCGTGGCGTTGGACACGCCCGCAATCGTCGAGGAGCTTTGGGCGCGCGAACAGATACGGGACTGCTTATACCGATACAGCCGTGGGATCGATCGCTATGACCTAGATCTGGTCTTGTCCTGTTACCACCCCGACGCGATCGACGAGCACGGGATATTCAACGGCAATCTCGAAGGTTTCACCGAGCTGATACATCAGTTCCGCGGCCCGCAATCCGAGTTCGGAATCATGCAACATGTCATGACCAACACGTTGATCGAGCGTGAGGGCGATGTGGCGCACGTCGAGTCATACCTCTACAACCCAATGGTGCGTCGGCATGCAGACCCGACGCAACCGGACGCACTTGTGGGCGGACGCTTCATCGACCGCTTCGAAAAGCGGAACGGGCGATGGGCGATCGCGCACCGGCGGGTGGTTTTTGACTACTCCCGGATGTCGGCGCCTACTGCGCAGATGTGGGATCAATGGCCAGCTGACGAAATTCATTTTGGCACAACGGATCGTAATGACCCGCTATATAAGGCATTGGGAGAGTAAATGACCGAATCGCTCGACCTGCGCGCAGAGAAGATCGCGATCTGGGCCGGTCTCATCAGCATGCTCCTCCTCTTCGGAGGCGGCTACATCTTGTCCGGTCTGGTGATACCGCCTTCCGCAATGGACTCCAGTGAAGCCGTTGTCGCCCGCTATATCGCCGATATCGGTCCGATCCGTATCGGTTGCTTCCTTATGGTTACCGGCTTCAGTTTCGTGTCGCTGTGGGGATGCGCGCTCGCCTCGCTTACGCGTCACGTGAAAGGTCACTCGTCGGTCATTACCTACACGCAGGTGACCTGCATCGCTGCGGTGCTCGTCATCGTGCTGTTCATTCCCATGATGTGGGCCATCGCGGCGTTCCGACCCGGTGAGATCGCCCCGGACATCACTGTCTCGATCAGCGATATCGGCTGGTTCCTCTTTCTCTATCCCTGGCCACCCCTGATGATTTGGCTTGTCGTAACGGGATGGACGATATTGACCGACAACTCGGCCGAGCCCGTGTTCCCCCGTTGGGCCGGGTACTTGTGTTTATGGACCGCGCTGTGTTCGGTTGCCGGCGGCCTGATGTCCTTCTTCAAGGACGGGCCCTTCTCTTGGAGTGGCGTGTTCGCCTACCTGGTTCCGCTCGGGGTGTTCTTCATCTGGATGGTCTCGATGTCAACAGTCATGCTGAGAGCCATCAAACAACTCGAAACTCCCAGCACCGAACCCCTCCAGCGCGTGAGCGAACCCATAGAGAAGGAACTGGCATGACCGACACCATATATGGGGTAAGAAATCAACCAGAAGACGCACCGAGCGCCCGTAGTCGCATACCGGGGGAGCCTGGTCTGTGGATTCTGATCTTCGGCGACATGGCCGTATTCACCATTCTGTTCATCGTCTATCTGAATTCGCGCGCTGCGCACCCCACTCAGTTCGCGGAGTCACAGAATCTGCTGAACCGTCATTGGGGCGCGATCAATACCCTTGTGCTACTAACTAGCTCGCTATTGGTGGTGTTCGCCGTGAAGTCCCGCCGCGACCCACAGCTTGCCCAACTCACCCGCCCGTTGACACTTGCGGCTGCCGGGGTCGGCGCGTGTTTCGTCCTGATAAAGGCAATCGAATACAGCACCAAGGTTGCTGCTGGGCTGACACCGAGTACCAACGAATTCTTTACCTACTACTACGTCATCACCGGCATACACCTGTTCCATGTGCTTGTCGGTCTCGGCGTACTGTTGGTCATTGCGCAGTCGTATTGCAATCAACGGTCCACTCGTGGCAAGACCGCTCTTCTCGAGGGCGGCGCATGCTTCTGGCATCTGGTCGATTTGCTCTGGATCGTCATTTTCCCCCTTCTATACTTGGTGAGGTAATCGTGAATGTACTACTGCGAGATAGGGTCACGCTGACTTGGGGCGTCCTAACCGTACTGACGCTGATATCCTGGATGCTCGGCGTCGAGCACGGATTCGGCTCCGATAAACATGTTCCCGCCAGCATCGTTATTATGGTGGTTGCCGTTTTTAAGATCCGGATGATCGGCCTTTACTTCATGGAACTCCAGGACGCTGTTTTTGGGCTGAGAGCCGCACTTGAAGCGTACTGCCTGATTCTTTTCGCGCTTCTCATATCTCTTTACCTGTGGGGCTGACCAGCCAGTGTCGATGGCGTGTTCCCCGTGGTTGAGACCGGGAGGATCTAGAGGCCTGCGGCCCGAAGTCGGGCCGGAAGGGACAATGGAACACCTGACTGGTCTCAAGCGAAATTCCGCGCAGGACATCGTGCGCAAGTTGCGGCGCGCGGATGAGCTGGGTGCCGAGGGCAAGACCGGCGAGGAGATCGCCGCCCAGCTGCAGGTCTCGCCGGCGACGCTGTACAACTGGCGACGCACCTATAGCGGCATGGACACCGACGCACGAAGGAGCTCAAGGAACTGCGCGAGCAGAACTTCCGCCTCAAGCGGCTGCTGGCCGAGGCCGAACTCGAAAAAGGACGCGCTGCGGGAGGCGGCGAAGGGAAAATTCTGAGCCCAGCTGCCAAGCGCCGCGCCGTAGACATGCTCTAAGAGACGCTGAGTATGTCGGAACGGTTGGCGTGCAGTGCCATTGGGCTGGCCCGCTCCGCGTACCGCCGCCTGCCGGCCGCGCAGAGGGTCTGCAGGTGCGGAGCTCGCGCGAGCGGGCCGGGACGTCCTCTGTGATCACGCTCATCGAAAGTCCCGAGGTGTGCTCGCCGAAATTTCTCACCTGTGAGCAGCGGTCAGTGTAGTGGTTGGCGGGTTCCGGTGGTGCTGCGGCGCAGGGTTTCGCCGCGGTAACTGGCGGGGCGAGGGAAGGCGGGCTTGCGGTTGCAGTGCGTATGTCTGGCGCCTGAAATCAAGAGCACTTCACCCAACCGAGGTCTGACGTTGCAGCTCGTCGATGACCAGGCGCGAATTGGCTCATTAGCCCGTCGCAAGATCGCATGTCCTCGGCACCATCAAGGTTCCGATTAAGTCCAATACCTCTGGCTTTAGCACAATGCGTCGAGAACGAAGTCCTCTGTTGTGGGGCGGGGCGGCTTGTTCCCATCGAATCCCGTAGCGGTACCTACGATTCGATATACCGCACCATTGAATGACACCTCGGCTTCCCCACTCAGGTCCTCGGTGTAACTGCCCGCGAAGCTATCATCACGAAGGCGAACCCATTTGACGGTTGGCGAGTCAATGGTGGACACCATAGCCTTGATCTCGAACTCCTCTTGCGAGGATTCTAGTATCGTAATATGTTCCGTGACACCGCATTTCAGGTTGTGTATGCGGTGGAAATCGCGATCTCCGATCGTCAGCTTTCCACCGCCGGGGGACAGACTGGTCAGCGCGTCCGCGGCGGATCGGTCCGCCGAGCACCCAGCCGCGGCGATGAGCGGAAGAAGTGCGGTGGCGAATATCGCGGTTCTACACCGAGTCAGGTCTCGTGCAGGTTTGGTCGCACCAACATTGATGTTCAACACGCCTCTAAGGCTCCTCACACGGGCTTGAAATCGGATATCAGCCAGCGGTCGCCGATCTTGTCAAGAGCAATCCGAACACTGGATGAGCTCTCGCTGGGTTGTTTTTCGCCTACCGTGACCGACTGATTGACAAATGCGAGCACTACCGCACGGTCACGAGTTACCGAAACGGCGGACGCAGCAGGGACTTGAGCAGCAGACGATATTTGGTGCTGACGGGCGCCTGGGCCTACCACGTCGCGCGCCAGTTGCGCGAAGGACTCCTTGAAGTCACCCGTCATCAGAGCCTCGGCGGACGCGAGGTCTTGGTCGACAGTTTCGGGCTTGTACGACAGAAGCACAACCGTCGCCTCTTCAGCGGCCGCAACAGCCTCTGCGCGCGCGTTCTCCGTCAGGCCGGCCGAAATACGCTGCTGCCCAAGGAATCCTGCTCCGGCAGCCAGCACGACGGCCACGATGGACAATAGCACGTAGACCACAAGGCGAGACCGTTTGCGCATTCGGCGCGCACTGGGCGATGTCGCTTCGCGACCGTCCCGACCGCGCCGTGATCTCTGCGGTTGTCCCCCCGGCTCTGAACTGTCGGCGGCCGACACATCTCGTGGCTTGACCATCTCTCGCTCAGCGTCGTCGACTGTCTCGGTCTCGCTCCGCATCGAACTACACTCCTATCCGGCCTCGCCCGCACGGGTCGCTCGCGAATTCGTGAATATCTCGCAGCACGGCAGTTACGGGATGAAAGTGACGTTCGATATCTTGATGTCTTCGCCGACACGGGTTACCGATATTCGCATTCGCCAATGTCTTGCCTCCTGTTCTTCAGCACCGACATTCGAGGTGTCGACGCTGGCGGCGACCAGAACGTCGGCTCCATCGGTGGATTCAGATTCCAAGCCGGCCTCGGCTACTGTCCCCTTCGAACTCGACTTTGCCTTCTTGACTAAGTCGACGAACGCCTGCGATCGCTCCTTGAAGTCATCGTAGAAGGTTCCTGTCGCAGTCGCCAGAATCCGCTCAGTATCGGCTTCAGCGTGTTCCCAGCCGATGGTGGTCAAGTCCAGTGCACCCTGCCGAGCCGCCTCGACGAGTCGTTCGCGCTCCTGGCCGGCCTGGCGCTCTCGGTAGTCCTCGTATCCGAGCCATCCGTTGAGCACTAACAACCCACCCACCAGCAGAACCGATGCCATAGATGCCACTAGGTGCCTCCGGGAGCTGAATCGGTTCCCCTGCGACACGTGACCTTTCGGGGAGGCACTGCCGGCGGCCTCGGTCATCGCAGTGCCGGAGGCATCGGCAAGATCCGCGGCCGCGGCCGACTCTTCACCCTCCGCTTCGACAATCGCCTTTGCATGCCCCATAGGCACCGACTCGCCATACCGTGCCTTACCCATGTTGGTCGAGCGCGATTGGTCGGCCCTTGTCACTTCCACGGGGTCAGCATCTGTTCCCACGTCATCCCCTCTCTGGCACCGTGAGCGAGATCGCCTCGGGTGTGCACTCGTCCGTCAGGGCCCACGAACGTCCCCGTCGCTGGGTCGTACGCCGCAATGGCAACGGGCGAAGTCGGCCCCGGTGACTGCTCCGCTAGCGCGGATCCCTCTGACGCGGGCGGTGTCGCACCGTCCCGCAGCTGCGGGACATCTTGACCCGAGTACGTTGCGTTTGGGTCGCCCTTCCAGTTGAAGCCGTCGTTCAGCGGCACGTAATCTTCGCCGTTCTCACACATTTTGGCGGTCGGCGCGCGTTTGCCCGGCCGTGTCGCGCACGGATAGTTGCGCGCGCCGCGCACCGCGGTGATGGCCGAGTCCTGCGGTATACGGCAATAGAGATCACCGTCTGGGACGTCCGGATAATCGAGGTCGCTCGCCGCACGCTGTTGTTGAATAGGTAGGAACCCGGTGGTGCATGGCGGCGGCAGGTTGAGGTTCAAGTTGAAGCTCAGGAAGGCTCCCGCATAATCCTGTTTCGAGTAGGCGTTCGGTACCAGGATCGACTGGACGTTCGCGACGACCTGCGGCAGCAGCACCAAGAGCTGCTCGACGTTGGCATGATAGTCGAGCGCGACCTGGCCGACGCTGACCAGGTTAGCTAGCAGGAGGGGTAACGTCGGTTGAACGCGGTCGAGTAACTGTCGTACCTCGTCAGCGGCCCGTCCGCCTTGCTGCAGTAGATCTCGAACTGCTGGGTCGTTGTCACGAAGTTGAGCCGTGACTGTTGCCAGATTGGCTGCCCACGCCTGGGCGGCGTCCGCCGATTGAGTCTGACTGTCCAACAATGGCTTTGAATGATCGATCAGGTTGGTGATCGACTCGATGTTGTCTCGCGCGCCGGCGGCCAGCGCGGTTGAGCCTTTGATCAGGTCCGACAGCTCCTGCCCCAAACCACCGAAGGCCACGTAGCTCTCATCAACCACGGTCTTCAGATTGTCGGCCGGGATTGCATCCAAGCCCCGGTCTGTTGCCGCCAATAATGAGTTGATGTCCGGCGGAATATGCACCTTGTCAGCGGCGATCACATCCCCGTTCTTCAACAACGCACCATCATCGCTTCGCGGCAATAGCGCAATATACTGTTCTCCGATTGCCGATACGCTGTGCACTTCGACATCGACGTCAGCCGGTATGGGAACGTCGGACTTCAGCTGAACCTTCGCCTCCGCGCCGTTATCGGTCAGGCGGACCTCCAAGACCCGGCCGACTTCAACACCGCGATAGCTGACATTACTGCGCTCGTACAGGCCGCCGGCTTGGTCCAGTTGCACTGTCACGGTGTAGCGAGCAAACCCGAGGAAAGTCGTCGGGATCTGCATATAGACGACAACCATTGCAGTAATCGAGATCAGCGAGACGACGCCCAATATCGACAACTGAATTCTGGTTCTTCTGTTGAGGCGCATATTACGGTCCCTGATCGAATCGGTAAGGTGCGACAAGTGGATTCCCGCGTACGCCCGGGCCCCCGGCAGTACACGGGCTCGGCATCTGGCCGATCGTACGGCCCCATTTCAGTTCGAGTTCGGTTAAGTCGCATTCCCATCTGGTACCGGTGAAAAGTCCGGCATCAAGACGGCTCAACGTCAGATCAACCACAGCGGTCAGGTTCGCATAGTCACCCCTGATCCACTTATCTAGCGTCGATTTCGGAAACGGTACGGTCACCAACATGTCGAGTGATCGCGTCAATGCCGGGCCGGCATCGGCCAGCGACTGCAACACTGGTCCGACGTCTCGAAGTTCGTTGACCAGATTCTCTTTGATCTGGTCAACAGAATCCGCAGCGAGAGAGCCGATCTGGCCCAACTTGCCAAAAGTCTCTGTGAGATTCTCACGCTCGTCCGCTAGAACCTCGAGTGCACGTGGTATGGCGTTCAACGCTTTATCCAGCACAGGCTTCTCATCGGCGAACTTGCCCACCATATTGTTCAGGCTGTCCATCGCCGCGATGATGTCGTCTTTTTGTTCGTTGAGGTGTCCGACGAAGATGTCAAATTGCTCAATCAGGCTTCGCAGATCTGCGTCGCGGCCGGTGAATGCGGTACTCAACGCCTCTACGATGGGTTCGAGCTGGCCCAGACCACCGCCGTTGAGCACCATGGACACAGCGGCGAGCGTCTGCTCCGTCGACGGGAAAGCACCGGCGGACGCCAACGGCACCAAGGATCCATCTGTAAGCCTGCCTTGCGGCGCGATACTCGGTGGCGGGGCCAGTTCGACGTGCACCGAACCCAAGAGACTCGTCTGCCCGATGGTGGCTGTCGCGTTGGCCGGCAAATCAACGTCATCTAAAAGGCTCATGGTGACTAACGCGTGCCATCCCTGGAGCTGAATGTCTGTCACGTGCCCGACTGTGACGTCGCCCACCCGTACGCGAGAGTTTCGTTCGAGGTTCTGGGCGTCGGGAAGCTGCGCCTGAACGATAATCGCCTCGGGTCCACCACCTTTCGTTCCGGGGAGGGAGATCGAGTTCAGTCCTCGGAAGCTGCCGCATCCGCACGCCGCGGCCGCCGTCAGTATTGTCAGCAGTCCTACGGTCAGGTGACGTCGCCAGGCCACGCGTTTCACCGGCCACCTCCAGGAAGCATCATGTCGTGCAGATCTTCTTTCGGATCCATGGGAGTGTCAGCGGGCACCGATTGTTCCGCGGCCAACGGTGGCTCGTTTCGCGGGCCAGCCGGCGGAATGTAATCGGGTCGAAGCCAGTCCTCGCTGTAGGTGAGCTCATTAGGACGGGCCATGGTGCCCACGAACGGGTTTATCCCCAGCGGGAAAAAGTTGTACTGACGGTTCTTGACGATAGGCGCAAGATACTGCACACACAGCTTCGCTGACTCCTCAGCACCTCGCCGAGAGGCGGCTTCCACCGCTCCGCAAAGGAATTGAATCGTGTTCGCAAAGTTGTTGGCGGCGAGTATGCCCGTGAGCGTCCCTTGAGCCGGCTGATAGATGTTGACGAAGTTCTGAATGGCCGGTGCCGCGACATGCAGCGTCTGCTTCACATCGTCGAGCCGATCCGTCACCGCCTTCGTTATCGACGCTAGGCGTTCGGATGCCACACCCGCTGCCTCTCGGTTTTCCGCTACGAAACTCGTGACGTCGCCGACTACCTCTTTCAGCTGCTTGACCGCGCGCCCCACTTCTCCAGGATCGTTGGCAACCAAACCGGTAGCGGCGGCGAGATTGCGATTCAACTGCTGCAGCAGATTGCTGCTGTCGCGCAACGCTGACACCAGGATCGAAAGATTCTTCGTGGTGGTGAAGATGTCATCGCTGTGATCACCCAACGCACTGACAGCTCGTGACAGCTTGATGAGAGCTTCGCGGATTCCGACGCCCTGGCCGCGCAGGTTATCTGCTGCCGTGTTCACGAAAGATCCCAAGGCACTGACGCCGCCGGGTTCGGTCGGCTGAAGCGTTTCCGTCAGCTTCTCGAGTTCCTCGCGGAAGGCATCCCACTCCACTGGCACAGCCGTCCGTTCCTGTGGAATAACCATGTCATCTCGCATCGCCTCGCCACCAGTGTATGGCGGCGTCAACTGGATGGATCGGGCTGTGACCAGAGTCGGCGAAAGGATGACCGCTTTGACATCAGCAGGAACGCGATACTTGTCGCTGTACCAGAACGAAACCTTCACCCGTTGAGGCTGCGGCTCGATCCGCTCAATTTGCCCAATCGGAACACCGAGCACGACGACGCGGTCTCCGACGTAGATCCCATTCGTGTTGTCGAAGTAGGCAACCACATGGGTGCGTCCCGTGGTGCTGAATCCACGGACGATAACCGCTACACCAGCCAGCAGCACCAATACCAGTACGGTCGCCAAACCGGCTTTCAGGCTAATCCTTTTCACGGCCTCCCACTCTCAGTAGGTTCAGGAACATCGGCAGTTGAACCGTCATCCGTCGCGGGGGGCCCGGGCGGCGGCCCACCAGGCGGCGGCGCCGGAAGTGTCTCTCGATACGGATACCGGGGATCGCCCGGATTACCGGTAATAGCGTCGGGCAAGTGCAGTTTCGGCTCACCGCCTTGGCCGGTACGGGGGAACGGTACCGGTAGCGGCGGTGTCGCCGGTTGGCCTGTCGGCGGATCGTTGCGATCGCTCGGGAGAAGCACGTTCGGATCCACGCCCAGGTCGGAAAATGCAGCATCAATGAACGGCTGGACAAACTGGCCGGGCAGAAGATTGACAAGGTAGGCCTTGAAGAACGGCCCCGACGCGACCGCCTCGCCCAAGCCAAGTGCATAGCGGTTGAGTCCTTGGATCGCCTCCTGTACGGCCTCTTTCCGGTTGTCGACGATCCCGAGTACCTCGTTGAGCTTTTCCAGCGCCGGACGTAACGTGTCCCGATTGTCAGCGATGAATCCGTCCAGCTGTGTCGCCAGCTCTGCCACATCGTTAGAGATGTGATCCAGTGCGTCGCTTTGGGATCTCAACTGAACCAGTAGTGCATTGGTATTGGTGACCAGCCGTACTATTTCGTCGCTTCGTTCTGCCAGAATCGTGGTGACTTTGTTGGCATCCCGCAGAAGTGTGCGCAATTGCTCGTCACGCTTGTCGATCGAGTCTGATACCCGGGCCACGCCCTCGACTGCCACCTTGAGCTGCGGTCGGGTGTCCGAAAATGTGTCAGCCAGTGTGGCAAGCGAATCCGAGAGCTGGTTCGTGTCCATCCCCTTGATGATGTTGGTGAGGTCGCCTAATGCGTCGGGCAATTCGTATGGTGGCGTGGTTCTCTCCAGCGGTATGGGTCCAGCCTGCTCGCCATCTCCGCGAGAGGTCAGTTGTAGGAACCTGGTGCCGAGCACGCCGGCGAGTCTTATCGCCGCCTCGCTGCGATCACCGAGATGTACGTCCGCGGCGCGAAACTTGACCAGCACACGCGCACCGTCGAGCTCGACGCTGGATACCTTGCCGACACGCACACCGGACATCTCGACGAAGCTGCCTGACTCAAGTCCACCGGCTTCTGCGAAGTAGGCCGAGTACTCGTGGCCACGATTGAATATCGGCAGTGCCGTGTAGTTCTGCGAGACCGCTCCGGCCACCAGGACCACACCGATACCGATCGCACCTATGGCGTGCGGGTTTCGTTCCGAGAAGCGTTTCATCGGGGCTCGCACCTTCCTGACGACTGACCAGCGAGCTTGACGTACACGGGCTGGCCGCCCTTGCCGTTCACCTTCAAGACCAGTTCGCAAAGGTAGAAACTGAAGAAATCTCCGTAGAGGCCGAGCCTGTTGATAATCCGGTATGCATCGGGCAGCGTCTTCAGCAGGTCGTCGAAATACTCTTTGTCCGCCAGCACGGTGGCCGTTGTCCGATCCGTCTCTGTCACAATCTTCTTCACCGGCTCTCGCGCCTCGGTAAGGAGGTCGGCGAGCGATTTCGCAGCCGCATCCGCGTACGCGAGACCGTCTGAAATGTCCTTCTTCTGGGCCTCCAGACCGTCAACGAGAGCGGTCAACGACTCGACTGTCGTGGCCAGTTGCCCGCTTTGGCTTGCGAACGAACCAAGCACGGTATTCAGATTGGTGATCAGTTCACCGATCAATTGATCGCGGTCGGCGAGCGTATTGGTCAACGCTGCTGTTTGAGACAGGATGGAACTGATCGCCGTGCCCTGCCCCTGGAAGGCAGCGATCAACTGCCCCGTCAAGGCGTTGACCTGTTCGGGCTCCAGGGCGCGGAACAGCGGCCGGAAGCCCCCCACAAGAGCTTCCAGATCCAATGCCGGTTCGGTCTGGCTTAGCGGGATGGTGTCTCCGGGGTGAATTCGCTTCGGTCCCCCCGTCCCTTCCTCAAGCGCCAGGAACCTGCCGCCGATGAGATCCTGGTACCGCACCGCAGCCCTACTACCCTCGGTGAGTAGCACAGAGTCGGCGGCACCGAATTCCACCAGCACGGTCGAATCTGGCTGGAGCTTCACGCTCTTCACTTTGCCGACCTCGACCCCCGCCGCCCGGACGAAGTTTCCGGCTGCTAGGCCGGAGGCATTGGCGAACACAGCCCTGTAGGTGTTATGTGAATCGAACCGAAGTTCGCCCATGGTGGCGACCACGAGCGCCATGCCCGTCAGGCACACCACCGCGTAGACGGCGAGGCGCCAGAGAAGGCCATGAAAACTGCGTCGCATCAATACTTCACTTCCTCATCACTTCGGGGCAGTCAGGGCATCGGGGCGGCCGGCGGCGGCGAGAACGGCGTGGGTTGCGCCCCTGGGTGTGCGGGCACGAAGGGTTCCGACCCCGGCGGAGGTGGCCCCGGTTCGGGTGCGCGCCCCGGCGGCGGCGCGGGCGGAAGTCCTGGATACAGCGGCGTGCCATCCGGCGCATACAGCTTGGCTCCGTAGGGCGGTGCACCGGGGTACGGAATCGGTCCCGGAGCCTGGGGGCGTTGGTAACGGATGGTCGGCGGTTCAGGCACGGCCCTGGTCACCGGGAAGTAGTTGGCCCAGCCGGGGAATCCGATCCCCGGGTTCGGCCGAACGTCCACGCCGGTCCCCCAGCCGGTGTTGGTCACCAGGTAACGCTGAGGCCAATTCTTGGCCACATCCGGGAGCGAACCGCATCCGGGTTTCCCGCCGGGCCCGCCCTTTGCACCGTTGATCGGCAGGTTCTCCGGATACCTGTACGGGTCATCACCAGCAAGCAGCGCGACGTCCAAAATGACCGACTTTCCGTTGCGCCCCCCGACGATGTCGGCCCATCCCATGTCCAACGCCTTCTTCGCGCCGAGCAGCGTGCATGTCAGCGAGGGGTTGTATTTTTCGAGCAGGTTCGTAGTCGGTTCCAAACCGTTGACAGCGCGAATGAGGTTGTCCTTGTTGGGGGCAAGTAGATTTATGCCTGCGTTTGATAGACCGATGACGTTGACCAGCAACGAATCGAGCGCGCTCGCATTATCGGAGATCGCAGCGCTCGTGGTGGAGACCGAATCCAATACGGAGACGATGTCAGAAGCCGCAACGTCGTATGTGTCCGCGAATCCCTTGAGCGACTGGAAATCCTGCCGGATGGCTTCACTCCGGGGATTGATCTCGGCCAACACCTGATTCATGTCAGTAATGGCTTGTCCGATTTCGGGCCCCTTGCCGGCAAACCCCTGGGAGAACGTCGCGAGAACAGCATTCAACTTGGCTGGATCGATCTTGTTCAGCACACGAACCAGGTTCTGGAATACGGTGTTGACCTCGATACTCGTATTGCGTGACGCCACCACTGCCCCGGGCCGAAGTCGCTGCTGCTCGGGCTTACTCGGCGGCAGTAGTTCAACGTACTTCGCGCCGAACACGGTGGGCGCTGCAATCTGTGCGTTGATGTTTGCCGGAATATACCTGAGCTGATCAGGATAGAGCTCGAGCTGCAATTTGACGGTGCTGCCGTGCTGAATGTCTGCGACCCGGCCCACCTGGACACCACGCAATTTGACTTTGGCGCCGGGTTCCATCACGAGGCCACCTCGGTCAGCGACAACGGTTACGTATGCGTATCGGGTGAAGTCCCGATTGAACATCCCTACCGTCACCACTCCTATGGCTACGACGACGGCCAGCAAGAACGCCGTCCAGACGGCTGGGTGAAGTCCCATTTCACGGAGTTTCGGCTGCATAGCTGTTATCCCGATAGGTTGAAGTCGCCGGTGATGCCATAAACCGTCATGGCGATGACTAGAGTCGCGGCCACGGCGACAGACAGTGAGGCGCGCACCGCGCGTCCGACGGCTTCGCCCACGCCTGCCGGCCCGCCCGTCGCATTGAACCCGTAATAGGTATGGACGAGCATGACCAGAAAAGCGGTCACCATCGCCTGTACGAGCGACGTCATGACGTCGGTGGGATTCAAGTAGGTGTCGAAGTAATGCGCGAAGGTTCCGGCCGACCGGCCGTAGCCGAGCGTATACGCGAAGCGGAACCCCAGATAGCCCACTTCCATCGAAAGACAGAACAAAGGAATCGTCACGATCACCCCGGCAACCACGCGCGTGCTGGCCAGATACGAAATCGTTCGGATGCCCATCACTTCGAGGGCGTCGATCTCCTCGGCAATCCGCATCGCTCCGAGCTGCGCCGTCGCGCCGGCGCCGATCGTCGCAGCGAGGGCGAACGCGGTGATCAACGGTCCGCCGATCCGCGTGACGACGTACGCGGACACAAAGCCACCGAGCGCATCGACCCCGATGTAGGACAACGCGGCATGTCCGAACGCGGACACGGCAAGCGATGCGGTCATAACCAAGAAGGTGACGATGACGATGCTGCCGCCGATCACCGCCAGCGTTCCTACACCGAGGCTCATTTGAGCCATCACGCGCACCACTTCTCCGGTGTGGCGGCTGACGGCGTGCGCGATAAGGCCGGTGACCCTCATGAAGAATGCCGTCTGGACTCCGAGTTGGTTCCAGGTACTGACGAAGGCGGCCCACCCATTACGCAGCCGTGTTGCCGGCTTACCGACGATCGAGGAACTCACGACAGCATCAACTCACCTTCAACACCATTCATCAGCGTATGAATCACGAACAACGCGATGAATGTGAACACAACGGTTTCGTTGACCGCATTACCGACCCCCTGCGGGCCACCCCCCACTGAAATTCCCTTGTAGCATGCGATGAATCCTGCGGCGGCGCCGAACATCACGGACTTCGCGATGGCCATCACCGCGTTCTGGAGACCAGCAACCAAGGGGATGCTTGCGGCGAATGCACCGGGAGTCACGTGCTGGAAATAGACTGCAAAGGCATAGTCACTGGCGATTCCCACGATGATGGCGATCGAGAGTAGGAGAAACGCGTTGACCGTCAAAGCGGCAACTCGTGGCACGAGCAGCATACGGATGGGATCCAATCCCATCACCCGCATCGCGTCGAGCTCTTCTCGAATTGTTCGTGCACCAAGATCTGCGCACATCGCCGACGCACCCGCACCGGCTACAACTAAAACTGTTACCAGAGGCCCGATTTGGGATACAGAAGCCAGCGCTGCGATAGCCCCGCTGACGTCTGCTGCGCCCAACTCGACCAGCAACACGTTGAAAAGGAACATAACGAACGCGTTGAAGGGAAGTGCCAGCAAGAGCGCCGGCACGATCGCGACTCGCGCCACGAACCACGTCTGGTCGAGAAATTCCCGCCACGGGAACGGCGGTCGGAAAGTCTCCACAATGATGTCTAGCGACAGGCCTATGAAGCTGCCCACGTCGGCCATCGGCTTGGCCAGACTTCGTCTTATCCGTTGGAGCCGAGCTCGGTCTCCCATAACCGATTTCGGCCGGGCATCGGTCTCGCTTACCACTGCGCACTTCCAACTGCCGAGGGTGTCCAGCGCTGGCCCCTAACCAGGAATGCGTGCACTACGTCATCCACGGGTTGCATTCGAACGTATGGTTCGCCATCTTCATCCTTCTTCAGACGGGAAAAGGCACTCGCATCGAGACCCCGGGCGGGCACCCGTTCGCCCCGCAAGCCAAAATGTCCGCTAGTTACGTGAGTAGTCCCAGCGGCGGCGGCTGCTGCACCTTCTGCGCCAGGAACATCCTGCTGGCGTCGGTCAGTCGCTATGCAAGGAGGGACCCCAGCAGTGGTGATGCCGTATCTGTCGGACATTTTCTACCTACCTGGTATTCGGACAAGCTGAGCTTAATGCATATTGTCCTACAGTTGTAAGAATCGAGGGAATGGATCTGATTTCTCATGGGAAGGGCTTCTCGTCGGCCGGCGACGCAGCCTGGCCAGGCCCGCCTTGGACGAAGCCGACGTAGTTACTTTTGGGAGGAGCTACGCATGACGTCAGCGCCAGTCGGAGTTGGGCGTCTCGCAGCCCCTGACTAGCCGCGTGTGTCGTACGGCCCCGCACCGACGGCACTCCTGCGGTGCGGTATCGGCGCTCAGATCATGCGCCGGATCGTAACCCTTGAATCAGACCTCGCCCACAGAAAGGGAAACACCTGTCACATAACGTGATTCGTCTGATGCGAGATACAGCACGGCGTTGCTGACGTCAACCGGGTCGACCCAGGGGATTGGCAAGTTATGTGTCGCCTGGCAGGCGTCTGCGAAGTCTTGTTCGGTGGCGTCGCTGTTGTCTGGAAAAAACAACTGCATCATCGCCTCATTGCGGAGCATCAGAGTGTCGCAGTTCGTAGGGTTCACGGTGTTTACCCGAATCCTGTGTGGCGCCAGTTCGACTGACAAGGACTTCATGAGGCCTACCACGCCTGCTTTGGCGGCCGAGTAGTGAACCAGGTTCGGCGATCCGCTCGCGTAGCCGACCCGTGAACTGATCATGATGATCGAACCGCCCGCGTCGGCGGCAATCAGATGTGGCATTGCTGCGCGACACGTCCACCACACTCCGGTGAGGTTGACGCCGATCATCTCAAGCCACACGTCGTCCGGCATGTTGTCGGCGGGCGCATACGAGAAGATGCCCGCATTGGCCACCACGACGTTGGGTGGGCCGAGCTGTACGACACCCTCATTGAGCGCAGCTGCCACTTCGCCGTAATTCCGCACATCGGCGACACTCAAGGCCGAACGTCGGCCGGTTTTCTCGATGAGGCGACGCGTCTCCTCGAGGTCACCCTTGGTCGCACCGGGATAAGGCACCGTGTCGACGGATTCGCACACATCAATCCCGATGATGTCCGCGCCTTCCTCGGCCAATCGAACAGCATGACTGCGTCCCTGCCCGCGTGCCACCCCCGTGACGAAGGCGACCTTTCCTGCAACTCGGCCGGTCATTCCTGAAACCTCCTGGTACTACTACGTCTGTTCGTCATTTTGGCGTTTCCTTGAAGTCAGCGCAGTTCAAAAGTGAGCGGAAGCGCTTCAGGGCGCCGCACAACCCCAGTGGTATAGGTGACTTCACAGCCCTCTTGCAGCTGGAAGTTGGTTGCACGTTGCGTCAGTTCGTCAAGGCCGATACCGATGACGAACTCGGCAAACGGCGCCCCCAGGCACCGATGGACCCCATAACTGAACGCCATGTGCTGACCACTGTTGAGCCGGGCGAAGTCCAGTGTGTCCGGCTGAGGAAACTGTTCCTCGTCGCGGTCCACCGATGCGTAACTGATGAGGACCGTGTCCCCCGCCCTCAGTTCGACATCTCTAATCGTCGTGTCTCGCGTCACCGTTCGTATCAGTCCGGTGACCGGCGTGGTGAAGCGTAAGAACTCGGACAGCGACCTGCCAGTCCAATCGGGACCTTCGATGCTCGCCACGAGATCTGGCCGCTGCACCACCTCGTGCATGATCAGTGCCATCGTCGCGTAGTTCGTCTCGAACCCGGCGGCAATGGCTGAGAAGATCAGCCCCAACTTTTCGTTCTCGTTCAGCGGTCGCCCGTCGATGACGCCCTGGTCTACCGCACTGAGCATATCGTCGATCTGCTCCGCTTGTGCACGGCGTTTGGCGAGCAGTTGCTGCACCAGTCCCATCAGGTGGGAATATGCTTCCTGGGTGCTCTCCTGAACAATTCGGTCGGCGCCCTCGACCAGCAGGTCGACGTCGGCACTGTCCTTGGCTTGCAGGAAGACGGCGAACAGCGACGCGTACGCCAGTTTGGCCGCATAGTCGTTGACGAATTCCACCCTGCCGGTGTGCAGCCACGGCTCCATCAGTTGCCGCGCGATCGTGCGGATCTCCGATTCGTAAGCGCGGAACGCATCCCGGGCGAAGAACGGCCGCAGCAGGTCTCGGTAACATTTGTGCAGTGGCGGATCAGAAGCTGCGGGCAGTGGAATCGGCTCACTGACGCCATGCACCGTCACACCGTTCCGATTCGAGAACGTCTCGGTGTCGAGCAAGATCCGCTTGGCATCAGAGTAGCGGGTTACGACCCAATATCCCGGCTCCGCGGAGGTGTGAAAGACCGGGCACTCGCGTCTTGCATGCTCGAAGACGTCATGCATGACCTGGACGTGGTCAGGATTGTATTGGTCGAAGCCGTCGAGGAGTTCACTGATTTGCGACGTCACCGGGTGAGTACCCCTCATGCTTCCCAGCGGACCGGGAGTCGGCTGAACCCATTGAGCAGCATTGCCCCGGCCGGTGTCGGTGGTTCGTCGGGATCCAAGTCCAAACCGGGCAGGCCCCCGAACAACGCCGTCAGGGCGATCCGGATTTCGGCGCGCGCCAAGGCGGCGCCGATGCAAGAATGGATACCCACCCCAAAGGTCAGATGTCCACGGACGTCAGCACGATCGCGCATGAGATCGAACTTGTCCGCATTCGCGAATCGTTCACCGTCGCGGCCGGCCGACGCGAGCACCAGTCGCACCTTGGCGCCCTTTGGAATCGGAACGCCGTTGATTTCCGTGTCCTCCAACGCGGTACGACAGATCCCGTCGAGTGGCGAAATGTATCGCAGGGTCTCCTCGACCACGATCTCCATGAGTTTCGGGTCCGCTTCGACGAGCGCACGCTGCTCAGGGTGCGTACACAGCAGATAAACGGCACTGGCGACCGTGGTCATCGCCGTCTCGAAACCGGCCGTCATGAACTGCTGGCAACCGAGTAGCAACTCCTGGTCATCCAGCCGCCAACCGTCGTCTTCGGCCGTTATCATCGCGCTGAGCACGTCATCAGGAATGGCTTCACCGCGAGCAAGCGCCTCTCGGCGAGGTGTGATCAACGACGTCATGTACTCCATGAATTCCAGTCCCGAGACCAAGGACCGCTGCACAGCTTCCTCGTCGGCACCGAACGCGCCTACCAAATCGGAACCCCAGCGGTAGAAGTCCTCAAGGCGCGAATCGTCGACGCCGATGATCTTCGCGATTACCTGGATTGTCAGGCTCGCGGCGAACTCGGTTACCAGGTCGGCCTTTCCCTGCGGACGCAATCGGTCAACCAGTTCTTCCGCGATCTTTTCGATCTCGGGCTCGTAGTTGCGCACAGTTCGGGCCGTAAAGGCCTTGTTGACGATGTTGCGTTGGCGCCGGTGGGCGGGCTCGTCGGCGACCAACAGCATGCCGTCCTCGCTGATCTGTTGCATCCGCTCCGGGCCCGGGCCCTCTTTGTTGGAGAAGACCTCATGCGCATGGAACACACGCGCAATGTCTTCGTAGCGGAAGAGGGAGAACAGTTCTTCGGTCGGTTCCGCGACCCACGGATTGCCCGACCCGCGATTGATTCGCTCCGCCGGGACCACAAAGTGGTGCACCGGGCAGGTACGACGCATCTCTTCGAAGATCGGATACGGGTCATGCTTGAAACTGGTGTCGTACGGATCGAAATCGGCCATTGCCACCACCTCACTGTCGTCAACGATGAATCAGCTTGGCATATTGTCCTACAGTTGCATAGGGGATTCGTCGGATTGGTGAATCTTGTTTCCTACCAGGAACACACACCCTAAGCGCGTAGTTCGATTCTCACCACGGCCCTGACAAGTGGCTTGCACAGGTAGACCTTATGTCGGACAATAGACAGGTGTCGCGCACACCCGATGCGATGCTGCTTCCGGACCACACCCCGGCCGACGAAGCGCCTGATCACGCCAGCTGTGGCAAACCTACGCCGGCACCGACGACGAGGTGGTAGCACCCATGACCCCCATCACTCTGCTGAGCCCGGACGGTGAATTCACCGCGCATCCGGAAATTCATCTCGAACTCGGTGCCGACCTCTGCGCGGAGCTGTATCGGCACATGCGCGTTGCACGACGTTTCGACGCAGAGTGTCAGAATCTGCAGCGGCAGGGCGAGCTCGGACTGTGGCTCAGTTGCGTCGGACAGGAAGCCGCGCAGATCGGTTCGATCACCGCGATCAGGGCAGAGGACCACGTCTTTCCCAGCTACCGCGAGCATGCCGCCGCACTGGCCCGCGGCGTCGCGGCGGACGAGATCATGGCCCAGTGGCGCGGGTGTCGAAACAGCGGATGGAGTCCGAACAAGCACCGCTTCCACATCTATACGCTCGTTCTGGCAGCTCAGACACTGCACGCCACCGGTTACGCGATGGGATTGCAGCGGGACGACTCCGACGACATTGCCGTCGTCTACTTCGGCGATGGCGCGAGCAGCGAGGGTGATGCGAATGAAGCCCTCAACTGGGCGGCGGTCACGGGCGCACCGTTGTTATTCATCTGTCAGAACAACGGACTCGCCATCTCTACGCCGACGAGCGCACAAATGGGTGCGCCATTGCATCAGCGAGCAGCCGGATTCGGCCTGAAGTCTGCGGTGGTGGACGGCAACGACGTCCTCGCGGTGCACGCGGTCACCCGTGCCATGGCTGAGCACGTCCGCAGCGGCAACGGTCCTGCCTTCATCGAAGCGGTCACCTACCGCATGGCTGGCCACAGTACAGCGGACGACCCCACTCGGTATCGATCCACCACCGAAGTGGACCAATGGCGCGCGCGTGATCCGCTGGTTCGCCTTGCGTCGTTCATGCGTGCCTCTGGCTGGTTGGAGGCAGACCTGCTGACGACGGTGGACAAGCTGTGCGATGAGATCGCCGCCGAGGCACGACAGGTGTGCTCGACCCTGGCTCCACCCGATATCGACCATCTGGAGAGCGTGGTACTTTCCACACCATCTCCATTGAGCGTCGCGAACCCAAGGACGATCGAATCGCCCCGCGACGAGGTTGCGCCAACCACCCTCGCCAAATCGCTCAACCGGAGCCTGCACGACGCTATGTCCGACGATGATCGGGTCTTGGTGCTGGGTCAGGACGTCGGCCTGCTCGGCGGTGTTTTTCGGATTACCGATGGCCTTCAAACCAGGTTCGGTTCCGACCGCGTGCTGGATACTCCCTTGGCTGAGTCAGGGATCGTCGGTACAGCGATCGGGTTGGCCCTGCGTGGTTTCCGGCCAGTATGCGAAATCCAGTTCGACGGCTTCGTGTATCCGGCCTTCAATCAGATCGTTTCCCAGCTCGCGAAAATGCGAGCCCGCACTCTGGGAGAGGTCTCACTGCCGGTCGTCATTCGCATACCGGTCGGCGGCGGAATCGGCGCCGTCGAACATCACAGCGAGTCAAACGAGGCATACTTCGCCCACACCGCAGGTCTGCGTGTCGTGTATTGCTCATCGCCTGCCGACTCGTACTGGATGCTGCGCCAGGCTATCGAGTGTGACGACCCCGTAATCTTCTATGAGCCCAAACGGCTCTACTATACGAAGTCGATCTCGGAACCGTTGAGCGTGGAGCAGTGCGGGATGGAGGCTGCGCGCATCCTGCGCGAAGGCTCCGACGTCACCGTGATCAGTTATGGCGGCACCGTCGAAGTATGTCGGCGGGCTGCCGATCTCGCGGCCGAGGACGGTGTCGATATCGAGGTAATCGACATCCGCTCACTGGCGCCCCTGGACATCGAGACCATTGTCGCGTCAGTGCAGCGCACCAGCAGAGCCGTAGTCGTGCACGAGGCACCGTTGTTCTGCGGCTTCGGCGCCGAACTGGCCCAGACCATATCCCAAGACTGCTATCTACATCTCGAGGCGCCGGTGCGTCGCGTGGGCGGTCGAAACATGCCCTATCCACCCGCGAAGCTCGAGCACCTGTACCTGCCAGATGTCGACCGTGTGCTCGACGCGGTCGACTCGGTGCTCGTGTACTGACCGGCGCGATATGTACTGACAGCCAATCCTTTTCAAGGAACCTACGGAAAGGGCGCCTGCCCATGAACTCGCCTGAAATCAACCACGACATTGCGGTCCTCGGAGGGGGCTCGGCCGGTTACGCATGCGCGCTACGAGCCGCACAGCTGGGTATGTCGGTACTGCTCATCGAAAGCGATAAGCTCGGCGGGACCTGCCTACACCGCGGCTGCATTCCGACGAAGGCGCTGCTCCATACAGCCGAGATTGCCGACTCGATACGCACAAGCAGTAAGTTCGGAATCCGTGCATCGCTGACGGAGGTGGATCTCCCCGCGATCCACTCATATCGCGAGAGCGTCGTCGCCAAGCTCTACAAGGGACTCCAGGCGTTGGTCAAGAGCCGTAAGATTACTGTTCTCAAGGGGCATGGAAAGCTTGTGACCAACGGCGACACAACGGGTGTGGCCGTCGATGGACAAGTCTACCGGGCCAGGAACCTGGTCCTTGCAACCGGCAGTTACGCCAAGTCTCTGCCCAACCTCCACCTCGGCGGGCGCATTATCACGAGTGAAGACGCGCTCGCGTTGGCCACGCTCCCGGAGTCGGTGATAGTTCTTGGTGGTGGTGTCATCGGGGTCGAATTCGCCAGCATCTGGCGTAGCTTCGGTGCTGAGGTCACCATCGTCGAGGCGCTGCCGCGTCTGTTGCCAAGTGACGACGACCTCAGCTCAACGCAGTTGGAACGGGCCTTCCGGCGCCGTGGCATCCAGATCCACACCGGCGTTGCTGTCGAGAGCGCCGTTCAGACCGCCGATTCCGTGTCGGTGACGCTGTCCAACGGCGAATCCGTGCGGTCCGACTTCCTGCTGGTAGCCGTCGGACGAGGCCCGAACACCAGCGGCTTGGGCTTCGAAGACGCACTCACCTTGGACCACGGGTTCGTAGTCACCGACGAGCGACTGCGTACCGGGCGGGCTGGTGTATACGCCGCAGGAGACATAGTTGCGGGACCGCAACTGGCTCACCGCGGGTTCCAACACGGAATCTTCATCGCCGAAGATATCGGCGGTCTCAACCCCACCCCGAGCGATGATTCGGCGATTCCGCGCGTCACCTACAGTGACCCCGAGGTCGCCTCAGTGGGACTGACCGAGGCTGCTGCACGTGACCTTTACGGTGAAGTCCAAACTGTGACATATGATCTGGCCGGGAACGGGAAGAGTCAGATTCTCGGGACCGCCGGCGCAGTCAAGTTGGTCAAGAAGGGCGGGAAGGACGTTCCCGGACCCGTCGTGGGCATCCATATGGTCGGGGCCCGAGTGGGCGAACTCATCGGTGAAGCGCAACTGATCTGCAGCTGGGAGGCGAGCGCCGAGGACCTCGCTCCGCTGGTGCATGCGCACCCTACGCAGAACGAGGCCCTGGGCGAAGCCCACCTGGCACTGGCCGGCAAGCCGCTACACGTGCACGGCTAATACTTCGGCAATCATTGCTCAACTGAAATCGCTTGAGTAGGACAGCAATTCACCGCGGCCACTACGTCACCCATGAGCTCAGTCGGCGGTTCCTCCTGTAGGACGTACAGAAAGCCATCGTCTCGGACCTCGAAAACGTCCGGAGCGTACATCATGCACTCACCGTGTGATTGGCATCTGTCGTAGTCGACCTTGATCTTCACTTTTTCCTCCATTCCAGACTTCGTTTGTCAGCGCCGGATCCAGGCAATCGTTAGTACGGAATGTTCCCGGCGTCGACGGTCATAGCGTGGGCGGTGATGTAGCGGGCATCATCGGAGACTAGAAAAGCGATCGTGTTGCTGACATCCTGTGCCTGGATCATCTGCACATCCAACGCATTGGTGAACATTCCGCCGAGACGGGGATGTTTGGTGATGAGCTCATTGAGCTTGTTCATCGACGACTCGGAATTCATCTGTGTCTCAACGCCGGTCGGGTGGATCGTGTTGACACGGATATTGTGCTCGGCCAATTCGAAGGCCAACGATCGGGCCAAGCCCACCAGCGCGTGCTTCGCTGCCGTGTAAGGCTGCATGAAGGGAATACCCTTGAGGCCGGCGGCCGAGCTGGTGAAGATGATGGAACCGCCACCAGCGTCAAGAAGGTGATGGATCGCAAGCTGAGCGGTGTTCCAGACGCCGGTCAGGTTGATGTCGATGATGTCGCCCCACAACTCCGGGGTGACTTCCGACCACTCCTGAAGCGTGATAATGCCTGCGTTGGCGATCACACCGTCCAACCGGCCAAACTGAGCGACACCGTCATTGATCGCGCCCTCGAGCGCAGCACGGTCTCGCACATCGGCCTGCGCGGCGAAGATCTTCCCGCCGACCGCTTCGACCTCCTTGACGGTCTGCTCCAGGTTATCCGGGGTTGCCGCCGGATAATCAGTGTGCGGCAGTTTCTTGCAGACATCGACGGCGACAATGTTGGCGCCATCGCGAGCCAACCGTAATGCATGGCTGCGCCCCTGCCCACGGGCGGCCCCGGTGATCAGCACAACCTTCCCAGCTAAATTTCCCACTCCAGTGCTTCCTTTCTTCGTTGCCTCGGCGTGCGGACTCGATCCACTGCGCTGGATGGCGTGGTGGGGATTTCTAACGCCGTCGGTCCCAGTACGGTACGATAAATGTCGGACATAATCTAGAAGCCGGGAGGCGTCACCTTGCAAGAATCGCGCCGGTCGACACCAGCCCAGGGTTCGGCCGTCACCGAGATCGACGCGCTGGCTCGCGCGTACTTCGCCGCCCGCGCACACGATCCTGGCCACTTCAAGCGGGAATTGGTTCGCCTCGTCACCGACGACTTCGTCTGGTCGGCGCCGGGTTATCGCGCCATCCACGGTATGTCGTCGATGCTGAGTTTCGTCGATGAACAGGTGAAACAGTGCTACAAGCGATCTGAGATCAACATCCTGCGCCTCGCCGTGGGGACGGGGTTTGTTCTCACCGAGCGCATCGACACGATGTTCGACGACAGCGGATCGGTAATCTCGTCGATCGCCATCATGGGCAGGCTCGACATTCGGGCAGGGAAGATCAGTGCGCACCGGGACTACTTCGACCCGACAGTCATCCACACTCGCTCGGTAGCCGGTACAGAGAACGGGATTGTTAATATGTCCGACAGTTCGATGTAGCATGCCGTCGCTGCTTCCGCCCACAACTGAGCTCGCCGATTTGCCCGGCCGGGGTTCGGTTTGCGATCCGGTGGGAACCACCCACCGACCGGTGTGCTGGCCAACGCGCAACGATGAGATCGAAGTAACCGGCGACACTGCGTCCGTCGCAATCGGACCGGATGACAGCGTGTGGGTATTTCACCGCGGTCCAGTGCCAGTTGCCCAGTTCGACGAGTCCGGTCGGCTCCTGCGCTGCTGGGGCCGCGACGAGTTCGTGCGTCCACACGGCATCCGGGTCGACCGATTCGGCGACGTCTATCTGGTCGACGAATTCGCTCATGTCGTCGAGAAGCGCAGCCCGGAAGGCGAACTGCTGCTGGTTCTTGGTTCTCGCGGCCAAGCGGCGCCGGCACACGGTGGCGGGAGGTTCAACCGGCCGACTTCAGTGGCGGTGCATCCCCGTACCGGCGATATGTATGTGGCCGACGGCTACGCGAACTCACGTGTACACCGGTTCGACCGCCGAGGAAACCATATGCAGTCTTGGGGCGAACCCGGGAGTCGACTCGGCTGCTTCAGTCTTCCGCACCATCTTCACTTCCTGACCGAAGACATCCTGGTAGTTTCCGACCGGGAGAACTTCCGGTTGCAGTTCTTCGACACCGGCGGGATGACGCTGGGTCAATGGCACTCGCATCGCCCCTGCGCTGCGGTTCCCATCTCCATCGACGGCGAGGATTTGCTTCTCGTCGCCGAACTTGGCGCCAGCGGCATCCAACGTGATGTCGACGTTCTCGGTAACCGCTTGGTAGCCATCGACGCTCGAGGGCGGGAGCGGTTCGTACTTGATCGCCACACGCAAGGGGAAAATCTGGTCGCACCGCACGACGTCGCAGTCGACTCCGGTGGCCGGATCTACGTCGCAGAGGTGGCCACTTCGTGGCTCAACTACAACTTCGCCATCACTCCGAAGACAGCACCGGTGAGCCTCCGGCGCTGGGACCCAACGATATAGACGAGGACGAGGACAACGTGCTGTTCGAGAACAAGGTAGCGATCGTCACCGGCGCCGCATCGGGTATCGGCGCAACCACCGCTCAGCTGCTGGCGGCCGAAGGTGCCGCCGTGGTCGTCGCTGACATATCCGATGAAGCCGGCCAGCGTATCGTCGATGAAATACGAGCTGGTGGAGGACAAGCCGCATACCGACACGTGGACGTCACCGACGAGTCGGCCGTCGCGGGAATGGTTGATTTTGCGTTGTCAACGTTCGGTGGACTGCACATCGCGGTCAACAATGCCGGCATCTCTCTGGCGGAGGCACGCACGCACGAGATCACGCTTGAGCAGTGGAATGCTGTGATCAACCTCAATCTCACCGGAACCTGGTTGTGTTTGCGTGCCGAAGTCAAGCATTTCCTGGCCAATGGCGGGGGTGGCATCGTCAACGTCGCGTCCGGTGCCGGATTGAAGGCGGGGCCGCCCGGGCTCACGAATTACACGGCCAGCAAGCACGGCGTGGTGGGGCTGACCCGAAGCGCTGCAGTGGACTACATCAAAGACAACATCCGGATCAACGCTCTTGCCCCCGGTGCAACGGCGACCGCGCTGATCCGCTCGTACCCCGAAGAAGCACAGCAGCGGTTCGCAGCACTGATGCCCTGCGGTCGGCTGGCCGAACCCGAGGAGATGGCCGAAGCCATAGCGTGGCTGCTGTCGGACAAGGCATCGTATGTGAGCGGGACGGTGCTCGAAGTCGACATGGGTTTCATGCAGGCGTGACGACGAGCCCGGTGAACGTGATGTGGGGGGCCTGCCTCCACAATCACGACCTACTGACTCGGGCGGAATGTCTGCGCCCGGCCGGCTTCGACTCGATGACCGCATTCGTCAGCGATGTCGAAGAGCTTGAAGCTCGTCTAGGCTCGACACGCGCGATTCGAGATGCGTTGGCCGAACGAGATGCTCCGGTGATCTGTCTGGACCTCTACATCGGCTGGTATCCGGGCTACGATCCGGGCTGCGCCGCCGGCGCGGCAGCTGACCTACTCAAAACCAGCGAGCAAGACATTCTGCGGTATGCAGGTGAGCTGGGTGTCGAGTTCATCTCGCTCGTGGCGCCGTTCCAGGGCGCGGATGCTCCGTTCGAGGCCGTTGTCGATTCTCTGGGACAGTTCACCGACCGGGCGAATGCACTCGGAGTTCGACCTCATCTCGAGGTGAGCAACGGATCGAAGGTCAGCACCATCGCCGGCGGTCTGGCCCTGGTGGAGGCGGTGGGGCGCGAAGGGCTGGGTCTGGTGATCGACACCTACAACCTGATCAAATCCGGAGGTCGCCCCGTCGACGTCGATCCCGTTCCGTTGGAACGCATTTTTCAGGTACAGCTCGTGGACGGTTCATTCGCCACCCAGGTCGATAGGTTCTACGACTCGACGCACTTCCGCGAGCTGCCGGGCGAGGGCGAATTGCCGGTGGCCGATATCGTCCAACGAATCCTCGACAAGGGGCCCCTTCCCCCCACGGGCCCAGAGATTTTCAATGATAGGCTGGTCGAAATGCCTCCCCTCGCCGCCGCCCAGGCTTGCTCACAGGCCATGATGCGACTGCTGGATCGGCTGTCAGCGGACTGATATGACCGCGGCAGCAGCGGCGATCTGGCCGATGCCCGCCGCGTCCGCGACTGCCCGCAGCGAAACCGCATCCCGGAGCAGTCCCGCAGCTGGATACTCTTCGAGATAGCCGTAGCCACCGAAACACTGCAAGGCGCGAGCCGCAATGTCGACGGCAGTGTCCAGCGCATCTAGCAGTATCCCGGCCGCCCGTGCCACAGTCGGCTCTCCAGCATGTATCTGGGCTTCGAGCAAGTCTGCTGCCGCCCGCAGTCGGACGAGCTCGTCCCTCATGGTGGGCAACGCCGTGAGGGGCCCACCAAACTGAACCCGGCTCTGGGCATAGGTGAGGGCGGAGGCCGCGGCACGATGGACAAGGCCGGCCGTCACAGCGATCATTCCGCTGTAGAGCGAAGCGCGGACCTCGTCGTCGGCCACCGCCGGGCGCCATGAAACACGCTCAGCCAGATCCGCCGCACAGGCCACCATGCCGTCGAGACCCGTACAGCGCACGGGCTCTCGTCGTGCGAGTTCGGACGTCGACACCACGCAGAACTCTGATCCGCGCAGAACCAGCAGATGCGCGTTGCCTCCAAGGGCGTCGAAGCGCTCAATACGTGTCGAGCCGTCACCTGCCCCGACGACCGACAGATCGACAACTCCCACCGCGTCGCCGCGTTCGATTGCTGACGAGAGGGTCGACGCATGGGAGGAGGCCGCGTTGATGAGGGGCATACACGCATGCAACTGCGCCATGCCCAATCCCATCGCCGGCCAGCCGATCGAGACCTGACGGATGGCAATCATCGTCGTCAGATGGTCAGCACCGCCCCCTCCGAGATGCTCAGGTATACCCAGCGCCCAGATCCCGCTATCGGCCAGCGTCTTTCGGGCCCGCTCGGAGTCGGCTCCTCGCTTCAGCGGACCCGAGGTCAAGTCAGCGATCAACTCGCACATCGCTCGGTGTTCCGGCGTGAGAAGGGGCATCGGCGAAGTGGTCATCTCACTTCCAAACCACGCTGGGATCCGGTGATCGCCGCTCGGCGAACGCGGCGCTTGTTTCGTGGGCTTCCCGCGTCGTCAAGTACAACGTCAATTGCTGGTCGTGGGCCATCCGAGCCTGACCCGAAACCCCATTGTGCTTGGCCGAGAAGGCCGCCTTGAGCGCGCCCAACGCCATCGGGCTGCGGCTCATCAGTTCGCCGGCCACCTCGTTCGCCCGGTCGATGAGTTGATCTGCCGGCACGACGTCATTCACCAGACCTAACGACAGCGCTTGCTCTGCAGTGTACTTCCGGTTCAGATACCACATCTCCTTAGCCCGCTTGCGCCCTATCGTGTCCTCCAGGTACCAGGTGCCGTAACCCGCATCGAAGCTGCCGACTAGAGGTCCAACCTGTCGGAACACCGCGTTCTCTGCGGCGATCGTCAGATCGCACACGGTGTGCAATACGTTGCCCCCGCCCACGGCGAAACCATTGACGGCCGCGATGATTGGTTTCGCGATCGTATCGATGGCCTGATATACATCAATGATCGGCAGCACATTGGAATAGTCCAGCCCGTGGACCTCGTCGTGTTCCCCGCCGATGCAGAAGAACTTTTCGCCTGCCCCCGTCAAGATCGCGACTCGCAGGTTGGGTGAGATTCGGAAGCGCTGCAAGGCGTCGAGCAGCTCGACACACGTGACGTCGCGGAACTTATTGCCAGCCTCCGGACGATTCAAAGTGATAGTCAGGACACCGTCAGCATCGTTGACGAGTATGTCTCGGTACGTCATCAGCTCTCCTCTGTGATTCCGCCGCCGGCACGAAAGCCGCGGCCGCTCTTGTCTCCCAGGTATCCCGCGGCGACCATCTGACTCAGTAACGGCGAGGGCGCATACTGCCGATCCTGCGTCTGCTCATATGCGCTCACTGTTGCGTGGTGATGTGTGTCAAGGCCGATGACATCGAGCAGTCGAAAGGGGCCCATCCGGTAGCCGAGTCCCAGTTCCAGTGCGGTGTCGATGTCTTCGGCTGATGCAAGTCCGCTGTCATAGGCGTCGATCACATCATTGAGGTACGGCATCAATAACCGATTGACCAGGAAGCCGGGCCGGTCCTTGACCTGTACGGGCGTCTTGCCCAATGAGATACAGAACTCAGACAGGGCGGCAACAACTTCTGGAGCGGTCTGCAATGCACCAACTACTTCGATCAGCGCCATCAGGGGCGCCGGATTGAAAAAGTGCAGCCCCGCGAACCGGCTCGGGTTGTCGACGCAGTTGGCAAGCCGCGTCACCGAGAGGGCCGATGTGTTGGTCGTCAACACCGCATCCGGGCCGACCACCCGGGCTACCTGCGGCCACAACGCCTCCTTCAGCACCACGTCTTCGGCCACCGCCTCGATCACGAGACCGCATCCCGCCAACTCGTCGACGGCGGTCGTCTCCGTGATGTTGTCAAGCGTCGAATCACGTTGCTCAGCAGTAATCTTGTGACGCCGGATGCCCTCAACGAGGAAGTCGGTGAGCTTCTGCCGTCCCGCCGCGATACGGTCACCGTCGGTCTCCAATACCTTGACGCGCCGTCCAGATTGGGCGACAACCTGCGCGATTCCGGTCCCCATCGTGCCGTATCCGAGCACCGCGACCTGTGTGAAATCAGACATTTGGATCCTCCTCACGCCCCGAAGAGTCGGGAGTCGTCGTAGCTATAGAACCCGCGGCCCGTCTTGCGCCCGAGGTCGCCGGAGGCGATCATTCGATCCACCAGAGGGGGCGGGGCGAAGCGCGGATCACGGAATTGCTCATAGAGTCGCATCGCGACCTCTTTGTGGATGTCCATCCCGACGATGTCAAGCAGGCGGAACGGCCCCATCGGGTGCCCTAGAGCATTGACGACAGCCGAATCGATTGACTCGACCGTGCCGACCCCAGCCTCCAAGGCGCGGATGACGTTGTTCTCCCATGGGATGAGGAACCGGTTGACAATGAACCCGGGCCGGTCCTTGACACTCACTGTCACCTTCCCGAGTCGTTCCATGAACCCGAGCGTGCGCTGATACGCAGTGTCATCGGTGTACTGACCGCGAGCCACCTCGACCAACTTCATCATCGGCGCGGGGTTGCAGTAATGGGTGCCGACCACTCGGTTCGGCAGTCGGGATCCGGCGGCGATACCCGTCACGGAGAGCGTTGACGTGTTGCTGTGAAAGAGGGTTTCTGGCGATACCACGGAGTCGAGTTCGGACCACAGCCGCTGTTTGATCGCCAGGTCCTCGAAGACCGCCTCGACAACCACATCGGCATCCGCGAGGTCGCTCAGCTCAGTTGTCGCTGACAGCCGCGCGATTGCGGCCTGGCCGGCTTCGGCGTCCAGCTTGCCCTTCTGAACACTGTTGCTGAGAAAGCCTCGCGCAGTCTCAAGGCCCCGGCCCAAATTCTTCTCGTCGATGTCACGAATAATGGTCCGGAAGCCCGCGCGCGCAGCGACGACTGCGATACCCGAGCCCATCGTCCCGGCTCCGATAACTGCGACCGTCTTGATTGATGCGGTGTCGTGGGTGAATTCAGCAGCGGGGTCAGCCGATGCACTCATACGCTTTGTCCTCCATCGATAACAATCACTGATCCCGTCATAAAGTCCGAAGCCGGACTCGCCAACTGCACGAGCCACGGAGAAATCTCATCCGGCTCCCCCATGCGTCGAGCCGGAACACCCTTCAAGATTCGTTGATACAGTTCGGGATCCGACCTGGCGGCGGCGTTGAGCTCCGTGGCGAAGTAGCCGGGCGCCACGGCATTGACCTGCACATTGTGGCGCGCCCATTCGATGGCCAGCGAACGCGTGAAGGCTATAATCGCCGCCTTCGACGAGCAATACGCCGTGTGCATGGCCACCCCGGTGAGGGCGAAGTTGGACGCGATGTTGATCACCTTGCCGCTGCCTTGCTCGACGAGGTGTCGCCCGATCGCCCGGGTTACCAGATAGGTACCGCGAACATTGGTAGCGTGCACCGCATCCCACTCATCGGGCTCCTGGTCCAGAAGCGACCTGGTGGCGAGGATGCCGGAGTTGTTGACCAAAATATCCACGTGGCCGAAGGCCTCCAAAGTGCGTGCCGCCAGCACCTCGACGGCCTCGGCGCTTGTGATGTCGGTCGGCTGTACCAATGCCCTTACGCCACAATCCTCCACCTCAGTGGCTACGTGCTCGAGCTGCTCTAAGCTGCGGGCCGCCAGCACGATGTCAGCGCCAGCTTGCGCCAATGCCTTTGCGAGTGCTCGCCCGATACCGCGCCCAGCTCCCGTGACCACCGCGACTCGGCCGGCAAGGACGCGTTCGGCATTGCTCATCGTGTCGCATCCTTCATCCGTGCGGCTGTGTCCCTGGCCACCAGCATTCGCTGGATCTCATTGGTCCCGTCGTAAATCTGCGTCACCTTTGCATCGCGCAGGTAGCGCTCCACGCCTATCGTCTGCAAATCGCCCCGCCAGCCGAGCAGCCGCACCAGTTCTGCCGCCACCGCAAAGCCTGTATCGGTGCACTGCTGTTTGAGCATGCTGATCGACGCCGTCGACGGTTCTGGTGAGGCATCGACCTCACGCGCGGTGGAGAAGAGCAGTAGCCGTGCCTGCAACAAGCGGCCACGCAGCTGCGCGAGCATCGCGCCGACCGGCGCAGGCAACCGGGGGCCATAGCGGTCAGTGAGGTCGGCGATCGCATGCGCATAGGCGCCACGCGCGATGCCGACCCCCTGCGCCGCCGCGCTGATACGCGATTTGATTACCGAGCGCATCACGACCTCCCAGCCAGCACCCTCGGGTCCCAGCCGATTTGCGATCGGTACCTTCACATCCTCGAAAAACAGTTCGGCCGTTGTGGAAGCGTGCATGCCGAGCTTGTGGAGCGTCCTTCCACGCTGCAGGCCGGCCGCAGCACCATCGACCACCAGTGCGGTCACACCGCCGCGGCGCGCCGTTCGATCTGTGGTGGCGAAGCACACCAGAACATCGGCTCGGTCTCCAGTGGTGATGAAGGTTTTCGAGCCTCGCAGCAGGTAGTGGTCGTCTGTGCGGCGTGCCGTGGTCTGCAGGCTGGAGACATCGCTGCCGGCATCGGCTTCGGTGATCGCCAATGACCCGTACGCTGAACCGTCAAGCAACGCAGGAATGTAACGCCGTGCGAGTTCGGTACTGCCTGCCAGCATGATCGGATAGGCCGCATGCGTCTGAGTCATGAAGACCAGGCTGGTAGCCGGACACGCGGCCGCGATCTCTTCCATCGCCGCGGCGTAGGCGACCGTACTGTCACCGGATCCACCGAGTTCTGTCGGGAAGAGAAGTCCCAACAACCCCGCGCGCGCCAGATGTTGAACACTGTCGTGTGCGAAGGTTTTGGTCTGATCCAATTCAGCGGCTACCGGGGCGACATACTGCGCACATACCGACCGCGCGGTGTCGCGCACAGACCGCTCCCGGCCGTCGAGCAGACATTCGGTGCTCGGTTCGTCGAGTGCCGCGTGTACCGCCAGGTAGGCCTCCGGGCTCGTCGCAATCCGTGTTCGCACCGACGGGGCCGTGCCGATATTGCTCAACTCCGGTCTCCGAAATCGGCAAAATTCGCTGCACGTTTGCCGCGGAATGCCGCGATTCCCTCCGCCGCGTCCGAGCTTCCCGTTGCGACCGCTGCCAACCCAGTCTCGGTTGACAAGCCCGCCTCCAGTGATTGATCGGCGGACACAGCAGTGGCCGCAAGGATGGAGCGCACCGCCCGGGGACCCATCTGCGCTACCTTGGCGGCCAACGCCAACGTGGTGTCAAGCAAGTCGGGGCCAGGAACCGGTTCGACGGGTGTCAGACCGATCTGGTAGGCCCGCGCCGCGGTGATTCGGGACGCCGTCAACATCGCGTGTACCGCAGCCCGTCTGCCAATCGCGCGAGTCAACCTCTGCGTACCGCCGTACCCGGGAATGAGCCCAAGTGAGGATTCGGGCAGTCCAAACGTGGCGTGTTCGGCCATCACCGGAAAGCTCGTTGCGAGAACCAGCTCGAAGCCGCCCCCCAGGGCCAGGCCGTTGACCGCAGTGATGACCGGAATGGGACAGGTTTCGATCCTCCGGAAGATTGCCTGCCCCCGCGCCAGCGCGTCGTACGCGGCCGCGGCCCCCAAGCCGGCCAATTCGTCGAGGTCAGCACCGGCACTGAAGGCCTTCTCCCCGGTGCCGGTCAAGACGATTGCCCGAACAGCCGAACGTAACGTCAACTCCGCGATGATCTGATCGAGCTCTGCCAGCAATGCGGCGTTGAGCGCGCCAAGTACCCGTGGCCGATTCAGCCGTACGAGTGCCACTTTGCCGTGCTCCTCGGTCACCACCACCGATTCGGTCATTGTGTCACTCGCAATCCGTTGGTTTCGGAGATGATCGTGTCCACCTCGTGCGGTGGATATCCGAGTTGGGTCAGCACTTCGGTCGTGTGCTCGCCGAGACGCGGAACCGGGTCATTGCGTGGGTGTCGCACAGAGGCCAGCCGGAATGGGCTGTGCACGCTGAAAAGCTGTTGGTCCTCCCCAGCCGGAAGAAGTGAGCTCCGCGCGAGCACCTGCTGATCGCTGACCACCTCGGAGAGGGTGTGCACCTTACTGCACGGAACTCCGGCCCGCCTCAGAGCCGCCAACCAGTGCTCTGCCGATTCTCCGGCCAGCCTGGCTGTAATTCGCTCCACCAGTAGGTCGCGGTGCTGGCGCCGCCGAGCGTTGTCGGTGAACCGCTCATCCGCTGCCAATTCGGTCAACCCGGTTGCCTCACAGAACCGTTGCCATAACGAGTCATTGCCCACTGCGACCACGATCGACCTGTCCGCCGTCGGAAAAGACTGGTAGATCGCCAACACCGAATCAGTCCCGCCGCTCGGTGCGGGCTCGGGATCCCCGGCCAGGAAGGCGGCCAGGCGCGGAGCCATCAAGGCCAGATCCGAATCCAGCAGCGAGACATCGATGATCTCGCCCTGTCCTCCTGTCCGTTGCCGAACCAATGCCGCAGATATCGCCAGCGCGGCGCTCAGTCCGGTGACGATGTCCGACAAGGCTGTGGACACTCGCTGAGGTGAACCGCCCTTCGCACCGGTGACGCTCATCATGCCCGATCTCGCCTGAGCGATGAGGTCGTACCCGGGCAGATTGCGGTCAGGCCCACTGAGCCCGAATCCGGACACGGCACAATAGATCAGCTGTGGGCTACGGGTGCATACATGCTCCGGTGTCAGCCCCAGCTTGATGAGCTTGGCGGGGTTCAGGCTCTCCAGAAAGACGTCAGCGGTATCGAGCAATCGAGACAGGACCTCGCCACCACGCTCCGAACGCAAGTCGAGGACGATGCTGCGCTTGTTGCGATTAGCCGCCGTGAACCACGCCGATAGACCATCGACAAACGGTGGGCCCCAAGAGCGGCAGTCGTCGCCGCCGCCCGGCCTTTCGACTTTGATGACGTCGGCACCAAGGTCACCGAGGTACATTGACGCAGTTGGGCCCGCGAATGAGGTGGTGATGTCGACAACGCGTACGCCCCTTAGCGGTCCGGAAGCTGGCGGCGTTCCGACTGCCGATTTGTCATCACTATCTGGATTCATTGCGGCCGGCCTCGGCCTCGTACAACCTCGAGGGTGCAACCACCTAGACCGGCCATCGCCTCTCCAATTTTGTTGTGAAATTTCAATGTATTGATCAGCAAACTTTTCCGGTACGACCGCAGCGAATACGCCAGTGCCATCCCAACGCGTCTTACCCGCGCGTTGCGCTCAATCGAGCTCAGAGGTGGATGTGCGGCAAAACCGGGTTCCCGCTACTCGTCCACTGCAGGATCAACAACACGGTTTCGTCTGCCTCGGCCCGCGTCTCCGGATACTTGACATTCGGCGGGTAGAACATGCACGAAATAGCTTCGCGCCGTTCACCTTCCCACGACACCGCACCTTCGACCAGCCAACGTGTCTGCTGGAAATCCACCTTCCCGGACGGAAGGGTCGCCCCTTTCGACAATCGCACGAGCTTTACGTTGGGGCCGGTCTCGTACATGTAGAGAACGTGCTTGATGTCAACCCCGTCGCCCAACGGCCGCCACGGTAGCTGTTTGGTCCGCACATAAACCGGGTTAAGCGAACGAGGCTCGGCATATCGTACCGACTCCTCGCCGGTCAAGCGTGTCTTCTGCTGCTCGATGGCGATGGTGATCGCCTCGAACGAATCGATGGGTCGTCCACCGTCCGGGCGGTAGATTCCGTCGGCGAATGTCCCGTTCTTTTCAAGTTCTTTCGTGGTTTTCGCGATCAGTGTCTGATCAAGGAAGGGGCGGTTCGCCGGACCGGTGAACTGCGTCTGCAGCATATGGCATCTGGTCGTTGGATTATCCACCGAGCGCATCGGCCCGTACTTCACCGAGTCACCGATGAACTGGATATCCCCCTCGCCGACCGTATCCGACCCGAATTTCATTGCGCCACGATGGAAATACCTGATCTGCGAGAACGTGTGCGCGTGTCGAACGTTGTCGATCCGCTCCAACTCCAGCGCGCTGTTGTTGGTGACCGCGATGTTGAGCTCGGGATTGATTACCTGGAAGAACCTCTGATCCCAGCTCGATGCCTTGCGCCCGCCGAACCCTTGGCCTTGAACGGCTAGTTCATCGTAGCCAACACACACCGGGGCGGTGCCGTCAAACGTGTCGGACTCGTGCAGAACCAATTGCATGCCAAACCCCTTCTCTTGGTGCAGCACGTCCCTTCCCCGTCGTGGATAATCGACGGGGAAGGGACTCCTGCCTATCGGTCAGTAACCGCTGGGCCGCGCGTCGAGCACGACGGCCTTTGTCTCGAGGTACGCCATCAGACCTTCGACTCCGCCCTCCCTACCAAGGCCGGACTGTTTGAAGCCGCCGGTACCGATATTCGTATCGCAGCGCAGCGCGTTCTGGCCGACGGTGCCGGCACGGATACTCCGAGCGATAGTCCTGGCCTTGTCCACATCATTGGTGAAGACCGAGGAGTCCAGACCATAGATGGTGTCGTTGGCGACGCGGATCATGTCTTCCTCGTCCTTCACCGGGATGACGCTCAACACCGGACCGAAGATCTCCTCCTGCGCGATCGTGAACGAGTTCTCGACGTTGGCGAACAGTGTCGGCTCTACGTAATATCCGCGTTCCAGCCCTGCCGGGCGGCCACCGCCGGTCACCAACTCGGCGCCTTCGGCCACCCCCTTCTCGATATAACCCAGGACCCGATCGAGCTGCCGCTTGGTTGCCAACGGCCCCATCTCACTCGTCGGATCGAACGGATCGCCCACCTTCAGCTTGGAGAAGTTGTTGGCAAGGGCTTCTACCATCGCGTCGTGACGCGACTCGGTCACCAGGATGCGGGTAAGCGAGATACACGCTTGACCGGTGATGAACGTCTCGGTAGCTGCCAGTGTTGCTGCGGCGGCTTCGATGTCATAGTCGTCGAGCACCAACGCAGGCGACTTGCCGCCCAACTCAAGCGTCAACCGTCCTATTCTGCCGCCGACGATGGAGCCGATTCGACGCCCCGCCGCGGTAGAACCGGTGAAGGCGATCTTGTCGACACGCGGATCCGTGACGAGCAGTTCCGACACCTCGCGGTCCGCGGTGACGACGTTGAGAACTCCGGGCGGAAGGCCGATCTCCTCAGCGATCTCGGCAACCACCAGCGCCTCGCCGGGGGCTTCCGGGGACGCCTTCAGCACTACGGTGCAACCGGCCGCCAGCGCTGGCCCAAGCTTGATGACGATGAGCAGCGCCGGACCGTTCCACGGGATGATCGCGCCCACCACGCCGACCGGTTCACGAACACGTAATCCGAACGCTCCGGCATCGATCGGCGAGTCCTTGTCGGTCTCTACCTCTTCCTCAAATGGGAAGGTCTCTGCCAGGTGCGCATAATGCTCGTACTGACCGGCCACGCCAGGCATGAGAGCCTGCCCCACGCTGTGCAAGGTCCCCGATTGACGGGTCCAGATCTCCGCAAGGTCGGGTACGCGATCCCGAATCTTCTCTGCCAACGCTCGGATGTACTTTGCCCGCTCGGCCGGCGCCATCCGAGGCCAGGGCCCTTCGTCGAATGCCTTGCGCGCGGAGGTGACAGCACGAGCCATATCCTCCGGTCCCGCTTCGGCAGCTCTAAGGAAGAGCCCCTCGGTACTGGAGTCCAGCACTTCGAAGGCGTTGCTTGTTGACGGCTCAACCCACTCACCACCGATGAAGAACCGATCGGGGCTGCGTAGTTGAACGTTGGTCGCCGTCTGCGTCGGAGTGCTCACTTACCTGTTCCTGCTTTCTCCATATCCCATGTCTCATTCTGAAGTTCACCGCTCTTGTCATGCACCACCCGCTGAATCTCCTCTCCAGCGTGCAGGAATGACTCCACCTGCAGCATTTCGCAGTCCTCCTCGCCAACGCTCTCGAACCAGTACTTGTAGTCGTGCGGGATGACCACGCCTTCGCCCGCGTTGAGTTCGACAAGAACCTCGTCGTGATCCTTGTAGAAGCGCGCCCTACCCTTCAGTACAAACCAGAGGCCATCGAGATTCGGATGCGAGTGAAGCTTGTTCTCACCGCCCTCGCGGATGAATTGCACATTGCAGTACATGGTTTCAGTCCGAGCCAGAACTCTCACGTGCCGGCCGCGCTTCATCTCAGGCTTCTCGATCTTGATGAATGTCGGCTCGCCGGGGTTCTGGATCGGACCGGTTAACAGGCTCACGTTCGGTGCGACGACTGTGTCGTCAGATTCCTGTGAAGGCACAACAATCTCTCTTTCGTTGGTGAATCCGGCACCGCAGGAGCCGGGCGAACGGTGGGGCACAAATTTGAGTTCGGTTCCTCGCAGATCTTGTTCCCCACACGCAAGTGAAAATATAGGACATTTTGCAAACGGGGTCAATGCCCTGCACTCAGCCCTGGACCATGTTCAACGCCTTGACCGAGTAGGCGGACCAGACGCCCTCCTTCCAGTACACGTCGGATTCCACGAGCGCGCAGACCGACGCCTCGTCCGGGAGCCGATAGACCATGAGAGACCCACTGGCATCCTCGAATGAGGAGGCGAGGACCGCAGTTTTGGCAGCGAGCAACGCGGCCACGCGCGCGAGGTGGACCGCACGGAACGGTTCGCGTTTGGCCAGAGCATCGGCTCCATAGGACGCTTCGACCAGCCATACCTTCTCGAAAAGCACCGTCACCGCACTTCCTCCGGGTCACTTCTACGGAGCTCACCCATAGTCCAACACCATCCGTTCGGGTTTCGGGCCAACCGTGTTGCGTAGCACGCCAATCCCGGACACATCGAGTTCGATGACGTCCCCCGGCGAGAGCAGTGGGCCAGCTGTGGGAAGCCCCTTCTCCAGGAAGTACTCGAGCGCACAGCAACCTGAAACCGTGCCCGCAGTAATCAGGTCACCCGGCACCAATTCCTCTTCCCACGATGCGTGTGCGACGAGATCTGCCCAGCTGTAGTGCATTCCGCTAGTGTCGGTGCGGACCCATTCCTGGCCGTTGACCCGGACCGCGACCTCCAGCACACCATCACCCAACTCGTCGCGAGTCACCAGGACGGGCCCGAGCACGTTGCAGAAGTCCTTGCCCTTCGACGGGCCGACCTGGTAGGTCTGCTCGGCACGCTGAATATCTCGAGCAGATACATCGTTGAAGATGGTGTACCCGTACACTGCGTCCATCGCGTTATCGGTGGTCGCATTGCGGACCGTGCGGCCGATAATGGCTCCGATCTCGAGTTCGAAGTCCAATGCCTCGGTATATGCGGGCCATGCTATCTGCTGCTCGGGACCGATCACCGAGCGCGGATTCCCCTTGAAACACAGGGGAAACCGAAACCACACGGGCGGGATGTCAATCCCGAGGCGCTCCAGATGTGCGTTGAACACCCCGTATTCGCGCATACTGGTCGGCAGCAGGGGTGCCTCGAGCGACACATCCTCGATCGGCCACATCACTCTTTCGCCACGGGCACCGACTGTTTCGATTTCTCCGGCAGCGAGAGCCTGCAGCGCTTCGGCCACCAGCTCCAACGCCATGGCACCGGCCGCGATGAAGTCGTTCATGTTTGAAGGCGCTACTGCTTCGGCGATTTGGCTCGCACGCTCGACACGCTTCCGGCGGCGAAGAAGTTCAGTTGTCACCGCAGTGACATCGACCAGTCCGCCGTCGCGCAAGACCCCTACACGACTCACCCGCCCGTGCGGCGTTGCGCAGGAATAGGTCGCCAACTTCATCGGTCGACCACCGGACCATTTTGACAGATCGACTCGTGCTTCGACGCGGTTTCGTGCTTTTCAAGCATGAACCAACGCTACCATTTGTCCGACAAAAGCGTCTAAGCTGGCGGGAGCGCATTGAAATGTTGGACCGAGCTCAAAGAGCCACGTCCGGCTCGTATTCAAGGGTCGAGGAGTGAAATGGCCGAAAGACCCGCTGGACCAGGCAAGATGGGGACGAGATGACTACAGATACAACAGCGAAGACCGTCCATGAGTTTCTGCTCCCCGATCTCGGCGAGGGCCTCGAGGACGCTGAGGTCGTTCGGTGGCACGTGAACGTCGGAGATTCAGTAACACTGAATCAGACCCTGGTATCGGTGGAGACGGCCAAGGCGCTCGTCGAGATCCCGTCGCCGTTCGCGGGTACAGTACTCGAAACCGTGGGAACGCCGGGCACAACTCTGGCGGTCGGTTCTCTGCTGGCTCGCATCGAGTCCGGTGATACCGCTCCGTCGTCGGCTGAACCCGAGTCACCGACCGTCGAGCTCACTGAGCCGCCCGCTGAGGAGGAGCCCAAACTCTTGGTCGGCTACGGCGCCCAGGAGGCAACGCCCAGCCGTCGTAGGCGCCGGTCTGTGCTGGCCAAACCGCCCGCCCGGAAACTGGCACGCGACCTCGGCGTCAGCCTAGAGGCGGTCTCTCCCGGCAGCGGGCCGCAAGGTTCGGTCACCACCAGCGACGTTCGGCGTGCCGCCGAGGCCGGATCGCATGCGGCCGAACCGGTTCCTCTCGCCGCGCCGCTGTCGGGTGGCCATTCCGCCGGCTTCCGCGGCCGAGTCCCCGGCGAGGTTGAGGAAGTGCGGGGCATTCGCAAGCGAATCATCGCGAAGATGGAGGAATCCCGTCGTGACATCCCGGAGGCTCTTTGTTCCCGGGACGTCGATGTCACACAGCTTTGGGATCTGCGCGGTCCGCTCACGGAGGCCGCCGCGGCCGATGGTCATGACATCCGGGTCACACCGATGGCGCTGATCTGCCGTGCAACCGTCATCGCGCTGCGCCGCTTCCCCACCCTGAATGCACGGTACGACCAGGCGGAACAAACCATCCGCTTGCTCGAACCGATTCACCTCGGTATTGCCGTCGATACCGAGCGCGGCCTGATGGTGCCCAACCTCAAGAACGTGCAGCACATGACGACATTGCAGATAGCCGAACAGATGAAGGACGTCGCTGATCGTTGCCGGTCGGGTGCGATCAAACCGAATGAACTGGTCGGCGGCACCTTTACGGTCGACAATTATGGATACTTCGGTACCGACGTCGGTGACCCGATCATCAATGCGCCCGAGGCCGCCATCCTGGGTATCGGCACCATGCGGGAACGGCCGTGGGTGGTAGACGGGCAACTCGCGGTTCGTCGGATTGCGACGCTGACCCTCGCCTTCGACCACCGTGTCTGTGACGGCGGCGACGCTGGCCGATTCCTCACCTACCTCGCCGACCTATGCGAGGAGCCCGCCCGAATCCTGTTGCATAGCTGACGAAAGTGTGAACATGCCCCCCTCTGAAACAACCCAACCCGCCTCGCAACCAGTGAGCACAGAGAGCCACGCGTTGCAGGCGATGCCGGACACCATCAACCGTATGACGGCGGTGACGGATTATCACGAGATCGCTGACGTCCTCTCGTCACCCGATTTCGCCCGCACCGATCCGATGACGACGCCGTTCAAGCTCGAGACCATCTCGCTGACCTCGGGCGAGGAACATGCCCACCGGCGCAGACTGGAGGCCAAGCACTTTCGGCCCGCGGTGCTGCGCACCACCCGCGCCGAGGCTGTCCAGGCAGCGATCGATCACGTCTTCGGCGAAGTGCTGGGAGACGCCGCCGGAGACGAGCCGGTGATAACAGATCTGGCGACGATGCTGCCTCGCATCACGACCCTGGTGGTCGCGCAGTTCGTCGGTCTTCAACTGCCCGAAAGCACCGATCAAGCACTGGATGAACTGACCCACTACATGGTTTTTGTCAACAGCGCTGCCGGACTGATGTTCAGTCGCAAGGATCCGATCGAAGAAGCTTGGGAGATCAGACGCGCTCTGGTCGAGTTCACCGACCGGTATGTGATGCCCGCGATCCGAGACCGGCGCGAGAACGGACCCAGAGGAGACGATCTGATCTCGACTCTGGTGACTGCCTACGACGCCACCCGCTGGGACGGGGAGCTGATCACCCGGGAAGCGACTTTCTACATGGTGGCCGGCGTTCGTAGCACGTCGAACACCGTCCTGGACACCCTCAACCATCTGATCGACTATCTGAGCGAGCACCCGCAGGCCCGCGAGGCTGCGCTCGACGAGTCGAATGAGTTCTTGGTGCGCGCGGTGGGTGAGGCGCTGAGATTGCACGTCCCGAATCCGGCGTTGACCCGGCGTGCGATCCGATCTGGCAAGACCCGAGGCGGCCGGACCTACGCTGAGGGCGACGAATTGGTGTTACACATCCCGGCAGCTCATCTGGATGCAGAACTGTTCGGCGAGAATCCAGAGCAGTTCAACCCATACCGGCAGACGGCGAAAGGCATCCCGCTGTGGGGCCTGGCTTTCGGTCACGGAGAACACGCCTGCATCGGCCGCGCGCTCGCCCTCGGACGGTTCGATTCCGGCATGTATCAGGGGTCAACCGTGAGCATCCTCCGTGACCTGCTTGCCCACGGTGTGGACCGTGTACCGGGCCAACCCCCCACGGTCAGCGCAGACAACTTCAAAACCGTCTACACCTCCTATCCCGCTCAGCTGTACCGGATTCAGGCAAGGAATTCCAGCAATGGCTGACCACCTGTTGCCGCCTCCCGACGTCGATGCGGACAAGTGCGTCAGCTACGGACTTTGTCATGACCATGCGGCCAAGTACCTGGAGATGGACGAGAACGGCATCACCCGGCTCAGATCCGATATCACCGGTGTGGCCGAATCGGACACAGAAGCAATCGAAGCTGCCATCAACGTCTGTCCTGCCCAGGCCATAACCTGGCAGGGGAAATGACTGGCGGGAAGGTTGCGAGACATCGTTTCGTGGTCACAGCTGACGACTTCGGCGGTGTCGCCAGAGTGATGAACGTGCTACGGAGTCGACACTACGACACGGTGGCATTCAGCGCCGCTATCCGTCCGACCGGCCGGTGGATGGTAGAGGTGACAGTTCTAGGTGACCATGGAACCGCTCAGCTACTCGGCTGCAGACTGGACCGCCTTGTCGATGTCAGCCGCTCGTAAGGCGCGTGCCGACTCGATGACCACGACAAAGGGGACTTGATGCCGACTTCGAATAACCCTGCTCTACAGAGTGATTGGATAGTAGAAGCGCGGATTGACCTGCTACCTGAAGAAACACCCGTGCGATTGATCGACGTCGATGGATCGCCCACCGATCACCCGCGCTATCCGCTGAAGCTCCAGGACGAGGACTATTGCGCGCTGTTCCGATACATGGCGGTGACCCGTCGAGTCGACGACGAAGCCCTGAAGCTGGGCCGGCAGGGCCAACTCGCAGTGTATACATCGTCTCTGGGCCAGGAGGCAGCCCAAGTAGGCAGCAGCTATGCGTTGAGGGCCCGAGATTGGATATTTCCCTCCTATCGAGAGCATGGGGCAGCGCGGGTACGCGGCGTGGATCCCGTTGAGCAACTGCATCACAACCGAGGTACCTGGGTGTGCGCACACAACCCGCAGGAATACCGATTTGCACCCCAGACGGTCTCCATAGCAACACATCTGCCGCACGCGGCGGGTTTGGCCGTCGCTGCGAAGATGGCTCAGGACGACCTCGTGGTCCTGGCCTATTTCGGAGACGGTGCAACCTCGGAGGGCGACACCCACGAGGCGATGAACTTCGCCTCCGTCTTCAAGGCCCCCTGCGTGTTCTTTTGCCAGAACAACGGTTGGGCGATTTCGGTGCCGATCCACGAACAGCTGGCCGCGCCCAGCATCGCGCACCGTGGCATCGGCTATGGCATGCCGGGGATACGGGTGGACGGCAACGACGTCTTGGCGTGCCTTGCAGTTACCCGCTGGGCCGTCGAGCACGCACGCAGCGGTGCCGGCCCGGTGCTGATCGAAGCGCTGACCTACCGCATGGAAGCCCACTCCGGTTCCGACGATCCGAATCGGTACCGCACACCGGAGGATCTCGCACCCTGGCGTGACCGTGATCCCCTGAACAGGTATCGGCAGTTCCTCGAACAACGCGGCCTATGGACGACGGAGTTACAAGACTCCGCCGAACGCACTGGTGACGAGCTGGCAGCGGCCTTGCGTCGCGGCATTTATGACGCACCGCACCCCGATCCACTCGAGCTGTTCGACCACGTTTACGCCGGCGGCACCCCGGTTCTCGACCACCAACGTGACGTTCTGCGTCGCGAACTCAACGCCGAAGGGCAATGATGACATCAGTGACAATGGTGCAGGCACTCAATCGTGCACTTGCGGATGAGATCCAAAGCGACCGGCGCGTAGTGGTGTTCGGAGAGGACGTCGGAGTCCTCGGCGGCGTGTTCAGAGTGACTGACCAGCTTCAAGCCCAATTCGGAGCGGACCGATGCTTCGACACTCCTCTGGCGGAATCGGCGATCATCGGCACTGCGATCGGTTTCGCGCTTTACGGTTTAATTCCGGTACCCGAACTACAGTTCGACGGTTTCGCCCATCCCGCATTCGAGCAGATCGTCACCCATCTCGCCAAGTACCACAATCGGACTCGCGGTGCGGTGTCGCTGCCGGTGACGGTGCGCATCCCGTATGGCGGGGGTATCGGCGCCATCGAACAGCACGGTGAGAGTCCCGAGACTTATTGGGCGCACACCCCCGGCCTACGAGTGATCACCCCTGGCACGACCGCTGATGCGTACTCACTACTACGCCAGTCGATTCAGTGCCCCGATCCAGTGATTTTTTTGGAGCCCAAACGTCGCTACTATCTGCGCGAGGACATCGAGCTTCCGGTGGAGAGCGAGCCGCTGGACAAGGCTGTGGTACGGACAGAAGGTGATGACATAACGGTGCTCTGCTACGGGCCCACAGTTCACACCGCAATGCAAGCGTCAGAAGCCGCTTGCGAGCAGGGATGGTCCGTCGAGGTCATCGATCTGCGCTCGCTGAGTCCGCTTGACGAAGCGACCATAGTAAGCAGCGTCGAGAAAACCGGTCGCGCTGTGGTGATTCACGAGGCGCCCCAGACCCTGGGCCTCGGTGCGGAGATCGCTGCGCGAATCACCGAAAAGGCGTTCTATCACCTCGAGGCGCCGGTGCTGCGCGCTACCGGCTTTGACACTCCGTATCCACCGCCGCGCCTCGAGAAGTACTGGCTACCAGACGTCGACCGCGTACTCGACCAGATCGAGCGTTCACTTTCTTTCTAGAGCGCTCAGCCCGCCACGACGAAGGCCCCGCCCTGCGCAGCAGAACGGGGCCTTCGTCACAGCACTCACTCGCCTGGCAGCACCAGCGGGAAGTGCGGATGATCGAACTCTCCCCCCGGCACCACACCGACTTGATCACCCGTGACATGGGATGGGTTACCAACTCTGAGATTCGCGATAGCGTGGTTGCCCACGTATCGAACATCCTCGGGAATATAGATGGTGATGTAGGACCATCTCGGCTCGTAGGTCCGGTTCAGACCGGCCCGGTGGACCGTCAGCATCCCATGGCAGGTGGCGTCACCCGGCTGTAGCCGCAGCGGTTCTGACCACTCGTGACGTTCCTCCACCTCGGGATAGACCTCAAGCAGTTTGAGTTGTTCCTCCTTGGGTCGATCTTTGCTGTCCCAGCCCAGCGGGCCTTCCTGGTGCGATCCGGAGAGGAACTGCATACTTCCGCGCTCTGGCCCGACCTCGTTGAGCGCGATCCAGAAATTCACATAGCCGACACGATCGAAGATCCGCGACGGGTAATCCTGATGGGGCGGAGTCGCTTCGGAGCCTGCGAGGCGGGTGCTCTCCGGTGGGCGGCATGCAATCATGTCGCGGTAGTAGCGGACACCGACCCTGCGACCCATCAGCCGTTGAGCAGCACGGCCGATGCCCGCCGACATACCGACGTCGACGTAGTGCGGAATCCCTTCGTAGGCGGGGTAGTGATACTGACTCGACCATTCCAGGGTCGGGTCGATCCCGGGGCGTGGCCGATGCGCTTGGCCGTCCGGCCCCATTACCTTTTTGGCTTGGTCGAGCAGTTCGGCGGCAAGATCCGCACTGATTAGATTACGTAGGCACGCCCAACCGTTCTCACGGTAGAAGGCGACCTCATCGTCACTGATTTCGCGGACGACATCGGTGGGTTGCAGTGATGCGGTCACATTAACTCCCTGGTGTGAAATTGGTGATGATCCGGATCAATCGGCGTTGGGTGCGACCGCGATCGCGCGGGTTTCTCCGAACTCGCGCTCGCCCTTGGCCCAGCTCTCGCCGCCGTCGGTACTTGTGAGGATCTGACCGAACACGCTGCACGCGGCCATCACGTCTGGCATGTCTGGATGACCGGCAATCGCATAGACGACGGAGTTGGTCAGCGGTGACACCGGCGAGAACGTCCGTCCCCCATCGGTGCTGCGTTGAATTACGCCCCGCATACCCGGGATGTAGTCACCGACACCCACCAGCACGGTCCTCGGCTCGTCATACTTCACCAATAGACCGCGGCTGTACCATATTTGGCCTGAGTCCGGACTAGGCTCCGGATACCGCGAGGGGTTCCAATTGAGCCCGGAGTCTGTGCTCTGGAAGAAGCCGATCGGACACGTCGCATGGACTCCTGATTGCGCGAGCTCCACACTATGCAGATCCTCGTGCCGATCGTCGCGCCACACTTCGGTCGGACCGAGCAGACTCTGCCCATTGTTGAGCAGTACCTGCTCCCAGGTGTCACCGCCGTCGGTGCTCCGAAAAAGTCCATCGATCTCGACACTGATCCAAATATGGTCGGAGTCTTCCCGATCGATCGCGATATCAGTGACTCTCGTTGATCCCGCGTTGCACAATTGCGCGATCTTGACCGGCAGTTCTGTCCAAGTCGCGCCTCCGTCAGCGGATCTCAGGACACCACCAGGGCGCAGTCCCAAGAACAGCGTCGACGAGTCTTCGGGGCTGACCGCCAGTGACCAAACCTCTCGGCCGTCCAATGGTGCCGGGACCGCACGAAAGTGACGACCACTGTCGTCACTTCGCAGCAATACACTTCGGCCGGGTTCGCCGGTAGATGCCGCCCAGATGACAGTCGGGTTATCGGGTGCGAATGCCACCGCTCGAACGTCGACCTCACCGGCCTTGGCATACGGCGGAAGCTCAAGCATGCTGCGCAACCACTGCCGGCCGCCGTCGTGACTGACCCATACGCCTTCGTTCTGGGTACCCAGACAGACGGCGAAGCTGCTCTTCATGTCGACCCTTCAATCACCCAACGGCATTGCAGGCTCCACCATAGCAACAAAATGTCGAACAATATAGTTTTTTGGCAAGTCCGCGTAGACGTCGGACCGAGACGGATCGTTCCGCCAAGTCTCCTCTGCAGCAACGAATTCGGGCTCGGTACCAGGAAAACTGACGGCCCACGTGAACTCAGACTCTCCGCGGTTCATGTATGCGAACTCGACGTTGAAGCCATGCTTTAGTCGCGTCGCTGCGGCACGCGGGAACCATCGAAGAAACTCATCGACGTGATCACCCGCAAGGATGTACCGACGCAGTTGAACTGTCCGCACTGTCAGTCCACGCTAGGAGGCGACGACTTCAAATCGACCTGAGGCAGGTGCTTCCGCAGATATGTCAAGTGTTCGACCATCGCCGCCTCTGCAGCGTCCGGTGTCTGATTGACAATGGCTTTCAGAATCTTCTGATGCTGGCGAACGGTCTCGCGCCCGACCGTGGGCGACAAGTCCAAGTAGTGCACGGGTTCGGTCTCCCGGTGCATTGCATAGACAAAGGCCGATAACAGGCGGTTTCCTGAGGCAGATGCGATGGTGGCGTGGAACTTGGCATCCAAATCGGGCACCTCGGGTGACTCGACCGAGATTGTCTTCTGGCGTCTGACCGTTTCGGCCAGAATCTCGAGTTGTTCATCCGTTCGATGCTCGGCGGCGAGGCGGGCGGCAGGAACTTCCAGGTACTGACGCACCATGGCGACTTCATTCGCCTCCAGAGCCCCTACCCGCAGTTGCTTGTTTACCGACTGCTGGAGCGCCCTTCCCAACGATCGATAATCGATGCGGCTGACAAAACTTCCGCCTTTGATACCAGGCGTCTTGGTGATCAGCGACTCCGCAGCCAGCGACCGCAATGCCTCTCGAACCGTTGTTCTACTCACCCCAAACTGCCGGGCGAGCTCACCTTCCGGCGGTAGCTTCTCGCCGTCCTTGAGTTCGCCGGAGAAGATGATCTCGCGAATCCTCTCCTCGACCTGAGCCCGCGGTCGTAGAACTCGCTGGCCGATCACTTTCGTTCCAGGCGAAGTGGCCATCTCGTCTACCTCAGTCATCCCCGGACTCCTCGAGTTTGAAGCATCCTCCCCGCAATGGATCAACTGTATAACAATTGTATGGCAACACTGTACACCTCAATGAACTGAGTGGATATGGACCAACCCTAGTATGCGCCTGGATCCGGTAGGCGTGGTCACCCGCGGGACTGCGGGTTATAGAGCTTGCTACCTGTACTTTACGGTGCTCTAGTGATCCTGCCCATATTTGGCGCTTCGGGCCACACCACTGAGGGAAGCATGAAGGCTTCGTAACCCATGTTATTGTCAGACAGTTTCGTGAGGGCTGAACGACTGGGGCCAGGGTGGCAAATATCAAGACGACGGTCGGAGTGGTGCGCGAGTCCGGCGCCGACGAGCGCCGGGTCGCTCTGGTGCCCAAAGCGGTCGCGACGCTCGCGAAGACCGGGCTGTCCGTGGTGGTCGAGTCGGGAGCTGGGGAGCGGGCGCTGCTGCCCGATGCTCTCTACGAGGAGGCTGGCGCCACCATCGGCGACGCCTGGGCCGCCGAGGTGGTGGTCAAGGTGGCCCCGCCGAGCGCCGACGAGGTCGCCCGGCTGCGCTGCGGGCAGACCCTGGTCGGGTTCCTGGCCCCGCGCGACGCCGACAACCAGACCGCCGCGCTGCGCGACGCCGGGGTGCAGGCCTTCGCGGTCGAGGCGATCCCCCGGATCTCCCGCTCGCAGGTGATGGACGCATTGAGTTCACAGGCCAACGTCGCCGGCTACAAGGCGGTGCTGCTGGCGGCCTGGGAGTCGACGCGGTTCTTACCGATGCTCACCACCGCGGCGGGCACCGTCAAGCCCGCCACCGTGCTGGTGCTCGGCGTCGGCGTGGCCGGTCTGCAGGCGCTGGCCACGGCCAAGCGCCTCGGTGCGCGCACCACCGGCTACGACGTGCGTCCGGAAGTGGCCGACCAGGTCCGCTCGGTCGGCGCGCAGTGGCTCGATCTCGGCATCGAAGCGGCGGGCGAGGGCGGCTACGCCCGCGAACTGTCCGAGGAGGAACGAGCCCAGCAGCAGAAGGAGCTCGAGCGCGCGATCACCGGCTTCGACATCGTGATCACCACCGCGCTGGTGCCCGGCCGTCCCGCGCCCCGGTTGGTGACCGCCGCGGCGGTCGAGGGCATGAAACCCGGCAGCGTCGTCGTCGACCTGGCCGGCGAGACCGGCGGCAACTGTGAGCTCACCGAACCCGGCCGCACCGTCGTCAAGCACGGCGTGACGATCTCGTCGCCGCTGAACCTGCCCGCGACCATGCCCGAACACGCCAGCGAGCTGTACTCGAAGAACGTGACCTCGCTGCTGGATCTGCTGATCACCGACGGTGTGCTGGCACCGGACTTCGACGACGAGGTCGTGGCGGCCTCCTGCGTCACCCAAGGAGAGAACTGATGTACGACCAGTTGCTGGCCAACCTCGCGATCCTGGTGCTCGCCGGCTTCGTCGGTTTCGCCGTGATCTCCAAGGTGCCCAACACCTTGCACACCCCGCTGATGTCGGGCACCAACGCCATACACGGCATCGTGGTGCTCGGCGCGCTGATCGTGCTCGGCGAGCTGCCTACCGACGCGCCCTGGGGTGTGCGGATCATCGCGTTCGTCGCGCTGATCTTCGGGACGCTCAACGTGATCGGCGGCTTCCTGGTCACCGACCGAATGCTGGGCATGTTCAAGTCCCGCAAACCCGAGCCGAAAGCCGTTGAGGTGGCCGACAAGTGAACTACCTCGTCACTGTTCTCTACATTGTCGCGTTCTCGCTGTTCATCCTCGGCCTGTCCGGGCTGACCGGCCCGAAGACCGCGGTGCGCGGCAACTGGATCGCCGCCACCGGTATGGCCATCGCGGTGGTCGCGACGCTGATCAAGGTGCGCGAGACCGCACCGATCAACTGGATCCTGATCCTCGCCGGTCTGGCGCTCGGCGTGATTCTCGGTGTGCCACCGGCGAAGAAGACCAAGATGACCGCGATGCCGCAGTTGGTCGCGCTGTTCAACGGTGTCGGCGGCGGCACTGTCGCGCTGATCGCCTGGGCGGAGTTCATCGAGACCGACGGGTTCGCGCACTTCACCCCCGAGCAGCACCCGACGGTCGCGCTGGTCGCCGGGTCGCTTCTGGCGGCGATCATCGGGTCGGTGTCGTTCTGGGGTTCGCTGGTGGCGTTCCTCAAACTGCAGGAGTCGATCCCGAAGAACGTCGAGAAGCGGCTGGTCGCCTCCGCCAAGCTGTTTCAGGCCGCCAACGTCGTCCTGCTACTCGGTGCGACGGCCGCGGCGATCTACATCGGGCTGGCCGCCGGCGTCGGCAGCGCGCCGTGGACCATCGTGCTGGTGCTGGTGCTGGCCGGTCTGATGGGGTTGTTCGTGGTGTTCCCGATCGGCGGTGCGGACATGCCGGTGGTCATCTCGTTGCTCAACGCACTGACCGGATTGTCCGCCGCGGCAGCCGGTTTGGCGCTCAACAACACCGCGATGATCGTTGCGGGCATGATCGTCGGCGCCTCGGGTTCGATCCTGACCAACCTGATGGCGGTGGCGATGAACCGGTCGATCCCGGCGATCGTGTTCGGCTCGTTCGGCGGCGGTGCTGCCGCGGTGGCCGGGCCCGGTGGGGACCAGGGCGCCGTCAAGTCCACCTCCGCCGCCGACGCCGCGATCCAGATGGCCTACGCCAACCAGGTGATCGTGGTGCCCGGCTACGGGCTGGCCGTCGCCCAGGCGCAGCACACCGTCAAGGAGATGGCCGACCTGCTCGAAAGCAAGGGCGTCGAGGTGAAGTACGCCATCCACCCGGTTGCAGGCCGCATGCCCGGGCACATGAACGTGCTACTGGCCGAGGCCGACGTCGAGTACGACACGATGAAAGAGATGGACGACATCAACGGTGAGTTCAACCGCACCGATGTCACGCTCGTCATCGGCGCCAACGACGTCACCAACCCGGCGGCGCGCAACGACCCGTCGAGCCCGATTCACGGGATGCCGATCCTCAACGTCGACGAGTCGCGGTCGGTGATCGTGCTCAAGCGGTCGATGAACTCGGGCTACGCCGGGATCGAGAACCCGCTGTTCTTCCTCGAACACACCTCGATGCTGTTCGGCGACGCCAAGAAGTCCGTCGGCGAGGCCATCGAGGAACTCAAAGCCCTCTAGCCATCTCAACTAAGGAGGTTCACTGCGCCATGGCATACGTGATCACCCAGAACTGCTGTAAGGACGCCAGTTGTGTCCCTGTGTGTCCGGTCGACTGCATCCGTCCAGTCTCGGGCGCAGGGGAATTCACCGAGACCGAGATGCTTTATATCGACCCGGACACTTGCATCGACTGTGGTGCTTGCATGGAGGAGTGTCCGGTCGACGCCATCCACTACGAAGATGACTTGCCCCCAGAGCTGGAGCGGTTCCGTGAGATCAACGCCGCTTATTTCCGCCGGAACTCCTTGATATCGGACGGCCCCGCGATCGGTGGAACCCACGATCAAGTCGCGCCGGGAACGCTCCGCGTTGCGATTGTCGGTGCTGGTCCGGCTGCTTGTTACGCCGCCGCAGAACTGCTTCGTGTAGGCGGGGTGGAGGTTGATATGTTCGAACGACTGCCAACCCCGTTCGGGCTCATTAGATCCGGTGTCGCACCCGATCATCAGAACACCAAATCAATTGGTGCGCTGTTCGAATCCCGCTTCTCCAATCCGCGGTTCAGCTGCCATCTCAACGTCGAGGTCGGCCGGGATCTCACCCATGGTGATCTTTTAGATCACCATCACGCGGTGATCTATGCGGTCGGCGCCTCTTCGAGCCGTCGTCTGGATATACCCGGTGAGGATTTGCTGGGTAGCCATCCAGCGTCTAATTTCGTCAGCTGGTACAACGGCCATCCGGATCACGCATCGGCGGGCTTCGACTTCTCGACCGAGCGCGCGGTGATCATCGGAAATGGGAACGTCGCTCTTGATATCGCGCGTGTCATGCTCAGCGAAACCTCTGAGCTGTCGAAAACCGATATTGCTCAGCATGCCCTCGATGCCCTGGCCAACAGCGCCATTCGAGAAGTGACGATCATCGGTCGACGTGGACCCCGCGACGCCGCCTTCTCCGTCGGGGAGTTCTTGGCGCTCACCCACCTGCCTGAAGTAGATGTGGTGATCGACAGCGACGACCTCGACGATCATCCTGACGACGATGTGGAGACCACGCTCAAACTCGAGATCGCCCGAGAGGTTGCGGGGCGTCAGCAAAACCCTGCTCACAAGCGAATCGTTTTCCGTTTTCTCACCTCACCCATCGAGGTAATCGGTGACACTCGCGTCGAGGGGCTTCGCGTACAGCATGCCGACGGGACAGCCGAAGTGCTCGAAACCGCGCTGGTGCTCCGTTCGATCGGCTACACCGGGGCGAAGGTCGACGGGCTCCCCTACGACAACTCACACGGAGTGGTACCGAATTCGGGAGGCAGGGTACTCAACGAGGATGACGAGTCGATCCCGGGCGTTTACGTGACCGGCTGGATCAAACGCGGACCGCGCGGCGTGATCGGCACCAACCGGCCCTGTGCACAGGAGACCGTGTCTAAGCTGTGGGAGGACTTCGATGCCGGACTCCTCGACCGCCCGGTGGCAGATCGCTCGTCGCTGTTGACACTTCTGGGACAACGCGCGAATCCGGTGACGTGGCAAGGTTGGCGTGCAATCGATAGCGCGGAGCGGGACCGGGGGTCGGCATCATCGCGTCCTCGCCTGAAGTTCGTCTCCATCGAGGACATGCTCGCCGCGGCACGGTAGTACGATTGACCCCGCACGGCGGCCGCAGCTGGAACGCCTAGGACTGTGCTGAATTAAACCCGCGTGGCGGGGGTGGTTGTGCTGAGGTCCCGGGGATGATCGATGGGTGCAGGGTCGTTCTGATGATCAGCGTGAGTTGTTGGATGCTGAGTCGGTGGCGGGGCATCTTTTGAAGTCCGACAGTGTGTTCGCGTTCCTGGCCGCGCATTGGAGTTCATTGTTCCCCGAGGAGATGTTCGCCGATCTTTTCCCGTCACGTCGGGGTCGGCTGAGTGTCCCGGCCGAGGTAATGGCTTCGGTGATCACCCTGCAGGCACTACGCTGGCTGTCGGATGCCGAGACCGTCGACGCGGTCACCTTCGACCTGCGCTGGCAGGCCGCGTGCGGGTTGCCGATCACCGCGCCGGCGTTTCACTCCACGACGTTGACCTACTGGCGACGCCGACTGGCGGCCTCGCAGTCACCGAACCGGATCTTCGAGGCGGTCAAGGCCGTCGTCGCCGAGACCGGGGTGCTGGCCAACAAGACACGGCGAGCGCTGGATTCCACCGTGCTCGAGGACGCTGTCGCCCCCAGGACACCGTGACTCAGCTGATCGCCGCGACCCGCCGCGTCAGCCGCGAGGTCCCCGGCGCGGCCGAGGTGGTCAAATCCGAGTGCACAGCCCACGATTACACCGATCCGGGCAAACCCGCGATCGCGTGGAACGACAAGGCCGCCCGCGATCAGCTGGTCGACGCCCTGGTCGGCGACGCGCACCGCCTGCTCGGTCATCTGCCCGACCAGGATCTGGGTCCCCGCGCGCTGAGGCCGTCGCGTTGTTGGCGCTCATCGCCGGCCAGGACGTCGAACCCGTCTAGGGGTCTGATGGCACCGACGGGCAGTGGCGCATCGCTCAGCGAGTCGGCCCCGGATCGGGTGATCTCCGCCGTCGATCCCGATACGCGTCACGCTCACAAGACGGTGCACCGCCGACAGGACGGCTTCAAAGCCCACCTCGCGATCGAACCCGACACCGGCATCATTACCGACTGCGCGTTGACCAGGGCCACCGGTCCCGACAACCACGAAGCTGTCGTCGGACTGGGCCTACTCGACAGCGAAACCCGACCAGTGCGGGTGCTCGGGGATGCGGCCTACGGCATCGGCGCGGCGCGGGCCGCACTGGCTGAAGCCAAGCACGTCGCGGTGATCAAGCCGATGCCGTTGCGAACCCCGGTACGCGGCGGATTCACCAGCGACGACTTCATCGTCGACTTCGACGCCCGTACCGTCACCTGCCCGGCCGGCCACACCGCCGCTATCGCACCGCGGGGTAGCGTGAGTTTCCAAAGGCACTGCGGCCCATGCCCGCTCAGATCGCAGTGCACGACCGCCAAAGACGGCCGCAGCATCCAGATCGGCGAGTGCGAACCGCTGCTATGTGAGGCCCGCCGTCGCGCCCGCACTGCCAGATGGCAAAACGAGTACCGCCGGCACCAAACTATGGTCGAACGCTCCATCGCCTGGCTCACCCGAGGCAACCGCAAAGTGCGCTACCGCGGTGTCGCGAAGAACGACCACTGGCTGCACCACCGCAGCGCGCACTCAATCTGCGTCGCCTCATCGTGATCGAAGTCCGGCGGCGTCGACCCGGACGGCACTCTACCGCCGGGTTTGAGGTCGGGGACGTCGGCTGGGTCGGGATCCGGAGGTATGGCGGTCATCGCTGTGCGGAAACCCCTTCGCGCGGACGTCACTCATAAATCCCTTCGACATACCACTGCCGTTTGCGGTAGCACAGCAGCAGCGCCCGACCCTCGTCGCCGTGCTCGACGAGCACCTGCGCGCGGGCGGTGCGGCAGGCCCTGGCTTGGGGATCCCACCACCGTTCGTCAACCGGCCACGGCCCGGCCCACCAGGCCAGCCGGCCCGCCTTGATCGTCTTACCGGGCGCGGCCAGTCGCGCGGGGTCGGCGGAGAACAGCCCGCGGCCGGTCACCCGCACCGGATTGCCGTCCGCATCGAGCAACTCGACCGGATCATCGAGCAGCACCGTCGGGGAGGGTTCCGGAAGCCGGCCGGGCCACGGTTGATCGGGATCGGCGCGGGGCATCTGCTCGTCGCCCAGCGGCGTGAACGTGATGCGTTCGGCGGGTCCACGGCCACCGCTGAGCATCGGCAGCTGCACGGCTTCGGGTCCGAGCAGACCCTGCACCCGCACAAGTGCCCGACGGGCGCGTAGCCGGTCCTCTTCTCCGACCCCACCCCACAGCGGCAGTTGCAGCGCTTCTGCCGAGACCACCTCCACCGGCCGCAACCGGATGACCGTGACCGGTGCGGTGGGCCGGTCCTCGGGGTGGCGCCTGTTCAGCCAGCCGTCGAGTTGCCAGCGCACCCGGTCCGCGGTGGCGTCCTCGGTCAGCGGTTCGGCGCAACGCCAAACCCGTTCCAGCTCTTCACCGTTGGCGGTGACGGCGTGGATGGCCAGCCGGGTGCAGCCCACCCCGGAGGACTCCAGGCTGCGGTGCAGGTCGCTTGCCAGGGTGCGGCCGGCGAATGCGGCGGCGTCCACCCGGTCGATCGGCGGGTCGCAGTCCATGACGGCGTCGAGTTCGGCCGCCGGTTCGCGACCCGATGGCCCCCGCGCGGGCTCGCCGCGGGCGAACCGGTGTGCGGCCACCGCGTCGGCCCCGAACCGCGATGCCACGTCGCTGCGGGACAACGCCGCGAACTGTCCGACGGTGCGGATACCCATGCGCCACAGCAGATCTGCCAAGTCCTCCCGCCCCGGTGCGGCCAGGCTGGGCTCGGTGGCCAGCTGCCGGATCGACAGGGCGGACAAGAACAGCGCATCGCTGCCCGCTTCGACGATCCGCCCGGCCCGCGCGGCGAAGACCGCGGTGGGCAGCTGATCGGCGATGCCGACCTGACATTCGGCCCCGGCCGCGGCCACCGCGTCGACCAGTCGTTCGGCGGCGGTTTGTTCGGACCCGAAGTAGCGGGCCGCCCCGCGCACCGGCAACACCAGCAGACCCGGCCGCAGTACCTCGGCGCGCGGCACCAGGTCGTCCACCGCGGCGGTCACCCGCTCGAAGTGGCGAGCGTCGCGCGCCGGATCGGCGGTGACGACGTGTAGAGCCGGGCATCTGGCCTGCGACTCCCGCCGGCGAAGCCCCCGTCGCACGCCCGCCGACCGCGCCGAGGCCGAACAGGCGATGACCCGGTTGGCCAGCGTCACCGCCACCGGGGCCGTCGGCGCCAACCCCGCCGCGGCGGCCGCAGCGACCGCAGGCCAGTCCATGCACCAGATCGCCAGTACGCGCGAGGACATCTCACCGCGCCACGGGCGTCGGACCGGACCGGCCGCTCACCGCCCGCCCACTTACCGAGAAGGCCAGCCGCACCTTGCCGATGCGACCGAAACCCGGACGTCGCACACCCGTCGGTCCGGTGATCTCATAACCGCAGACCCTGGCCTCCAGCCGGGCGGACGCGCCCTGCCAGTCGCCGTGGGTGACCAGCAGGGTGCAGCCCTTCTGCCTGGCTCGCGCCACCACCGCCCGGGCACGGGTGGCAGGGACCGACCGGCCGCCCAGGTCGAGCACCACCAGGTCCATGCCGTCCATCAGCACCGCGGCCACCTCCACCGGGTCCGTCCCGGGTTGGGGGATGACCGCGATCTTGCTCAGATCGGCTCCCATTTCCACGGCGGCCAGCAGACCGATATCGGGCTGGCCGACGATCGCGGCGTGCCCGCCCTTGGCCGTCACCGCCGCCACCATGCTCACCGGCAGCGACCGGGCGCCCGACAACACCGCCACCGTCCCGCGTGGCAACGGCGCAAGCGGGAGTTCACCCAGCGGTTCGGGCATCGGCAGCAAACTTTCCGAGGCCGGAAGCACCGCACTCGCCTGAGCCTGCCCGCGACAGCCGCCGCCCACCTTGCCGGACACTGCCGCTATCTTGCGACGCAAGTGTTCCACCTGTTCAATGCGGGTAAGCCGGCGCAGCTCGAGGTCCACAGCGGCTGTCACAACAGCACCTCCCGTCTCATCAGTTACCCGCTGTTTTCGAAAGTATGTTCGATACATCGAGTAAACACCCACCCTCCGACAACCGTCAAGCGCGCCGGCGCCGAGTGTGGGGTTGTGCGACGCGAGTCGCCCGGGCGCGTGACACCACCCATCACTCGGACTCAAGACATCAGCAATTGCTGACATTGACAAATGTCACCATTTAGTGCTGTGCTTCAACGATGCTCGCACTGTTCGCCGACAAGCGCAGTCGCAACGCCACCGCCGTCATCACCGGCGCGGGTAGTGGTATCGGTGCGGCCTTTGCGGTCGAACTTGCCGGCCGCGGCGGCCGGGTGGTGTGCAGTGACGTCGATGAACCCGCGGCCCAAGCCACCGCAGATGCGATTAATTCCAGAGGCGGGCAAGCCATCTCGATTCGCTGCGACGTCGCTCGGGTCGACCACGTCACCGCGCTGGCCAAGCACGCACAATCCTGGTTCGACGGCCCACCGACCGTGGTGGTCAACAACGCCGGCGTCGCCGCGGGCGGTCTGCCGATCGGCGCGATCAGTCTCGAGGACTGGCGCTGGGTCCTCGACATCAACCTGTGGGGTCCGATAAACGGCTGTCATGTGTTCGCGCCGATCCTGCGCGGCTCCGGCCGGGCGGGCGGCATCATCAACGTCGCATCGGCCGCGGCCTTCGGTGCGGCACCGGGGATGGCGGCCTACAACGTCAGCAAGGCCGGTGTGCTGTCGCTGTCGGAGACGTTGGCCGCCGAACTGTCCGGCACCGGCGTCAACGTCACCGCACTGTGTCCGACATTCGTCAAGACGAACATCGTCCAATCCGGGCGGATATCAGACAGATCCACGCAACTTGCCGACCGGCTGATGCGCTGGACCGGCTTCTCCGCCCGGCGCGTGGCGCGCATGTGTCTGGACACCATGGACCGTGGCGGTCTGTACTGCATGCCCCAACCCGACGCCCGGATCGGCTGGGGCATCAAGCGGTTCACCCCGACGGTGTACACCCGCGCTGTCGGTCTCACCAACCGCGTCACCACCTAGGAGGACCGATGGCGATCGATATGGACGCGATGCTGGCCAAGATCAAAGACCGTCAGTGGGCGCTGGCCGACATCGACTGGGACGCAACAGGCGCCGATCTGATCACCGACGAGCAACGCCCGCAATTGAAGGCGTTCATGGCCGACCTGTGCTGGATCGAGAACATCGGCGCCCGCGGGTTCGCGGCCCTCGCCAAAAAGGCGCCGACGCCGACGATCGCCGAGATCTACCGGTACTTCCACGCCGAGGAACAGCGGCACGCCAACGCCGAACTCGCGCTGATGAAGCGCTGGGGCATGCTCGACGACGGCGAGGTCCCCGAGCCCAACGTCAACATCCGGCTGGCCATCGACTGGCTGGACCGGTGGGCCGACGACATGCCCCTGTCCCTGCTCGGCACCGTCATTCCGATGCTCGAGGTGGCGCTGGACGGCGCGCTGTTGAAATTCCTGCTCGACGAGGTACAAGACCCGGTCTGTCATCAGGTGTTCGAGAAGATCAACAACGACGAATCGCGGCACCTGGTAGTCGATTTCGAGGTGCTCGACATGATCGGGCAAGCCAGGATTCGTCGCCTGCTGATCGACTTCGTCGGCCACCACGCCACACCGGGCCTGGTGATCGGCGCGGTGATGGGCGCCCCGCTGATCAACCGGATCCGCAACGAGATCGTCGCCATGGGCATGGAACCGGAGCGGTTGTACCGTGCGGTCAAGCGATTCAAGGAACTAGGCGACCGCGGCGAGCACACAAGGCGGGTTCCGACCTACCGGTTCCTTCGGCGCTACGCCGGGGTCGTCACCAACCCGCGTCATCCGTATCACCTGCTGGCCAACTCAATGGTCTGGGTTTCCGACAGATATCCGCGTCCGCTGCTGCCGTCGGTGCCGAGTTGGGTCAAAGAGGTCACCCATGAGCCGGCGGCTTGAGATGAAGGTCCACGACACGCTGATCGTCGGCGCCGGGTTCACCGGCATCGGGGCGGCGATCAAACTCACCGAGGCCGGCGTCGACGACGTGGTCATCCTCGAACGTGGCGACCAGGTCGGCGGCACCTGGCGCGACAACACCTATCCCGGTGCGGCGTGCGACATCCCGTCGCTGCTGTACTCGTTCTCGTTCGTCAAGAACCCGAACTGGTCGCGGTCCTACTCCTCCGGCGGCGAGATCCGCGGGCATATCGAGGAAATGGTCGACGACTTCGGCCTGCGCACGCGGATCCAGTTCGGCATCGAGGTCAGCGGTCTGGATTTCGATGCGCACGACGGCGTGTGGACCGTCAGGACAACGGGACGCAAGCGCTTTCTGGCCCGCACCGTGGTGCTCGCATCTGGGCCACTTCCGGATCACAAGTGGCCCGACATCCGCGGCCTTGACAGCTATCGGGGCCACAAAATTCACAGCGCGCGTTGGGATCACGACTACGACTTCACCGGCAGGCGGGTCGCCGTCGTCGGCACCGGGGCCAGTGCCGTGCAGATCGTGCCCGAACTGGTGAAGCGCGCTGACTTCGTCAAGGTCTTCCAGCGCACCCCGGGTTGGGTGCTGCCGCGACTCGACCTGGCCACCCCGGCCGCGGCACAGACCCTGTTCACGAAAGTCCCCGCGGCACAGGAGCTGGCGCGCCAGGCGCTGTTCTGGGGCCATGAACTGACCGCCACCGCGCTGGTGTGGGACACCCCGCTGAGCGGGCTGGTCGCGCGGCTGGGCAAGGCGCATCTTCGGCTGCAGGTCAAGGATCCGTGGCTACGCCGCCAGCTCACCCCCGACTTCACCCCGGGATGCAAACGGATGCTGATGTCCAGCGACTATTACCCGGCGCTGCAACGCGACAACTGCAAGCTCATCGACTGGCCGATCGCCACGATGAGCCCCTCGGGTATTCGCACCAGTGACGGCGTCGAGCACCACCTCGACTGCATTGTGTTCGCCACCGGGTACGACGTCCACCTGACGGGTCCGCCGTTTCCGGTCACCGGGATCGGTGGCCGCTTGCTGCGTGACGACTGGGCCACCGGCGCGCAGGCCTACAAGTCCGTCAACGCCCACGGATATCCGAATTTGTTCTTCATGACCGGCCCGAACTCGGGTCCCGGCCACAATTCGCTGCTGGTCTACGTGGAGGGCCAGATCGACTACACGGTCAAGGCGATCACCACCATCCTCGATGGGCGCCTGCGCTATCTGGACGTGCGGGAGGACGTGCAGCGGCGCCACAACGAGCGCATCCAGAAACGGCTGGCCAAGACCACGTGGATGTCGGGCTGCCGCAGTTGGTATCTGACCGCTGAGGGGTTCAACGCGGCGATGTTCCCCGGTTTCGCCACGCAGTATCTTCGACAGATGCGCGATTTCCGAACCTCTGACTACGTCGTGGTCGCGCGGGAGCGCCACACGGTCACCACACCGGTCTGACGTGACGACGCGACAGCCACGGCCGCAGGCCGGTCCGGTCTCGGCGATTCTCGGCAGGCTTCGGCGCGCGCCACGGCGGGTGCGCCGCGGGTCGCGTGACGTGATTCAGACGGCTGTGTCGCAGTTGTTCGACGCCGCTGTCCAACCGCACGACGTCGAGGCCTCCGGTGAGTACCGCATCGACGAACTGGCGCGACTGGCGGGCACCACCACCCGCAACATCCGGGTCTACCGCGACCGGGGGTTGCTGCACCCGCCGTTGCGAGTGGGCCGGATCGCGTTGTTCAACGACACCCATCTGACCCGGCTGCGGCTGATCACCTCGCTGCTCGACCGCGGCTACAACATCTCCCATGTGCACGAGATGCTGACGGCCTGGGAACAGGGCAAGAGCGTGGGCGACATCCTCGGCCTGGAGTCGGCGATCGCGGGAAGTTGGGCGACCGAGAAGCCCGAACGTATGAGCGTGAGCGACGCCAGACGCCTGGTCGACGACGACACCGGTTTCGACCGCATGGTCGGTCTGGGACTGATCAGGCTGGATGACGGGGAAGCCACAGTGGTGCGGCCAAAGCTGATCGAGGCCTTCGGCGACATCCGCCAGTACGGTGTGGCCACCGAGAAGCTGATCGACCTACATGAGCGGATCGCGCCGCTGCTCGACCAGATCAGCGAAATCCTGGTGCAGGCCGGCATCGAGGAGGTGCTACACCGCATCAACCCCGGCGCCGCCCTGCCGCCGGATACCGAAATTGCCGAACTGATCACGATGCTGGTGAGGTTCCGCACCCAGGCGGTGTCCGCGGTGTCGTCGACACTGGCGTTCTCGATCGAGTCGACGATCGAGTCGCTGGTCGGTCAGGTCCTCGGTGACGTCATCGCCGAAGACGCCACCGAGGCTGAGGCCTGATCACTCCCACTCGATGGTGGCCGGCGGCTTGCTGGTGATGTCCAGCACCACGCGGTTGACCTCCGGAACCTCGTTGGTGATCCGGGTGGAGATGCGTTCGAGCACCTCGTAGGGCACCCGCGTCCAGTCGGCGGTCATCGCGTCCTCGCTGGACACCGGGCGCAGCACGATCGGATGCCCGTAGGTGCGGCCGTCGCCCTGCACACCCACCGACCGCACATCGGCCAACAGCACCACCGGGCACTGCCAGATCTGATGGTCCAGACCCGCCGCGGTCAGTTCCTCGCGGGCGATCCAGTCGGCGCGCCGCAACGTCTCCAACCGCGCCGCGGTCACCTCGCCGACAATGCGGATTCCCAGGCCCGGGCCCGGGAACGGTTGGCGGGCAATGATTTCCTCGGGCAGACCGAGCTCGCGTCCCACGGCGCGGACCTCGTCTTTGAACAGCAACCGCAGCGGTTCGACGAGCTTGAACTTCAGGTCGTCGGGCAGGCCGCCGACGTTGTGGTGGCTCTTGATGTTCGCGGTGCCCGAGCCGCCACCGGACTCCACCACGTCGGGATACAGCGTGCCCTGCACCAGGTACTCGACGTCATCGCCGCCGTCGCTCACGATGTCGCGCACGGCCTCTTCGAACGCACGGATGAACTGCCTGCCGATGATCTTGCGCTTGCCCTCCGGGTTGGTCACCCCGGTGAGGGCTTCGAGGAACCGGTCGGCCACGTCGACGGTGATCAGCTTGGCGCCGGTGGCGGCGACGAAGTCGCGCTGCACCTGCGCGCGCTCCCCCGCGCGCAGCAGGCCGTGGTCGACGAACACACACGTCAACCGGTCGCCGATGGCGCGCTGCACCAGCGCGGCGGCCACCGCGGAGTCCACTCCCCCGGACAACCCGCAGATCGCCCTGCCGTCGCCGATCTGCGCGCGCGCCTGCTCGACGAGCGCATCGGCGATGTTGGCCGGGGTCCACGTCGAATCGATCCCGGCGAACTCGTGCAGAAACCGGCTCAGCACCTGTTGGCCGTGCGGGGTGTGCATCACCTCGGGGTGGTACTGCACACCGGCAAGGCGCTTGTCCCGGTGTTCGAAGGCCGCGACGGGCGCCCCGGCGGTGGTGGCCACCACCTCGAAACCGTCCGGTGCGACGGTCACCGCGTCGCCGTGGCTCATCCACACCGGCTGGATGTCGGGCAGGTCGGAATGAAGCTGTCCGCCAGTGACTTTCAGCTCGGTGCGGCCATACTCACTGGTGCCGGTCCTGGCCACGGTGCCGCCCAGCGCCTGGGCCATCGCCTGGAAGCCGTAGCAGATCCCGAACACCGGCACCCCGAGGTCGAACACCGCGGGATCCAGTTGCGGAGCACCTTCCTCGTAGACGCTGGCGGGCCCACCGGAGAGCACGATGGCCTGCGGGTCGCGCGCCTTGATCCCGTCGACCCCGGCGGTGTGCGGGATGACCTCGGAATACACCCGGGCCTCGCGGATCCGGCGCGCGATCAGTTGCGCATACTGAGCGCCGAAGTCGACCACCAATACCGGCCGCGGGGATGCTGAAGTCACCCGGACAGTCTAGTTGCGCCCGATAGCGGGAATGGGAAGGTACAGGTGCGACCCGCCACTACCGGATACGACGAGAGGTGTGCCCGTGCTCGGCCTACCAGCACAGATCCGCGCCGCGCTGTTCGACCTCGACGGCGTCCTCACCGACACGGCCAGCGTGCACAAAAAGGCGTGGAAGGTGATGTTCGACGAGTTCCTCCGCGCCCACGCAAAGCGCACCGGTGAACCGTTCGTGCCGTTCGACGCCGCCGCCGACTACCTGCGCTATGTCGACGGCAGGAAGAGGGAGGACGGCGTGCGCGCCTTCCTGGCCAGTCGCGGCATCGCCCTGCCCGACGGCCAACCGGGCGACCCGGCCGCCACCGAAACCGTCTACGGGTTGGGCAATCGCAAGAACGAGATGTTTCAGCAGACGTTACGCACCGAGGGGATCGTCGTCTTCGAGGGGTCGCGGCGCTACCTGGAGGCGGTCGCGGCGGCGGCGCTGTCCATCGCGGTGGTGTCCTCCAGCGCCAACACTCGACAGGTGCTCGAGCAGACCGGACTCGACAAGTTCGTCCAACACAGGGTAGACGGAGTGGTCATGCGCGAACAGAACATCAAGGGCAAGCCGGCCCCTGACTCCTTTCTGCGGGCCGCGGAGTTGCTCGGCGTCGCACCGGCAGAGGCCGCCGTATTCGAGGACGCCATCGCCGGTGTCGCTGCCGGGCGGGCCGGCGACTTCGGTTATGTCGTGGGTGTCGACCGGGTCGGGCAGGCAGATGCGTTGCGGCGCAACGGCGCCGACATCGTGGTAACCGATCTGGCCGAGCTGCTGGCACCGTGAACACCGAAGAGATCATTCCGGTCGAGCCCTGGCACGTTCGCGAAGTCAGGTTCGACTTCGACCTGCTCGGCGAATCCGAATCGCTGTTCGCGCTGTCCAACGGGCACATCGGCATGCGCGGAAACCTCGACGAGGGCGAACCCTACGGTCTGCCGGGAACCTATCTGAACTCGTTTCACGAAGTGCGCCCACTGCCGTACGCGGAGGCCGGCTTCGGCTACCCCGAAGCCGGCCAGACGGTCGTCGACGTCACCAACGGCAAGGTGATGCGTCTGCTCGTCGACGACGAACCGTTCGACATGCGCTACGGCGAACTGTTGGAGCACGAGCGCGTTCTCGACATGCGGGCGGGCACGCTGACACGCACCGCGCATTGGTGTTCTCCCGCGGGCAAGCAGGTGAGGATCACCAGCACCCGGTTGGTGTCGCTTGCCCAACGCAGCGTCGCGGCAATCGAATACATCGTCGAGGCCCTCGACGAGTTCGTCCGGGTCACCGTGCAGTCCGAACTGGTCGCGAACGAGGACCAGCCACCGACGTCGGCCGATCCGCGCGTCGCGGCCGTCCTCGACCGGCCGCTGGAGGCGGTCTTCCACGAGACAACCGAGACCGGTGCGGTTCTGCTGCATCGCACCAGGGGAAGCAACCTGATGATGGCCGCGGCGATGGATCACGAGGTGGACGTTCCCGGACGCGTCGGCGTCGCCACCGAGACCGGCGAGGATCTGGCCCGCACCACGATCATCTGCGGGCTGCGGCCCGGCCAGCGGCTGCGCATCGTCAAGTACCTGGGCTACGGGTGGTCGAGCCTGCGGTCCCGGCCCGCGCTGCGCGACCAGGTGGCCGCCGCCATCGCCGGTGCGCGCTACACCGGCTGGGACGGGCTGCTGCGTTCCCAGCGCGAGTATCTCGACGACTTCTGGGACAGCGCCGACGTGGAGGTCGAGGGCGATCCCGATGTCCAGCAGGCGGTGCGGTTCGGGTTGTTCCACGTGCTGCAGGCCAGCGCGCGCGCCGAGCGTCGGGCGATTCCTGGCAAGGGGTTGACCGGCACCGGTTATGACGGCCACGCGTTCTGGGACACCGAGGGCTTCGTGCTGCCGCTGCTGACCTACACGGCACCGCAGGCGGCCGCCGACGCGCTGCGATGGCGGGCGTCGACGCTGCATCTGGCGCAGGAACGCGCCGCCCTGCTCGATCTCGACGGTGCGGCCTTCCCGTGGCGCACCATCGCCGGGCAGGAGTGCTCGGCGTACTGGCCGGCGGGCACCGCGGCATGGCATGTCAACGCCGACATCGCGATGGCGTTCGAGCGGTACCGGATCGTGACGGGTGACCAGTCGCTGGAAGAAGAGTGCGGTCTGAAGGTGCTTGTCGAGACCGCGCGGATGTGGGTGTCGCTGGGGCATCACGACCGCTACGGGGTGTGGCACCTGGACGGGGTGACCGGCCCCGACGAGTACACCGCCGTGGTGCGCGACAACGTGTTCACCAACCTGATGGCCGCCGCCAACCTCCGCACCGCCGCCGAAGCCTGTGAACGCGCCCTCGACGCCGCCTACGAACTGGGGGTGACCACCGCCGAGATGGCGGCCTGGCGCGCGGCGGCCGACACCGTCCACATCCCCTACGACGAGGAGCTCGGCGTCCATCAGCAGCACGACGGGTTCACCACCCTCAAGGAGTGGGATTTCTCGGCCAACCCGTCCTATCCGTTGCTGCTGCACGAACCCTATGTGCGGCTGTACCCGTCGCAGGTGATCAAGCAGGCCGACCTGGTGCTGGCCATGCACTGGCAGGGACATGCGTTCACCGCGGAGCAAAAGGCCCGCAACGTCGACTATTACGAGCGGCGCACCACCAGGGACTCGTCGCTGTCGGCGTGCACGCAGGCGGTGATGTGCGCCGAGGTCGGCCATCTCGAACTCGCCCACGACTACACCTACGAGGCCGCGCTCATCGATCTGCGCGACCTGCACGGCAACACCCGCGACGGCCTGCACATGGCGTCGCTGGCCGGTGCGTGGACGGCCCTGGTGGCCGGGTTCGGTGGGCTACGCGACGACGAGGGTGTGCTCAGCCTCGACCCGCAACTGCCCCGAGGCATCACGCGATTGCGGTTTCGGTTGCGGTGGCGCAATTTTCGACTCACCGTCGACGTCAACCACGAGTCGGTGACCTACACCGTGCGTGACGGACCGGACGCCTCGTTGACGATCCTGCACGCGGGCGAGGAAACCAAACTGCACAGCCAGCAGCCGATTACCCTGGCGATCAAACGTCGCGAACCGCTGCTGCCGCCGCCTCTGCAGCCCGAGGGCCGCGAACCGCTGCGTCACCGCATGCTGGGCTGACTCGACAGCGCACTAGGACATCTGCTTGGAGAGCGGCAATCCGCCGGTGGCCTCGAAGACCACGCGCTTGCCGATCTCGACGGCATGGTCGGCGAACCGCTCGTAGTAGCGGCCCAGCAGCGCCACGTCGACCGCCGAGCAGACCCCGCTGTCCCACTTGTGGTCCATCAGCAGGGTGAACAGATGCCGGTGCTCGGCGTCCACGGCGTCGTCCTGGTCATCCAGCTGCGCGGCCTTGGCGGCGTCGGGCGCCAACAGCACTTCCTGCGCGGTGTGCGCCAAGGTGATTGCCCGGGCGCCCATCTCGGCGAAACTCGCCCGCACCCCTTCGGGCAACGCGCAGTCGGGATGGCGCAACCGCGAGATGCTGGCCACGTGCACCGCCAGCGCACCCATCCGTTCGATGTCGGCGGCGATGTGGATGGCGCCGACGATCCTTCTCAGGTCACCGGCCACCGGTTGCTGCAGCGCGAGCAGTCGGATCGCGGTCTCCTCGACGTGGCGGCTCTGCTCGACGATCCGGTCGTGTTCGGCGATCACCTGTTCGGCCAGCGTCAGGTCGGCGTCGTGCAGTGCCTGCGTCGCGTCGCGCAACGCCGTCGACGCCAGACCGCACATTTCGGCCAGCTGCGCGGACAACCCCGACAGCTGCTGGTGATACGCGGTTCGCATCGAGGGGAAATACCCGGGGCGTTCCGGTTTCAACCCGTCGAGCTGACCGGTTCGATGGGCAGGTGCCGCAGGGCCGCGGGCGCGTCGGCGGGCACCACCGGGTGCTGCGGCGGGATCGGTGCGAGCCGCTTGTAGGGCTGGTCTTGGGCGGGCCGTAGGTCCTGTTGGCCCTTGTTCGGCCACAGCGCCGCCGCCCGCTCGGCCTGAGCGGTGATCGAAAGCGACGGGTTGACACCGAGATTCGCCGAGATCGCCGCACCGTCGTGCACCGAGAGGGTCGGGTAGTTGTACACCCGCTGATACGGGTCGATGACGCCGGTCTGCGAGCTGTCGCCGATCGCGGCGCCCCCGAGGAAGTGCGCGGTGAGCGGGATGTTGAACAGCTCACCCCAGGTGCCGCCCGCCACGCCGTCGATCTTCTCGGCGATACGGCGGGTGACCTCGTTGCCGACGGGGATCCACGTCGGGTTCGGTTCGCCGTGGCCCTGTTTACTGGTCATCCGCCGGAACCCGAGCCTGGTGCGTTCGGTGAAGGTGGTGATCGAGTTGTCCAGGTGCTGCATCACCAGCGCGATCACCGTGCGCTCACTCCACCTCCTCACGTTGAGCATGCGCAGCAGCCCGCGGGGGTTGGCCGCGGCCTGCTGTAGGAACTGCCGCCAGCGCGGCACGTCGGTGCCCTCCGGGCCGCCGCCGTCGGTCATCAGTGTCTGCAACAGCCCCATCGCGTTGGAGCCCTTGCCGTAGCGCACCGGTTCGATGTGGGTGTCGGGGGTGGGATGGATCGACGACGTGATCGCCACGCCGTGGGTCAGATCGAGGTCGGGTGACACCTTGTACTTGCCGGCGCCGACGATGGACTCCGAGTTGGTCCGCGTCAGCACGCCCAGGCGATCCGACATCTTGGGCAGCTTGCCCTTATCGCGCATCTTGAACAGCAGCTTCTGGGTGCCCCATGTGCCCGCGGCCAGTACCACGTGCGTTGCGGTCAGCGTGCGCCTCTTCCTGCGCACCCACCGACCGGTGCGCATGACGCGAACGTCCCACAATCCGTCGGCGCGCTGCTCGAACCCGGTCACCGTGGTCATCGGAAGCACTTCCGCGCCAGCCTTTTCCGCCAGATACAGGTAATTCTTGACCAACGTGTTCTTCGCGTTGTGGCGGCATCCGGTCATGCACTCGCCGACCTCGATGCAACCGGTGCGCGCCGGGCCCGCCCCGCCGAAGTACGGGTCGGGCACCGTCTGGCCCGGGGTCTTCTTGCCGTCTGGCCCGAAGAACACCCCGACCGGCGTGGGCACCCAGGTGTCACCGACACCCATCTCGTCGGCGACTTCCTTGACGATGCGGTCGGCGTCGGTGAACGTCGGGTTCTTGACCACACCGAGCATCCGCTGCGCCTGGTCGTAGTGCGGCATCAGTTCGGCGCGCCAGTCGGTGATGTCCTTCCACTGCGGGTCGCTGAAGAACGGTTGCGGCGGTACGTAGAGCGTGTTGGCGTAGTTCAGCGACCCGCCGCCCACGCCCGCGCCCGCCAGGATCATCACGTTGCGCAACAGGTGGATGCGCTGGATGCCGTACATGCCCAGCTTGGGCGCCCACAGGAATTTGCGCAGGTTCCAGGAGGTCTTGGCGAAGTCTTCGTCGGCGAACCGGCGGCCGGCCTCGAGCACGCCGACCCGGTAACCCTTCTCGGTGAGCCGCAGCGCGGTGACGCTGCCGCCGAACCCCGAACCGATGATGAGGACGTCGTAGTCAGGCTTCATTGCCCCAGTATGAACTCGGTCGCGCCGCCACATCGCCAGCAGACGCAAACTCCGCGGTATGACCAGGAAAAGCACGCATTTTGCGTCTGCTCGCGGCCGGAGCGGCCGGAGCGGCCGGAGCGGCCGGAGCGGTTCAGGAGCCGACGGTCAGGCCGACCTTCTGGAACTCCTTGAGGTCGCAATAACCGGCCTTGGCCATCGAGCGGCGCAGGCCGCCGACCAGGTTCAGCGAGCCGAACGGATCGTCGGAGGGCCCGTTGAGCACCTGCTCCAGCGGCGGCCGCTCGCCGAGCGCGACCTCCAGCAACGCCCCGCGGGGCAACGACGGGTGCGCGGCCGCGGCGGGCCAGAACCAGCCGTCGGCCTGTGCCTCTGCGGCGGTGGCCAGCGGCGTCCCGAGCACCACGGCGTCGGCGCCGCACGCGATGGCCTTGGCCAGGTCGCCGGAGGTGTGCATATCGCCGTCGGCGAGCACGTGCACGTACCGGCCGCCGGTCTCGTCGAGGTATTCGCGGCGGGCGGCGGCGGCGTCGGCGATCGCGGTGGCCATCGGCACGCTGATGCCGAGCACCTCGTCGCTGGTGGTGACGCCGCTGGTGGAGCCATAGCCGACGATCACGCCGGCCGCGCCGGTGCGCATCAGATGCAGCGCGGTGCGGTGGTCGAGCACACCGCCGGCCACCACCGGCACGTCGAGTTCGGAGATGAACGTCTTGAGGTTGAGCGGCTCGCCGTCCTGGGCGACCCGCTCGGCCGAGATGATCGTGCCCTGGATGACCAGCAAGTCGATGCCCGCGGTGACCAGCGTCGGGGTCAGCGCCTGCGCGTTCTGCGGGCTCACCCGAACCGCCGTCGTCACCCCGGCCTCGGCGATCCGCGCCACTGCGGCACCCAGCAGGTCCGGATCCAGCGGCGCGGCGTGCAACTGCTGCAGCAACCGCACGCCCGCCGACGGCTCCTTGTCGGCGGCCTCGATGACCTCGACGACCTTCTCGCGCACATCGGCGTGCCTGCCGATCAGTCCCTCCCCGTTGAGTACGCCGAGGCCGCCGAGACGGCCCAGTTCGACGGCGAACTCCGGGGACACCAGCGCGTCGGTCGGGTGGGACACGACGGGAATCTCGAACCGGTAGGCGTCCAGCTGCCAGGCGGTCGACACGTCCTTCGACGAGCGGGTGCGACGCGACGGCACGATGTTGATGTCGTCGAGTTCATAGGTCCGGCGGGCGGTTCTGCCCATGCCGATTTCAACCATGTCACGCATGACCAAAGCCCCCTTAGCGGGCGTAGTAGTTGGGGGCCTCCACGGTCATCGTGATGTCGTGGGGATGGCTTTCCTTCAGACCCGCCGCAGTGATCCGGACGAACTGGGCCTGCTGCAACTGCTCGATGGTGGCCGAGCCGGTGTAGCCCATCGCGGCCCGTAGCCCGCCGGTGAGTTGGTGGATCACCGTGGACAGCGGCCCACGGAACGGTACCCGGCCCTCGATGCCCTCGGGCACCAGCTTGTCCTCCGACAGCGCGTCGTCCTGGAAGTAGCGGTCCTTGGAGAAGGACTTGCCGCCGCTGCGCCCGGCCATCGCGCTCAGCGAACCCATGCCGCGGTAGCTCTTGAACTGCTTGCCGTTGACGAAGATCAGCTCACCGGGCGATTCGGCGGTGCCTGCCAGCAGCGAGCCCAGCATCGCGGTGGACGCCCCCGCCGCGAGCGCCTTGGCGATGTCGCCGGAGTACTGCAGCCCGCCGTCGGCGATCACCGGCACACCCGCGGGTGCGCAGGCGGCGACGGCCTCGAGGATCGCGGTGATCTGCGGGGCGCCCACCCCGGCCACCACCCGGGTGGTGCAGATCGACCCCGGGCCCACCCCGACCTTGACCGCGTCGGCGCCCGCCTGGACCAGCGCGGAGGCGGCCGCGCGGGTCGCGACGTTGCCGCCGATCACGTCGACCCGGTCACCGACCGCGGCCTTGAGCCGGCTGACCATGTCGAGCACCAGTCGGTTGTGGGCGTGCGCGGTGTCCACGACGACGACGTCGACGCCGGCGTCCACCAGCGTCATCGCCCGCGTCCACGAGTCGTTGCCGACCCCCACCGCGGCGCCGACGAGCAGCCTGCCGTCGGAGTCCTTGGTCGACAGCGGGAACTGTTCGGTTTTGACGAAGTCCTTGACGGTGATCAGCCCGGTCAGCTTGCCGTGGTTGTCGACGATCGGCAGCTTCTCGATCTTGTGCCGGCGCAGCAGTCCCAGCGCCGCCTCGGCCGAGACGCCCTCCTGGGCGGTGATCAGCGGCGCCTTGGTCATCACCTCCGAGACTGGCTTGGACTGGTCCACCTCGAAGCGCATGTCGCGGTTGGTGATGATGCCGACCAGCTCGCCAGTGTCGTCGACGACGGGCAGCCCGGAGATCCGGAAGCGCGCGCACATCGCGTCGACCTCGGCCAGCGTGTTGTCCGGCGAGCAGGTGACCGGGTCGGTGACCATCCCGGCCTCGGAGCGCTTCACGGTCTCGACCTGACCGGCCTGCTCGGCCACCGGCAGGTTGCGGTGCAGCACGCCCATCCCGCCGGCGCGCGCCATCGCGATCGCCATCCGCGATTCGGTCACGGTGTCCATCGCCGAGCTCACCAACGGCACCTTCAGCCGGATCCTCTTGGTCAGCTGGCTGGAAGTGTCGGCGGCCGCGGGCACCACGTCGGACGCCGCGGGCAGCAACAGCACGTCGTCGAACGTGAGGCCGAGCATCGCAATCTTCGTCGGGTCATCGCCGCCGGTGGACACCGGTACGGCGAGCGGAAGGCTGCTTTCAGCGATCGACATGGGTGGGGCCTCCATCAGCGTCGAGCTAGACGACCATCCTATCGGCATCGACACCGGCGGTTCGGTGCCACACTCGACTGCGCGGCACACCGCTCGACGGCTGGCGCGAAATGAGTACGGCTGCGTAGGGTGGAGGCGTGCGCGACCATTTACCGCCGGGTTTGCCACCCGATCCCTTCGCTGACGACCCCTGCGACCCCTCCGCCGCGCTCGACGCGATCGAGCCCGGTCAGCCGCTGGATCCTCAAGAGCGGACCGCGGTGGAGGCCGATCTGGCCGACCTGGCCGTATACGAGGCACTCCTGGCGCACAAGGGGATCCGCGGACTGGTGGTGTGCTGTGACGAATGCCAGCAGGACCACTACCACGACTGGGACATGCTGCGCGCCAACCTGTTGCAGCTGCTCGTCGACGGTACGGTCCGGCCACACGAACCGGCCTACGATCCCGAACCCGACGCCTACGTCACATGGGACTACTGCCGCGGCTACGCGGACGCCTCGCTCAACGAGGCCACCTCCGACACCGACGGCTACCGCTGAGCCGTTCGCTCGCGCGCCGAAATCCACGAAATGGCGTGATCCACTCGCACTTCTGCGCCCAAACGTGAGTTTGGGCGCTAGCGCGGCTCGTCGGCCGGTTCCGGTAGCACCACAGTCGTCGTCACCGCGGTTCGCGGTGCCTCCCGTGTCGGCGCCTCGGCCGTGGAGTCGTCCTCTTGTGTGTCCTCTTGCACCGCCGACGGTGTCGGCTGCGGTGTGACCGCCGATGGTGTCGGCAACGGCGCCTGCGACGTCGGCTTCGGTGTCGGTGTCGGTGTCGGTGTCGGCACAACGGTCGGCGACGGTGCGGGCAGCAGCGTCGGCGACGACGGCTGCGGCGTCTGCGAGGGCGTCGGCCGCGGGATCTGCGAGGTCTCGGCCGGCGACGACGGCAGGGTCGTCTCGGTCGGCGACGACGGCAAGGTGGTCTCGGTCGGCGACGACGGCAAGGTGGTCTCCGACGGCGGCGGCGAGGTGACGGTGGTTTCCGACGGCGGGGTCGCCGTCGTCGTCTCCAAGGGCACCGTAGTGATCGCCGAGGTGTCCGTTCCCGGCGCGACAACCACTGGCACGTCCGGCATCTGAGGCAGCGGCGCGCCCGGCGGCACGGTCGCGTTCGCGTCCTTGCTCTCGACCTTGACGGTCAGCTCCTGCCACTGGGTGACCAATTCCTCTTTGCGCTCAACGTCATTGACCGACGCGACCGTGGTCGTCAGCGTCTGCAGCTTCTGTTCGGCCGCATCCCACTGCCCCTCCTCGATCAGCTGCTGCACCTCGGCCAGCTGCTGCGAGGCCAGCATCACCGCGTCGTCGCGAGACGCCTGCTGTTCACCGAAGAACATGGTCTTGAGCCCGTAGAGCGAATCGCCGGGACCCGCACCCGCGACCACGCTGACGAACCCGCCCAGGCAGAGCACCGCGGCGGCCGCCGAGCCGACCACCGCCAGCGTCATCCGGCCACGGCGACGAGACGCCCGCGCACCGTCCAGCGCCAGCACCGCGTCGCGCGGCGTCAACGCCGCCGTCAGCGGTGCGTCGCGGACCTCGTCGCGCCAGCCGGCGAGCAGGTGAGCCAACTCGGCCTCACCGGGATCGGTCGAGTACACCGGCTGCTCGAACGCGAGCGCGTCGAGGAACCGGTCGGTGCGGTTGATCTCGTTGAGCGACGGGTCGCCCCCGTTGGAAGTCCAGCGTCCGAAGTCAGGCATGGTCGTGCCCCGTCGCGATGATTTCGGCCTTCAGCCGGGCCAGTGCACGGTGCTGGGCCACCCGGACCGCGCCCGCCGTGCTGCCCACGGCCTCCGCGGTCTCCTCGGCGCTCATGCCCACCACCACACGCAGGATCAGGATTTCGCGCTGCTTCTCGGGCAGGATCTGCAGAAGCTTCTTCATCCGGTCGGATGCCTCGGCGTCCAACGCCATCTGCTCGGGGCCGGCGTCCACCGACAACCGTTCCGGCACGACATCGGTCGGGTCGGAGCGGTTTCTGGCCGCCGCGCGATGCGCGTCGGCCACCTTGTGGGCCGCAATGCCGTACACAAAGGCCAGGAACGGTCGTCCCTGATCCTTGTAGCGCGGCAGCGCCGTGATGGCGGCCAAGCAGACCTCCTGTGCAACGTCATCTGCTGACAGACCGCTTCGCTCGGTCGCGCCGACTCTTGCCCGGCAATAGCGGACGACGATCGGGCGAATGATCTCCAGCACCTCCCGGAGCGCGTCCCGGTTGCCGGCAACAGCCTCAGCAACGACGGCATCGAGACGTTCTCCCGAAGATGTCATCGTGGGCGATCTCTCCAGCGTTACGGATGGGACGGAACCCGGGCAGGGTTGGCTCGGCTAAACAATAACTTTCAGGATGGCGTGCGCCCGCTCAGCGGGCAGCCCACACGCCGCCCCGTGACCGGACTGTGTCGGCGGACTCGTCGCGGATCGCGGCCACCTGCGCCGCCGAACGCGTCGCGCTGCCGATGTCGGCCAGCAAGCAGGCCAACGCCCAGCGCAGTGGCAACATTCCCAACCGCTCGGCGGCATCCAGCGCGGAATCGGCGACCGCCCGGGAGGCGTCCAGGTCCCCGGCACTGCACAGCGCCGCGGCCCGTACCACCTCTGACTTCACGGCGTGTCGCGCGGATCCGAGGGCGGCGGCCCGCTCGACGGCCCGCTCGGCGTGCCCCACCGCCGCGGGTCCGGCACCGCCGGCCATCGCCAGTTCGGCGGACACCCACGCCAGTCGCACCGCGACCCGTGGTCCGGTCGCGGCGTCGGCCGCGCGGTGCAGCGCCCTGGCCGCCGCCGCGAGCCTGCCGATGCCGAGCGCATCGGCGGCCAGGCCGATCAGCGCATCGGCGCGGGCCTCCGCGTCGGCGCCGGCGACCGCCAGGGCCCGCCCGTCCCAGCCGCGCGCGTCGGCGTGGCCGCCGAGTTGACGCAAGAACGACGCGCGGGTGCTGTGCGCCAGCGACAGCAACCGGCCGGGACACGGCCCGCGGCGCAGCAGGGCCAGATCCGCCAGCGCACTGCCGTAGCGACCCTGCCCGCCCGCCGCGACCGCGCGCAGCCACAACTCGTGCGGCGTCGTCGCGGCGGGCAGCGGCCAGCGTCCGGGGTCGCGCCCGAAGGCGGCGTCGAAGAGCGTCATCCGACCGGGAACGCTATCAACGGGCGTCGATTTTCGACCAACAATGGTTAACAGTTGATGGTCGTCATGTTAATTCCAGGTAAGCCAATTACCTCGCCAAAGAATTAGCTGCCCGGAATTGCCGTCGACGGTCGAACGCGATCAGGGCAATTGTCTGATTCCAACCGGCCCAGCACCCGTTCGGGCCGCGATCTGCGCCGACTAGGGGTCGTAACGATGAACGTGAGGTAAATTCTGGGCCTGCGGTTATGGCGTTGGGCACACGCCCCGGCTATTGACGGGATTTCGTGAGCCAATCTACTTTGATGACCACGAGCGGTCACCGTCGACTTCGACTCGAATCGGTTCCACAAACCCACGCACCCCCTATTTCGAAAATGTGTGTAGAGAGGGGTTTCTCATGCCACAGCTGCAGCATCTACCCGGACCGAACGCCGATGTCTGGGATTGGCAAATGCACGGCCTGTGCCGGGGAGTCGATTCCTCCGTGTTCTTCCATCCCGACGGTGAGCGCGGCCGGGCGCGGGCCCAGCGCGAGAAGCGCGCCAAGGAGATGTGCCGCAGTTGCCCCGTGATCGCGGAGTGCCGCTCACACGCGTTGAGCGTCGGCGAACCCTACGGCGTATGGGGCGGCCTGTCGGAATCCGAGCGCGAGATTTTGCTGAAGGGAGCCGTGCGCCGCGCGTCGTGACTCTAGCCGCGGTCGGCAAGCACCCGCAGCACCGAATCGGTTGTCGCCCAGTCCATGCATTTGTCGGTGACCGACTGCCCGTAGGTCAGCGGCTGAGCTTCGGCGGCTTGGGCGCCGGCGACCAGGAAGCTCTCCAGCATCACCCCGCTGACCGGCTGGCCGTCGCGCACCAGCTGGGCCACCTCGGCGGCCACCGCCGCCTGGCGAACGTGGTCCTTGCCGGAGTTGGCATGGCTGCAGTCGATGACGACGCGACCTGGCAGGCCCGCGGCGGTCAGCTTGGCGGCCGTCGCCTGCACCGACTCGGCGTCCCAGTTGGGCCCGTGGGTGCCGCCGCGCAGGATGACGTGGCAGTCCTCGTTGCCCTCGGTGCTCACCAGCGCGCCGCGCCCGAGGTCGTCCATCCCGAAGAAGACGTGCGGGGCGCCGGCCGCCCGCACCCCGTCGACGGCCACCTGGATGTTGCCGTCGGTGCCGTTCTTGAACCCGACCGGCATCGACAGCCCCGACGCCAGTTGGCGGTGCACCTGCGATTCGGTGGTGCGAGCGCCGATGGCGCCCCAGGCCACCGCGTCGGCGATGTACTGCGGGCTGTTGGGCTCGAGGAACTCGCATCCCACCGGCAGGCCGATGTCGATGATGTCGAGCAGCAGTTGACGGGCGATGCGCAGGCCGCGGGCCACGTCGTAGGTGCCGTCCATCGCGGGGTCGTTGATCAGACCCTTCCATCCGACCGTGGTGCGTGGCTTCTCGAAGTAGACCCGCATCACGATCTTGAGCCGGTCGCCCAGGACGGCGGCGACCTTGACCAGCCTGCTGGCGTAGTCCAGCGCGGCGGCCGGATCGTGCACCGAGCACGGGCCCACCACGACCAGCAGGCGGTCGTCGCGGCCGGCCAGGATGGCGGCGATCTCCTCGCGATCGCGCAGCACCCGCTCGGCGCGCCGAGAGCCCAGCGGGAACTCGCTGAGCACCGCGTGCGGGCTGGGGATTGCGCTGAAACCGCGGACTCGCCGGTCCGACGTCACCGGTGGGCTGGCGATCTGCGCTGGGTTCACGGTCTTGGGTGCCTTTCTGGTTATGGGCACCCGGTCAACCCCGGGGCCCTTGAATGACGAAAGGCAGCGACCTGGTGGTCACTGCCTGGGCTCCGGGTGGATGCGTGCGTTAGCGCTGCGCTCTAATCGGCTCCGCCCGGAGCCTTGATAAAGCGCCAATAGCTGGCACGCATACCGATGTTCACGGAGCCCAGGGTATACCGGCGCTCGACGCCCGGCCAAATCGGGCCCGTGCAAAGCGCGAGCGCTCACCCTCGTACAGATTTGAGGTGCCAAACCGTACGAGGATGAGCGCTCGTCACGAACTGACTCAGTGCGCGTGGCCGTGACCGTGGCCGTGGCCCGCGTGCTCGTCTTCCTCCTCGGGCTTCTCGACGACAGCGGTCTCGGTGGTCAGCACCATCCGGGCGACCGACGCCGCGTTGAGCACCGCGAGGCGGGTGACCTTCACCGGGTCGACCACACCCTCGGCAGCCAGATCGCCGTAGGTCAGCGTGGCGGCGTTGAAGCCCTGCCCCTCGGGCAACTCGGCGACCTTGTGCACCACGACCGATCCGTCCAGGCCCGCGTTGGCGGCGATCCAATACAGCGGCGCCGACAGCGCCGAGGCGAACACCTCGACCCCTAGCCGCTCGTCGCCGCTGAGGCTGTCGCGCAGCTTGTCCAGCGACTTCGCGGCGCGCACCAGCGCGGAACCGCCACCGGCGACGATGCCTTCCTCGACGGCGGCCTTGGCCGCCGCGACGGCGTCCTCGACGCTTTCCTTGCGCTCCTTGAGCGCGGTCTCGGTGGCCGCACCGGCCTTGATCACCGCGACGCCGCCGGCCAGCTTGGCCAGCCGCTCCTCGAGCTTCTCGCGATCCCAGTCCGAATCGGTGGTCTCGATCTCCGCGCGCAACTGCGCCTTACGCGCCTCGATGGCCTCCTTGGTGCCGCCGCCGTCGACGATCGTGGTGCTGTCCTTGTCGACCACGACACGTCGCGCGGTGCCGAGCACCTCGAGGCCGACCTCACGCAGCACCAGGCCGACGTCGGGGTTGACCACCTGGGCGCCGGTGACGACCGCGAGATCGTCGAGGAAGGCCTTGCGGCGGTCACCGAAGAACGGCGCCTTGACCGCAACGGCCTTCAGCGTCTTGCGGATGGCGTTGACCACCAGCGTCGAAAGCGGCTCGCCCTCAACATCTTCGGCGACGATCAACAGCGGCTTGCCGGCCTCGGCGACCTTCTCCAGCAGCGGCAGCAGGTCGGGCAGCGAGCTGATCTTCTCGCGGTGCAGCAGCACCAGCGCGTCCTCGAGCACCGCCTGCTGGGCGTCGAAATCGGTGATGAAGTACGCCGAGATGTAGCCCTTGTCGAAGCCGACGCCGTCGGTGATCTCCAACTCGGTGTCAAGCGTGGAGGACTCCTCGACCGACACCACCCCGTCGTGGCCGACCTTGGTCATCGCCTCGCCGACCATTTCGCCGATCTGCTCGTCGCGCGAGGACACGGTGGCCACCTGCGCGATGCCCTTCTTGTCGGACACCGGGGTGGCCGCGGCCAGCAGCGCCTCCGAAACCGCGTCGGCGGCCTTGGCGATGCCCGCACCCATCGCCATCGGGTTGGCACCCGCTGCGACGTTCTTCAGCCCGGCCTTGACCAGGGCCTGCGCCAGCACCGTGGCGGTGGTGGTGCCGTCGCCCGTGACGTCGTTGGTCTTGGTGGCCACCGACTTCAGCAGCTGTGCGCCCAGGTTCTCGAACGGATCCTCCAGTTCGATCTCGCGGGCGATGGTGACGCCGTCGTTGGTCACCACCGGGCCGCCGAACGCCTTGGCCAGCACCACGTGACGGCCGCGCGGGCCCAGTGTCACGCGTACCGCGTCGGCGAGCTTGTCGACACCGGCTTCCATTGCGCGACGCGCGGTTTCGTTGAACTCAATCTGTTTACTCATAGAAGTCTTCCCCTAGTACGCATACCGCCCCGGAAATCACCCGTGGGTACGGGGATCGCCGGGGCGGAACACGGTGCTTACTTGTTGACGACAGCGAGCACGTCGCGCGCTGAGAGGATCAGGTACTCCTCGCCGTTGTACTTGATCTCGGTGCCGCCGTACTTGCTGTAGATGACGGTGTCACCTTCCGACACGTCCACGGGGATGCGCTTCTCGCCATCCTCGTCCCAGCGGCCGGGGCCAACTGCGACGACGGTGCCTTCCTGCGGCTTCTCCTTGGCGGTGTCGGGAATGACCAGACCGGACGCGGTCGTGGTCTCGGCCTCGTTGGCCTGGACGAGGATCTTGTCCTCGAGTGGCTTGATGTTCACGCTCGCCACGATGGAGCCCTCCACTAGTTTGGGTTGTCTATCCGGGTAGCCCGGATGTGTCGTTTACCAGGTGTTCGGCCGGCGTCCGAGCCCTCGCGCCGTCGTCGCGGGTGCCGGCACAGGGGGTTGGCCACCTGCCACCTAGCACTCTATACCCGAGAGTGCTAGCACTCAAGGTTGGCCCTTGCCTAAATCGCCCGAATCGAGGAACAGGTGGGCCGAGACATCGCCGACCATCTCCACGTCGACCCGACGCTCGGTGAAGTACCAGCCATCCGCGTCCCGACCGAAGGTGTCCAGATAGCGGCCGACGACGATCGGCTGCAAGGCGAGCGCATCCGTGTTCTGCACGACGCAGAACGTCGAGCGGGCGGTCGCGGTGCCGTCGGTGCCGACCTCGACGATCGGGTTGAGCACCAGGTGGCGGGTCCGCGGGGTGTTCGCGTGGTCGGGGTACCGGCGGGTGGTCGACGCGAACAGCTTCGCGATCGCCTCGGCGCCGGCCACCCCGGCGAAGCTGCCGCGGCCGAGCAACCGGCCGACACCGTCGAAGTCGCCGGCATCGATCAGCTCGGCGTAGCGGTACAGCAGCTCGCCGATCGCCAGCTTGTCGGCCGCGCTCACGCCACCTGGCCCTGTACCACCGGGAGCCCCGGATCGCTGGCCGCGTCCAGCCCCGACGGTGCAGCCCCCGCCGCGATCAGGTGTGCGGCGAACGAGGCGATCATCGCGCCGTTGTCGGTGCACAGCCGGGGCCGCGGAATCCGCAGGGTCAATCCCGCCGCAGCGCAGCGCTGTTCGGCCAGCTCCCGCAGCCGCGAATTGGCGGCCACTCCCCCGGCGATCAGCAGTGTGGACACGTCGAGGTCGTTGGCGGCCCGGATCGCCTTTGCGCTCAGCACGTCGGCGACGGCCTCCTGGAACCCCGCCGCCACATCGGCCTGCGCGGCGTCGGGATGCGCCTCCACGTAGCGCGCCACCGCGGTTTTCAACCCGGAGAAGCTGAACGAGTAGGGGTCGTCGCGCGGCCCGGTCATGCCGCGGGGAAACACGATCGCCTCCCGGTCGCCGGTGCGGGCCAGCTCGTCGAGCACTCTGCCGCCGGGGTAGCCCAACCCCAGCAGCCGGGCCACCTTGTCGTAGGCCTCACCCGCGGCATCGTCGACCGTGCCGCCGAGTTCGACGATCGGTTCACCCAGCGACCGCACGTGCAGCAGGTTGGTGTGCCCACCCGACACCAGCAGCCCGACGCTCTCGGGCAGCGGTCCGTGGTCGTACACATCGGCGGCGAGATGGCCACCGAGATGGTTGACGCCGTAGAACGGAACTCCCCACGCCGCCGAATACGCCTTGGCCGCGGCGACTCCCACCAGCAGCGCGCCCGCCAGCCCCGGACCGATGGTCGCGGCGACGACGTCGGGCCGTTCGATGTCGGCGGTCGCCAACGCCCGACGCATCGTCGGTCCCAGCGCCTCGAGGTGCGCGCGCGACGCGATCTCCGGGACGACGCCACCGAACCGGGCGTGTTCGTCGACGCTGGAAGCGACCTCGTCGGCGAGCAGCGTGACGGTGCCGTCGTCGCCGAGACGGGCGATGCCGACGCCGGTTTCGTCGCAGGAGCTTTCGATGGCCAGGATGACTGTCATGACGGATTCCGCTTCATCGTATAGGCGTCGGCGCCGCTGACCCGGTAGTAGCGCTTGCGCAGCCCGACGTTGACGAAGCCGAAGCTCTCGTAGAGCTTGATCGCGGCCTCGTTGTCGGTGCGGACTTCGAGGAAAACGGTGCCGTCCGAGGCGAAGTCGAGCAGCCTGGCCACCAGCCCGCGGCCGATGCCCCGGCCCTGATAGGCGGGGTCGACGCCGACGGTGTGGATTTCGTAGTCGAAGGGCCGTCTCCGGCCGAGGCGAGCGATGCCCGCGTAACCGACCAGCTTGTCGGCCTCCCGCGCGGCCACGTAGTGGATGTGCTTGGCCGCGAGTTCGGTCAGAAACGCCCGCTCGGGCCACGGGTCGTCACCGTCGAACAGCTGCCTCTCCAGCTCCGCGCACCGCGCGGCATCCGACGGCTTCAGCGGCCCGTATTCGACGGTCATCTGGCCGCCGGCGGCTTGGCGTCCGGGCGCCGCAGATACAGCGGCACCAGCGGGGCGGGCTCGGCGGCCCAGTCCGCGACGGCGCGCACCAGGTTCGCGACCGTCGGGTACGTGGGCGGACGGCTCAGTGCCTCGGCGGCGCCCGGCACATCGGCGGGTGCGTCGACGGCGGGCCCGTCGACCCGCGCGCCGTCGCGGTAGCGCGCCCAGTACACCTCGCGGCGGCGGGCGTCGGTGACCACCAGCGCCTCGCCGGTGGTGTCGATGCCGATCGCGTCGAGGCTGCACACCCCGTACACCGGCACGCCCAGTGCGTGGCCGTAGGCCGCGGCGGTCGCCATCCCGACCCGCAGGCCGGTGAACGGGCCCGGCCCGCAGCCGACCACGACCGCGTCGAGGTCCTCGGCGCTGATGTCCGCGTCGGCCAGCGCCGCGACGATGTTGGGTGTCAGTCGCTCGGCGTGCGCGCGGGCGTCGACGGTGACCCGCTCGGCCAGCGTCCGCGCCGACAGATCGCGGTGGACCACGCCCGCGGTCACCGCGGGCGTCGCGGTGTCGATGACCAGGATCAGCACGGTGTGCTCCACCGCCACATCGCGGTGCGCACCTCGGTGTCACGACCGCGTTCGAGCCGGACATCGAGATGGCGTTCGGACAGGCGCTCGGCCAGCCCCTCGCCCCACTCCACCACCACGACGGCATCGCCGAGGTCGGTGTCGAGGTCCAGCGAGTCGAGTTCGGCGAGCAGGTCGACCGACGCCTGGTCGAGGAGGCGGTACAGGTCGACATGGATCATCGCGGGCGCGCCCGGCTGCCGCGCGCGGTGCACGCGGGCCAACACGAACGTCGGCGAGATCACCGGGCCCTCGACATCCATCGCCTCGGCGATACCCTTGGCCAGCACCGTCTTTCCAGCTCCCAACGGACCGGACAACACCACGACGTCGCCGGCCCGCAACTGCGCGCCGAGCCGCGCGCCGAGCGCGAGGGTGTCCTCGGCGGTGGGCAACTCCGCGGTGCCTGAACCGCGCTCAGTCATGGTTTCGGACACGTTCGCGCACCCGCCGCGTCATCGCGACGAGCTTGGAGGGCGTCGCCCGCTGCACCAACCGAACCAGCGCGTCGTCGATGATCTCGGGCGCTTCGAGTTGCACGAGATGCCCTGCGCCTTCGACGATCACGAGTTCACACTTCGGCAGCACCTCGGCCATGCTCTTGGAGTACTCCATCGGAGTGAGCAGATCGCGGTCGCCGCACGCGACGAGTGTGGGCACCTTGGCCAGCGTGACCAGCCCCGCGGTTTCGTTGTGCACCTCGAGGGCGTGCAGGAACTCGACCACGGTCTCGATGGGGGTGGCGTGCATCATCTGCTCGGAGAACTCGGCGACGGTCGGACTCATCTCCTGGTCCCCGTAGGAGGCGGCACGCAGGATCGGCGCGATCACCGATTTGGCGAACCCGCGGGTGCGATGGACGGTCTTCGGCGCGTACCTAGCCGCGAACCGCACCGCCTCCAGCGCGGGGTTCCTCAGGATCTCGCCCAGTGGTGACCGGGAAACTCCCTCGGCCGCAGACGAAATCAACGCCGCACCGACGACCCGGGTCGGATAGCGCTGCGGATACTGCCTGGCATGCGACAGCACCGTCATGCCCCCCATCGAGTGACCGACCAGCACCACCGGCCCGCGCGGGGCCATCACGGCCAGCACCGCCTCCAGATCCTGACCCAGCTGCGTGACGGTGTAGGTGGCCGGATCCGCCGCTCCCGATTCGCCGTGGCCACGCTGGTCGTAGAACACCATCCGCACCTGCGGCCCCCACTGTTGGGTCAGCCGGGCACGCTGAAAATGAAAGGCGCCCATTCGAAGACAGAAGCCGTGCGCGAACACCACGGTCAGCGGCGCGTCCTGCGGACCCACCTCGCGCACCGCCAACGGCACGCCGTCCGATGCGGTGACGACCACGCTCGGGTCATCGTCGAGCAGCCGAAAGTCCTCGTCGACATACGGATCCTCGGCGCTGAGCCGACGACGCAGCGACCGCGCCATCGAAGCGGCGACGGAGCCGCCGACCGCGGTCAATCCCGCTCCGCCCGCCAGCCAGCCGCCCCAACGTCGGCCCGGCGCGATGCCGTTCAACGACTGCGCCCCGCCGGTTTCGTCGCACGGTAGCTGCGCAGGACGCGTCCGCGCGGGCTGGTGACCACCTCGTAGTTGATGGTGCCGAGCAGATCGGCCCAGTGTTGCGCGGTCGGCTCACCACGGGTGCCCGGCCCGAACAGAATGGCTTCGTCTCCCTCGGCGACATCGCTGTCGGGCCCGACATCGACGACGAACTGGTCCATGCAGATGCGGCCGACGCTGCGGCGCAGGACGCCGTTGATCAGCACGTCGATGCGGCCGGACAGGTTGCGGAACACCCCGTCGGCGTAGCCGATGGGCAACAACGCCACCGTGGTGTCACGCTCGGCGAACCACGTGTGACCGTAGGACACACCTTCCCCCGCGCGAGCGAAACGTACCAGTGCGACAGTGCATTTGAGCGTCATCGCGGGGATCAGCCCCATGTCGCCACGTTCGGGTATGGGCGTCTGGCCATAGACGGCGATACCCGGGCGCACCATGTCGAAGGCCAGGTCGGGGCGAGTCATCGCGGCTGGCGAGTTGCTCAGGTGCACTAGGTCATAACGCACACCTTCGGCACGGGAGTGCTCGATCAGATCGCGAAGTCGTTGCGCCTGAAGGTCATTGAGCGCGTTGTCCGGGTCGTCGCCGTGCACCAGGTGCGACATCATCCCGCGCAACCGGATCGCGTCGGCGGCCAGCGCGGGTTTCAACGCTGCCAGCAGCGCCGGATAGTCACCCGTCCCCACGCCGTTGCGGTTGAGCCCGGTGTCCACCTTGACGGTGACGGTCGCGGTGCGGCCCGTGCGCTCGACCGCGTCGAGCAGTTCGCCGACCTGACGCACCGACGACACCCCGATCTCCACGTCGGCCTGCAGCGCGGGGGCGAAGTCGGTGCCCGGGCGGTGCAGCCAGGCCAGCACGGGCGCGGTGACGCCGTCGCGGCGCAGCGCCAATGCCTCGTCGATGGTGGCGACCCCCAGTTCGGCGGCCCCCGCCGCCAGCGCCGCGCGGCCGACCTGCGTCGCGCCGTGGCCGTACCCGTCGGCCTTCACCACGGCCATCACCTGGGCCGAACCGGCGTGCTCACGCAGCAGTCGCACGTTGTGCGCGATCGCGTCGAGGTCGATGACCGCCTCGGCGGCCGCCGTCGTGGAGTCTGCCTGCAAGGTATCCATCTGCCCCGATTGTCCCAGACGGCGACCACGGGGTCGGCTCTCAGTGCGCGAAGGGCTGCACCCGGTCGTAGTGTCCCTGCGGTTTGAGCTCGTCGAGGTGCGACAGCGCGGTGCCCATGTCGTCGTACAACGCCCTGGCCAGGTCGGCCGAGAAGCCCTCCCGCACCACCACCCGCAGCATCCTGACGTCGGTGGCGTCCTCGGGCATCGTGTAGGCGGGCACCTGCCAGCCGTACGCCCGCAGCGCCTGTGACACGTCGAACTCGGTGTACCCGCGCTCACCGGTGAGCCGGAAGCTCACCACGGGGATCGCCGACCCGTCGGCCACCACCTCGAAGTGCTCACTTTCGCGTAGTTGATCGCCGAGCCAGCGCGCCGTGCGCGACAGCGCGTGCATGACCTGCCCGTAGCCGGCCCGTCCCAGCCGCAGGAAGTTGTAGTACTGGCCGACCACCTGATTGCCTGGCCTGGAGAAGTTGAGCGTGAACGTCGGCATGTCGCCGCCCAGGTAGTTGACGTGGAACACCAGCCCTTCGGGCAGATACTCCGCGCTGCGCCACACCACGAACCCGATGCCCGGATAGGTCAGCCCGTACTTGTGCCCGCTGACGTTGATCGACACCACCCGCGGCAACCGGAAGTCCCATGCCAGATCGGGATGCAGAAACGGCACCACGAAGCCGCCGCTGGCCGCGTCGACGTGCACGGGCACGTCCAATCCGCCGCCGGCGGCCAGCTTGTCCAGCGCCGCGCAGATCTCGGCGATCGGTTCGAGCTCACCGGTGTAGGTGGTGCCCAGGATCGCCACCACGCCGATGGTGTCCTCGTCGATGTTCTCCAGCACCTGCTCGGGGGTGATGACGTAGCGGCCCTCGGCCATCGGCAGGTACCTCGCCTCGACGTCGAAGTAGCGGCAGAACTTTTCCCACACCACCTGAACGTTGGCGCCCATCACCAGATTCGGGGTGCGCTTCTTCCAATCCTTGCCGACCTTCTCCCGCCACCGCCACTTCATCGCGAGCCCGGCCAGCATCACCGCCTCGCTCGAGCCGATGGTCGACACCCCGACCGCACTCGACGGGTCGTCGTCACGCAGCCCGTCGGCGTGGAACAGGTCGGCGACCATGCACACGCAGCGCTGCTCGATCGCCGCGGTCGCCGGATACTCGTCCTTGTCGATCATGTTCTTGTCGAAGGTCTCGGCCATCAGCCGCTCGGCCTGCGGATCCATCCAGGTGGTGACGAACGTCGCGAGGTTCAGCCTGCTGCTGCCGTCGAGCATCAACTCGTCGTGGATGAACCGGTATGCGGTGTCGGGATCCATCGACTCGTCGGGAATCCGCAGTGACGGCACCGGCGTCATCTCCAGCCGTCCGGTGTACGCGGGGGCGACGTGCGGACCGGGAGTGTGCTTGGGCGACATGGATTGGGCGTCCTTTCGATTCGGATCAGAGATTGGCGACAGCGGCTCGGACATGGTCGAGGATTCGGGATGCCGACGTCGGCGCGGCGTGTGGCCCGGGGTCGACGGCCGACAGATTCGCGGCGCGGGCGTGGACGAACGCCGCCGCGGCGGCCGCCTCCCCCGGCGGAAGGCCGGCGGCCAGCAGCGCGCCGATGATGCCCGACAGCACATCGCCGGAACCTGCTGTGGCGGCCCAGGACTGGCCCGCGGGGTTGAGGTAGACCGGCCCGCCCGGATCGGCGACGACGGTGACATTGCCCTTGAGAAGCACGGTCGCGCCCAGTCGGTCGGCCAGTCTGCGGGTGGCGTCGACACGGTCGGCGCCCGGCGGTGCACCGGCCAGACGCGCGAATTCGCCCGCGTGCGGGGTCAACACGGTGGGCGCGGCGCGATCGGCGACCAGTTCGGGATGGGCTGCCAGGATGGTCAGCGCGTCGGCGTCGACGATCACCGGCAGGTCGGTCTCCATCGCGAACCACAGTGCCGCCGCGCCGGAATCGTCGGTCCCCGATCCCGGGCCGACGACCCACGCCTGCACCCGGCCCGCCGCGGCCGCACTCTCCGTGGCGATGACTTCCGGACAGTGTGAAAGCACCTGTTGCGTCGCACTTCCCGCGTAACGCACCATGCCCGAGGTCGCGGCCACCGCGGCGCCCGTACAGAGCACCGCCGCGCCGGGATAGGTCGCCGAGCCGGCCAGGATGCCGGTGACGCCCTGGGTGTACTTGTCGTCGGCGGGCCCGGGTGTGGGCCACCGCGCGGCCACGTCGGCGGCCTCGAACCCCCGTACATCGGAGGCGGGCAGGTCCAGGCCGATGTCGACCAACTCGACGCGGCCGCACTCGCCGAGCGCGTGCACGGGCTTGAGACCTCCGAAGGTCACCGTCAGCGCGGCGCAGACGTGCGGGCCCTCGGTCGCGCCGGTGCGCACGTCGACGCCGCTGGGGACATCGACGGCGACCACCGGGATGCCGGCCGCCTCGACGGCGGCGAACACCTCGGCGGCGTTCGGCCGCAGCGGTCCGGAGCCCGAGATGCCGACGACCCCGTCGATCACCAGATCCGTTGCCTGGGGTACACGTTCGACAATCCGCCCGCCCGCGCGCAGGAATGCCGCCAGGCCCTTTCGGTGTACCCGCTCTGGGTTGAGCACCACCGCGCTGGATGCCGTTCCGCGGCGGCGCAACAACGTCGCCGCCCACAGCGCGTCGCCACCGTTGTCACCGGACCCGACGACCGCGCAGACCCGGCGTCCGGCGACACCGCCGGTGAGCAGGAACAGCTCACGCGCGATCGCGATCGCCAGACCGTTGGCCGCCCGCCGCATCAGCGCGCCGTCGGGCAACGAGGCGAGCAACGGGGCTTCCGCCTCGCGGATCTGGTCGGCGGAGTAGTAGTACCGCATCGAGGTCAGGATTCCATGCAAGTCATCGTTCCGGTCGGCGACGGGCCGAAGACGCATCGGGACCGTCCGTCAACGCGCTGGCCAGCAAATTCGTCGATATAACCGAAGCAGCGAGCCGCATTTCAAATATAACGATTTGATAACGGCGGGCGGCTGTCGGCCGTCCGCCCGCTTGTCGGCCTTTCCGCTGGACATTCGCCTAATCAGGGGTGGTTGCCCCCGTGTTAGCTGGGCTGGTCGCAGCTTGATCACACCTGCGCCGCTGTGCTTGGGTCGATCCGACCGATGACTTGACGCTATGGATTCGAAACTTGATCGGCGGTGACAGCTAACTGGTATGCGCGTGCTTGGTCACGACCGCGGCCCCCCTGGCCCCCAAACCCCTCCCTATCTCCTGCGTCGTCCCCAGGGTTCGGATGCCCTCGCAATGCATCGACTGGCGGACGCCACGCGAACGCTCGACCTCAACTCGACGTATGCGTATCTGCTGTGGGCGACCGACTTCGCCGACACGTCGATCATCGCGGAGGCCGACGGGGAACCGGTGGGGTTCATCACCGGTTATCACCCACCTACCCGGCCCGAGGTGCTGTTCGTCTGGCAGGTCGCCGTCTCCCCGTCCGCGCAGGGCAAAGGGTTGGGCAGCGCAATGCTCGACGGGCTCGTCACCCGGGTACGCGCCGACCGTCGGGGTCATCCGGTCACGGTGGAGGCGACGGTCGCTCCGAGTAATGAGCAGTCCCGCGCACTGTTCGGCGGTTTCGCGCGCCGACACGGTGTGCCGATCACCGAACACGAACACTTCGGCGCCGATCTTCTCGACGCCGACGGCAATCACGAGGACGAGCCGATCCTGCGAATCGGTCCCATCACCGCTCGTCTGTAGAACCGAAACCGAAATGGAGACGCAGTGTCGCTGCTAGAAGCTGAGATTCTCGATCAACAACAAGACCTGCCCGAGGTGTTCTCCTCGGTGGAGTCCGAGGTGCGCAGTTACTGCCGCAGTTGGCCCACCGTGATGGACACCGCGCAGGGTTCGTGGCTGACCGACACGTCCGGCCGCCGCTACCTGGACTTCTTCGCGGGCGCGGGTGCACTCAACTACGGGCACAACAACCCGATCCTCAAACGCGCGGTGCTCGACTACCTCGCCGCCGACGGGGTCGTGCACTCACTGGACATGGCCACCACGGCGAAACAGGACTTCCTGGAGGCGTTCTCGGGGTTGGTGCTCAAACCCCGCGATCTGGACTACAAGGTGCAGTTCCCCGGTCCGACCGGCACCAATGCGGTGGAATCGGCGTTGAAGCTGGCGCGCAAGGTCACCGGTCGCGAGTCGATCGTCAGCTTCACCAACGCGTTTCACGGCATGACGCTGGGCGCCCTTTCGGTGACCGGCAACTCGATGAAACGTGCGGGCGCCGGGATCCCGTTGGTCCATGCCACCCCGATGCCCTACGACAACTACTTCGGCGGCGTCACCGAGGACTTCCACTGGTTCGAGCGGGTGCTCGACGACTCCGGTAGCGGGCTCAACCGGCCGGCTGCGGTGATCGTGGAGACCGTGCAGGGCGAGGGCGGGCTGAACGCGGCGCGTATCGAATGGCTGCAGGCGCTCGCCGAGCTGTGCCGCCAGCGTGAAATCCTGCTCATCGTCGACGATGTGCAGATGGGATGCGGCCGCACCGGCCCGTTCTTCAGTTTCGAGGCGGCTGGCATCGTGCCCGACATCGTCACCCTGTCGAAGTCCATCAGTGGCTATGGCCTGCCCATGGCCATCACGCTGTTCCACCCGGATCTCGACGTGTGGGCACCCGGCGAACACAACGGAACCTTTCGCGGCCACAACCCCGCCTTCATCACCGCCACCAAGGCGCTGGAAACCTATTGGGAGACCGATGCGTTCGCCCAGAGCACCACTGGCAAGGGGCAGTTCATCCGGGACCGGCTCGACGGCATCGCCGCCTCGCACGAGGGCATATCGACCCGCGGCCGCGGCATGGCGCAGGGGTTGAGGTTCGAGCAGGAGGACCGGGCGAGCGCCGTCTGCCGGGCAGCGTTCGAACGCGGTCTGCTGATGGAGACCAGCGGGCCCTCCGACGAGGTGGCCAAGATCCTGCCGCCGCTGACGATCTCGCAGCCCGACCTTTCGGCGGGACTGGACATTCTTGCCGAGTCCGTCGCCGTGACGGCGGCCTAGTTTCGACGACAGCCGAGGAGTCATTTCATGATTGTCCGCACCACCGAGGAGATCACGGGCACCGAGCGCGACGTGTCCGGCGGGTCGTGGCGATCCAAACGCATCGTGCTCGCCGGCGACGGGGTCGGCTTCTCCTTCCACGAGACCACCATCGAAACCGGCGCGGTCTGCGAATTCCACTACCAGCACCACGTCGAGGCCGTCTGGGTGGTCGAAGGCAAAGGCGGCCTCACCGACCTGGAAACCGGTCGGCAGTACCCGCTGTCGGCCGGGACGATGTATCTACTCGACGGCCACGAGCGGCACAAGCTGACCTGTGACGAACAGCTGCGGATGTTCTGCGTGTTCAATCCGCCGGTGACAGGTCAGGAAGTCCACGACGAGACGGGGGCCTACCCGCCGCCCCAACCGGCTGCGTGATCGGGATGGGGTCCGTCGTAGACAACTACCCCACCCGACTGGAGCGGCCCGCTGCCCCCATCGCGCGCATCGAGCCGACGGTGTGGGGCAAGGCGATTCACGGGCCGCTGGATCAGGCGGCGTTGAACAGCTATGCCGAGCAGGGTTATCTCATCCGGCCCGCGGCCGTCGGCTCCGACTGGCTGCCCGAGCTTCGCCGGGAACTCGACCGGCTGGGCGCCGACACCGAGCAGACCGATCCGCGGGTGATCCGGGAGCCCAACGGCAGCGTCCGGTCGGTGTTCGAACCGCACCTGTTGTCCGACCTTGTCGCGCAGGTAGTCACGCTCGACACGGTGCTGCCGATCGCGCGCCAACTGTTGGGCAGCGACGTCTACATCCACCAGGCGCGGATCAACTTCATGCCCGGCTTCACCGGAACCGGCTTCTATTGGCACTCGGATTTCGAGACCTGGCATGCCGAGGACGGCATGCCGGCGATTCGCGCGGTGTCATGCTCGATCGCGCTGACCGACAACTTCTCCTACAACGGCTCGCTGATGGTGATGCCGGGGTCGCACCGGACATTCTTCCCCTGCGTGGGCGCCACTCCGGACGACAACCACGCGACCTCGCTGGTCCGCCAGGACGTCGGCGTTCCCGACCAGAAGGTTCTCACCGAGACCGCACACCGATGCGGGATCAACCAGTTCACCGGGCCCGCGGGCAGCGCGCTGTGGTTCGACGCCAACGTCATGCACGGCTCCGGTTCGAACATCACGCCGTTTCCCCGGTCGAACATCTTCTTGGTGTTCAACTCCGTGGAGAACCAACTCACCGCGCCGTTCGCCGCGGGCAAGCCCCGTCCGGAGTTCCTCGCGGCGCGGCCGAATATCACGTCGGGGCCGAGTCCACTTCAGCCCAGAAACGGTGTGCGCGCGTAGCGATTTCGGCCTGATACTCGCCGTTGATCGCATGTGAGGCGGCCGCCCACAGTTCGACCTGCCCGTGCGGTAGCAGCTGTTGCGCCCGAGCAGCCGCCCGAGCACCGTCGTGCATCACGCTGCGGCCCGCGATCAGCGCCAGTACGGGGATGCCCAGACCCTGCAACTCGTCGTCGCCGAAGCGTCGTGGCATCGGCTTGGCCAGCACGTAATCGGTCGATCCGGCCGAGATCAGCGCCGTCTCCGGCAGATCCGTCACCTCGGCGCCACCGGAAATCCAGCTCAGCACTCGGCGGCGCACCGCCTTGGGCACGCCGGGCAAAAACAGCGCCGGCGAGGCCAACACCGCCTTGGCCGCGATCGGGGCGAAAGTGAACACCGGGTCCAACACCACCAGCGATGCTGCCCGGCCGGGCCGCCGCACGGCGTGGTTCACCGCGGTCCATCCGCCGATCGACACCCCCATCAGGTGAGCGCTGTCGACCGCGAGACCGGCAAGCGTCTCGTCGAGCCACCGCGCCTCGTCGTCGGGGCCGGTGATCGGTACGGTCTGCACGGACCTGCCGGGTTCGCCGAGCAGGTCGATGCCGATGACCGGGCGCCGGGTCAGCAGGTCGGCCAGATTGGTGCCCCACATCGGGGTGGAGGCGTTGCGGCCCGGCAGCAACACCACGGGAGCGCCCGCCGCCGGCCCCGAGAACCGGTAGGTCCGAACGGTGCCGAACGAGGTGGGGACGTCGACGGGTTCGCTGGGCGGCAGCGCGGCCATCGCGGCGTCGTAGGCGGCGAAGAAATGCTCACGCGCCGCATCGCTGCGGAAGTGCCCGACAGAAGGCACTATTCGACGGTCACCGACTTGGCGAGGTTGCGCGGTTTGTCGACGTCGTAACCGCGGGCCCGCGCGACACCGGCCGCGAACACCTGCAGCGGGATGGTCGACAGCAGCGGCTGGAAAAGCGTTGACACAGCCGGTATCTCGATCAGATGGTCGGCGTGCGGCCGCACGGTGTCGTCACCCTCTTCGGCAATGACGATCGTGACGGCGCCGCGTGCCTGGATCTCACGGATGTTCGACAGCAGCTTGGCGTGCAGCATCGGAGAGTTCTTCGGCGACGGCATCACGACGATCACCGGCAGGTCGTCCTCGATCAGCGCGATCGGCCCGTGCTTGAGCTCACCGGCGGCGAAGCCCTCGGCGTGCATGTACGCCAATTCCTTGAGCTTGAGCGCGCCCTCGAGCGCGACCGGATAACCGACGTGGCGGCCGAGGAACAGCACGGTCTGCGATTTGGCGAACCGTCGGGCCAGCTCGAACACCGGCTCGATGCCGTCGATCACCCGCGCCACCAGATCCGGCATGGCTTCCAGGTCGTGATACTCGCGGGCCACCTCGTCGGGGTACTTGGTGCCGCGGGCCTGCGCGAGCGCCAGTCCGACAAGGTAATTGGCGGCGATCTGCGCGAGGAACGTCTTGGTGGACGCGACGCCGATCTCGGGGCCTGCCCTGGTGTAGAGCACCGCGTCGCATTCCCGCGGGATCTGGCTACCGTTGGTGTTGCAGATGGCCAGCACCTTGGCCTTCTGCCCCTTGGCGTGCCGCACTGCCTCCAGGGTGTCGGCGGTCTCCCCGGACTGCGAGATTGCCACGACCAGGGTGTGGCGGTCCAAAACCGGGTCACGGTAACGGAATTCGCTGGCCAGCTCGGCCTCGACGGGCAGCCGGGTCCAGTGCTCGATCGCGTACTTCGCCAGCAGGCCGGAGTGGAACGCCGTACCGCAGGCCACCACAAACACCTTGTCGATCTCGCGCAGCTCCTGGTCGGACAGCCGCTGCTCGTCGAGCACTATGCGGTTGTCCACGAAGTGGCCGAGCAGCGTGTCGGCGACAGCGGCGGGTTGCTCGGCGATCTCCTTGAGCATGAAGAACTCATAGCCGCCCTTTTCGGCCGCCGAGATGTCCCAGTCGATGTGGAAGCTGCGGTAGTCGCTGACTTCGGCGCCGTGGAAATCGGTGATGCGGTAGCCGTCGGCGGTGACGACCACGGCCTGGTCCTGCCCGAGTTCGACGGCGTCGCGGGTGTGCTCGATGAACGCGGCGACGTCGGAGCCGACGAACATCTCCCCGTCACCGACGCCGAGCACCAACGGGGTGGAGCGCCGCGCCGCGACGATCGTTCCCGGATCGTCGGCGTTGGCGAACACCAGCGTGAAGTGGCCCTCTAGCCGTCGCAGCACCGCGAGCACCGAGGCCGGGAAGTCCCCGGCGGTCTCACCGTGGTGGTACTGGTGGGCGACCAGGTGCACCGCGACCTCGGTGTCGGTGTCGCTGGCGAACTCCACGCCCAGGGCTTCCAATTCGGTGCGCATCGCGGCGTAGTTCTCGATGATGCCGTTGTGGACCACCGCGATCTTTCCGCTGACATCTCGGTGCGGATGCGCGTTGCGGTCGGTCGGTCTGCCGTGGGTGGCCCACCGGGTGTGCCCGAGTCCGGTGCTGCCCGCCAGGCTGGGCGCGTCGGCCTCAGTCAGCGCGGCCTCCAGATTGGCCAGCCGCCCGGCCCGCCGCCGCACCGTCAACTCACCGTCGCCGTCGAGCACCACGAGACCCGAGGAGTCGTATCCGCGGTACTCCATCCTGCGAAGCGCATCGACGACGATGGCGCAGGCAGGGCGCTTTCCGACGTAGCCGACGATGCCGCACATAGCCATCCAGGGTAGTGCAAGAGCGCCGGGCAACCGCCTGCGCTACGGTCGTCTGGTGGCCCGCACGAAGAAGCTCTTCACGGCGTTGACCCGCCGCGGCCCGCACCGCGTTTTACGCGGTGACCTGGCATTTGCCGGTTTGTCGGGCGTGGTGTTCACCCCCGAGTCGGGCCTGAATCTTCCTGGGGTGGCGTTCGGCCACGATTGGGTCACAGGCGCCGACCGCTACCACGGAACGCTGGAGCACCTGGCGTCCTGGGGCATCGTCGCCGCGGCGCCGCACACCGAGACCGGGCTGGCCCCGTCGGTGCTCAATTTCGCGTTCGACCTGGGCACCACCCTCGACATCATCACCGGCGTGCGGCTCGGACCGGGTCAGATCAGCGTGCACCCGACGAAACTGGGCCTGGCCGGACACGGGTTCGGCGCATCGGCGGCGGTGTTCGCCGCGGCCGGTGTGCCTGCCGGCCCGCACGCACCCAAGGCCGTCGTGGCGGCGTTCCCGACGGTCACCAAGCCCCGCGCCGAGGAACCGGCAGCGTCGCTGCAGGTGCCCGGCCTGGTGTTCACCGCACCGGGCGACCCGATGACGCTGCGGTCCAACGCCGTGGAGCTGGCCCGCGCGTGGAAGACCGCGACGATCCGCACGGTCGACAAGGCCAAGGCCGGTGGGCTCATCGAGGGGCGCAGGCTGGCGCGCGTGGTCGGGCTGCCCGGCGCCGACCGCAGCACCCAGAAGGTGGTGCGTGCGCTGATGACCGGCTACCTGCTGCACACCCTGACCGGTGACAAGGCCTACCGCGAATTCGCCGATCCGGACGCCGCGCTGCCCAAGGCCCCGGTTCTCGACCCGTTCGCCGACGATCCGGTGGACCTCGAGAACAAGGTCGTCGCCCTCCTGAAGCCGTGACGGATCTCTGACATGCGCACCGGCATCTTCCTCAACTACGCGGGCGGGTTCCTCGAGGCCGTCGATCAGGTCGTCGAACTGGAAAAGCTCGGCGCAGGCATCGTGCTGGTTCCCGAGGCGTACTCCTATGACGCGATCAGCCAGCTCGGATTCCTGGCGGCCAGGACGTCGCGAATCGAACTGGGCACGGGCGTCGTCCCGATCTACGTGCGCACGCCCACGCTGCTGGCGATGACGGCAGCTGGCCTGGACTACGTCTCCGACGGCCGGTTCCGGCTGGGCATCGGCACGTCCGGTCCGCAGGTGATGGAGGGCTTTCACGGGGTGCCGTTCGACGCCCCGCTGGGACGCACGCGCGAGGTCGTCGACATCTGCAGGCAGGTGTGGCGGCGCGAGCGGGTCCAATACGACGGCAAGTACTACCAGATTCCGCTGCCCGCTGACCGGGGTACCGGCCTGGGTAAGCCGCTGCACTTGATCAATCACCCTGTGCGCGAACGTATCCCGATTGTGATCGCGGCACTCGGCCCGAAGAACGTCGAGTTGACCGCCGAGATCGCCGAGGGCTGGCAGCCGGTGTTCTTCCACCCGGAGAAGGCCGACGAGGTCTGGGGCGACGCACTGCGCGCCGGGTTGGCCAAACGGGACGCGGCGCTGGGTCCGTTGGATGTCATGGTCAGCGCGCCACTGGCGATCGGCGACGACGTCGACGACCGGTTGTCCTGGGTCAAGCCGCAATTGGCGCTCTACATCGGTGGGATGGGCGCCCGCGGCCGCAACTTCTACCACGATCTGGCCACCCGTTACGGGTTCGGCGCGGTGGCCGACCACATCCAGGATCTGTACCTGGCTGGCAGGAAGGCCGAGGCGATCGGCGCCGTTCCCGACGACCTGGTGCGCGCCATATCGCTGGTTGGGCCACGCGGTTTCGTCAAAGAGCGCCTGGCCGCCTACACCGACGCCGGGGCGACGACACTGCTGCTGCAACCGCTGTCTGTCGACCCGCGAGAAACCGTCGGCTTCGTCGAGGAAGTGCACGCACTGCTGGGTAGCGATTACGAAAATCGCCGGCGGGTCTGTACAGTGGTGACTGCGGCAATTTCTGTTCTGCCTTTTGCCGCTTCTCGATCGTCACACCGAGCGCCGCGGAATCACCCGCGCCGGGCAGGACGACCATCCTCATCTTTCGGAGTTTCCCCTTGTCTGTTCAAAACCCCGGTGGCACAACCGTGTCCACCTTCGCCGAACTCGGCCTGCCGCAGGCCGTCGTCGCCACGCTGGCGCGCAACGGCATCGAGTCGCCGTTCCCCATCCAGTCGGCGACACTGCCGGACTCGCTGGCCGGACGCGACGTCTTGGGCCGCGGCCGCACCGGATCCGGTAAGACATACGCCTTCCTGTTGCCGATTGTGACAAGGCTCACTGCCAGTCCGGCCAAGCGTCAGCCAGGCCGCCCGAGGGCGCTCATCCTGGCGCCGACGCGGGAATTGGCTTCCCAGATCGAGGCGACCCTCGCACCGCTGGCGGCCGCCACCGGCCTTCGGTCGGTGACCGTCTTCGGTGGCGTCGGGCCACAGCCGCAGATTCAGAAACTGCGTCAGGGCGTCGACATCGTCATCGCGTGCCCGGGCCGTCTGGAAGATCACGTCAACTCACGTCACGCCGACCTCTCCGCGATCGAAATCACGGTGCTCGACGAGGCCGACCACATGGCCGATCTCGGCTTCCTGCCCCCGGTGAAGCGGCTACTGGACAAGACACCGCGCACCGGGCAGCGGATGCTGTTCTCCGCCACGCTGGATCGCGGAGTCGACGTGCTGGTCAAGCGGTACCTGAACAATCCCGTCGTGCACAGCGTCGACTCCGAGCAGTCGCCGGTCAGCGCGATGGATCACCACGTGCTTCACATCGACAAGGCGTCGCGGGTCAACGTGCTCGCCGACCTGGCGGCATCGCCGGGCCGGACCATCGTGTTCGCGCGCACCAAGCACGGCGCCAAAGCGCTTACCCGTCAACTGAACTCACGCGGCGTGCCTGCCGTGGAATTGCACGGCAACCTCTCGCAGAATGCACGCACGCGCAACCTCGCGGCGTTCTCCGACGGCTCGGCTTCTGTGCTCGTCGCCACGGACATCGCCGCGCGCGGCATCCACGTCGACGAGGTGACCCTGGTCGTGCATGCCGATCCGCCCGTCGAACACAAGGCGTATCTGCACCGGTCCGGGCGGACCGCGCGCGCCGGAGCCGAGGGCACCGTGGTCACTCTGATGCTCGACGATCAGGTGTCCGATGTGCGGCAGTTGACCCGTAAGGCGGGCGTGAAGCCGACGATCACCCGGTTCAGCGGGCCCTCGCATCCCGTGCTGCACCAGATCGCTCCGGGTGAGCGCACGTTCTCTCAGCCGATCGTCGCCAGCCGGCCGGCACCGACGAAGCCTCAGCAGCCCGGTCGGCGTCGTCCGTCACGACGCAGGCGCCCAGTCAACGCCTAGGTCGCGGAGG
>NZ_JBEFST010000017.1:0-139732 GCF_053483675.1 Mycolicibacterium sp. XJ1819 | reverse complement strand
AGGGCATCGGCCCGTACGCAGCGGCTGCGATGCTGCACGGTGAAGCCCATCGACTCGTAGAGCGCGAGCGCCGCCGCATTGTCGGCCAGCACCTGCACGTAGCCGCGCTGCGCGCCGCAGGCGACGCCCCAGGCCGACAACGCCGAACACAGCCGGCGGGCGTGGCCACGGCGCCGGTGGGCATCGTCGACCCGCACGGCGGACAGGCCGAGCCAGCGACTGCCGTCGGGAGCCGACGTCACCGCACCGCGCCCGACGGCGACACCGGGGATCGACGCGAACGTCACGGTGCCATCGACGACGGCCGTCAGCACGTCGATGGGCACGTCACGTCCGTACAGTCGCAGCCAGTCGGCGTCGGGCGTGGAGTTCAGCGGTACCGCCTCGACGTCCGGTACGGAGTCGAAAGTGCGTGTCATGACGGTGGTTTCGAGGTGGGACTTCGGTTCGTAGAGTCGGAACAACCGGTCGGGCAGCGAGAGCCACGGCGTCAGCCCCCGTTGGCCATACCAGTCGATGATCGCCGGAATCGCCCTGGCGTCGGCGTCGAACCCCAGCGGCACAGCCGAATTGGCGCGGTGGGTGTGACCGCCGGCGGCGCGCAGCAGCCAGCCGTCGACCCAGCGCTGCTCGAGACCGGGCCAGGCTAGCGCCGCGGCGTGTTCGAGCTTGCGGATGTCGGCGGTGCGCACCGGTTTCGGTGGTAGAGCCCGGAGCACCATGATGTCGGCGGTGTCGACGGCGACGACCTCTCCGTCCTTGGTGCGCACGCGCAGCGTCGGCCCGGCCTCCAACAGATGACCGATCACGTCGGTCAGCGGTGGCGTCGCGCCTGCGGGCAGTCGGTACCGGATCATCACCCGGGTGCCGACCTCGGGCATCTCCATCAGTGTCCGAACGGATCGGGATCCTCGCCGGGCATCCACGACAACCCGGGTACCCCCCAACCGTGTCCCTTCACCGCGCGCTTGGCGGCGCGGGCGTGCCTGCCCACCAACCGGTCCAGATACAGGTACCCGTCGAGATGGCCGGTCTCGTGCTGCAGCATCCGCGCGAACAGTCCGGTGCCCTCCACGGTGATGGGCGTGCCGTCGGCGTCCAGACCCGTCACCCTGGCCCAATCGGCCCGGCCGGTCGGAAACGACTCCCCGGGCACCGAAAGGCAGCCCTCGTCGTCTTCGTCTGGATCGGGCATGGTTTCGGGCACCTCGGAGGTCTCCAGCACCGGATTGACCACCACGCCTTTGCGCCGGGTGATGCGGCCGCGCTCCTCGGCGCAGTCGTAGACGAAGACCCGTTTCGACACGCCGATCTGGTTCGCGGCCAGTCCCACGCCGTTGGCGGCCTCCATCGTGTCGAAGAGGTCGGTGATCAGGTCGGCGATTTCGGCAGGCAGTGAACCGTCGTCCGCGACGGGCACCGGCTCAGTAGCGGTGTGCAGGACGGGGTCTCCTACGATGCGAATGGGAACGACGGCCATGCTGGAAAGCTTAAGTCGGCAATCGGAATGCGCCGACTCGCGGGGCTAGCTGCCGCGTTAGCCTTCAAAGCCGTGGTTGAATGATCGCCGAACCACAGCGATGTCATTTCGAGTGTCGGGAAGGGTCCAGGAATCGAGATGGACGGCGCGATCGCGCGGACAGAGCAATCCGGGGACGACGCTGATCTGACCGACGGCTTGACCCGAAGAGAACACGACATCCTGGCCTTCGAGCGGCAGTGGTGGAAATACGCCGGCTCGAAGGAGGACGCCATCCAGGAGCTGTTCTCGATGTCGGCCAGCCGCTACTACCAGGTGCTCAACGCGCTCGTCGACCGCCCGGAGGCGCTGGCGGCCGATCCGATGCTGGTCAAACGGCTGCGCAGATTGCGGGCTTCTCGGCAGAAGGCGCGGGCCGCGCGCCGACTCGGATTCGACGTCACCACCTAGCTGACCCGAGCGGGTTCGTCCGCTCGTTACAGTGGCTGCAATGAACCAGCGAAACTCCTCCGGGCTCCCGCTGCGCGCCATGGTGATGGTGTTGCTGTTCTTGGGCGTGGTGTTCTTGCTGGTGGGGTTCCAGGCGATGGGTTCCGGCGCCGACGACGAGGCCGACGAATCGCCGATCGGGACCACGACCATCACCACGACCACCTCGAGCCCGTCGCCGACCGCCGAACCGGCACGGGCCGACGTGCGGGTCTTCAACGTCTCGGAGGTCCAGGGCGCGGCGGAGGCCACCGCGACGCGGCTGCGCGAGGCCGACTGGAACGTCACCGAGACCGGCAACCTGAGCCTGCCCGACGTGCCGGTCACCACCGTGTACTTCAGCGACGCCCCCGGCGAGCGCGAAGCCGCCGAGGAAGTGGGTCGACTATTGGAGGCGCCCGTCGAACCGCGGCTGCCCGAATTGGCCGAGCAACCGCCCGGCGTGGTCGTGGTGGTTACCGGTTAGGCTCTTGCTCATGTTCAAGACCGTCGCCGCCGCTGCCTTGTTCGCCGTGCCCGCGCTCGCGCTGAGCGCATGCACCGCGCCGGAAGAACCCAGCGACACTCCCGGGACCACACCGTCGATCTGGACCGGCTCGCCGTCGCCGTCGGCACCGCCAGGAGCCGACGAGGGCCACGGTGGCGGTGAGGGCCACGGACAGGCCGCCGGGGAGACGCTGACCGCCGAGCTGAAACTGGCCGACGGCAGCAGGGTCGCCACCGCCGACATCGGCTTCGCAGGCGGGTATGCCACTGTCACCGTGGAGACCACCGCCAGCGGCAAGCTCACACCGGGCTTCCATGGGCTGCACATCCACGCGGTCGGCAAGTGTGAGGCCAATTCCGTGGCACCCACCGGTGGCGCGCCCGCGAACTTCAACTCCGCGGGTGGGCACTTCCACACCGAGGGCGACGGAACCGGCCACCCCGCCAGCGGCGACTTGCCGTCGCTGCAGGTGCGCGAGGACGGCTCGGCCAAGTTGGTGACGACGACGGACGCGTTCACCGCCGAGGATCTGACCGCCGGGGAGGGAACGGCGATCATCATCCACGAGAAGCCGGACAACTTCGCCAACATTCCGCCGGAGCGCTACCAGCAGGTCAATGGTGACCCGCCGCCGGATGCGATCACTCTGGCGACCGGTGACGCCGGCGCGCGGGTGGCATGCGGTGTCATCACCGCCCGGTAAGACACCGGTCAGCAGCCACATCGACTTCGCCGGGTCGCCCCGGCCGACGGTTGGTGTCGAATGGGAGTTCGCTCTCGTCGACGCCGAGTCACGCGACGTCAGCAACGAAGCCTCGCAGGTGATCGAGGAGCTCGGCGAAAACAACCCCCGCGTGCACAAGGAACTTCTGCGCAACACGGTCGAGATCGTCACCGGCATATGTGATTCCGTGCCGGAGGCGGTGGACGACCTGCGTGCCACGTTGCAGACCGCCCGCAAGATCGTCAGAGGCCGGGGCATGGAGCTGTTCTGCGCGGGCACGCATCCGTTCGCGAAGTGGTCCGCCGAGAGCCTCACCGACGCCCCCCGATACGCCGAACTGATCAAGCGCACGCAGTGGTGGGGCCGCCAGATGCTGATCTGGGGCGTGCACGTGCACGTGGGCATCCGGTCGGCACACAAGGTGATGGCGATCAACACCTCGTTGCTCAACCACTATCCGCATCTGTTGGCGCTGTCGGCTTCGTCGCCGTACTGGGACGGCGAGGATACCGGCTACGCCTCCAACCGGGCGATGATGTTCCAGCAGCTGCCGACGGCCGGGTTACCGTTCCACTTCCAGACCTGGGCGGAGTGGGAGCGGTTCGTCTACGACCAGAAGAAGACCGGCATCATCGACCACATGAACGAGATCCGCTGGGATATCCGTCCCTCGCCGCACATCGGCACGGTGGAGGTGCGGATCTTCGACGGGGTCTCCAACCTGCGTGAGCTGAGCGCGCTGGTGGCGCTGACACACTGCCTGGTCGTCGACCTGGACCGCCGTCTGGACGCCGGCGAATCGCTGCCCACCATGCCGCCCTGGCACGTGCAGGAGAACAAGTGGCGTGCCGCGCGCTACGGGCTGGACGCCGAGATCATCCTGGACGCCGACAGCAACGAGCGGCTGGTCACCGACGACCTCGAAGATCTGCTGAATCGTCTTGAACCGGTAGCCAAGTCGTTGAACTGCGCTGACGAACTTCGTCGCGTCGCCGATATCTACCAGACGGGCGCGTCGTATCAACGCCAGCGCCGGGTCGCCGAGGAGACCGACGGAGATCTGCGCGCGGTGGTCGACTCGCTGGTCGCCGAGTTGGACATCTAGCGGTGGCCGCCCTGCCGATGTTTCCACTGCAGGTGGCGATGCTGCCCGGTGAGGAACTACCGCTGCGCATCTTCGAACCCCGCTACACCAAGCTGGTCGAAGACTGCCTGGCCGCCGAGGACCCCGCCTTCGGCGTGGTGCTGATCACCGCGGGCCGCGAGGTGGGTGGTGGTGACACCCGCAGCGACGTCGGCGCGCTGGCCCGCATCACCGAATGCGCGGATTTCGGCGATGGCCGCTACCGACTCAAATGCGTGATGGGCGAACGTATCCGGGTGCTCGAATGGCAGCCCGACGACCCGTATCCGCGGGCCGCAGTCGAGCCGTGGCCCGACGAACCCGGCGACCCGGTCGATGTCGATGCCATCCGCGACGTGGAGGACCGCATCGTCGCGTTGTTCGAGCGGATCGCCGCGGCGCGCGGCGCGGAAGTGAACAGCCGCGACATCGTGGCCGGTGCGGACGCGTCGGGCGACATCGGGATGTGGTTGTACGCGTTGACCTCCCGGCTGCCGATGGGCCAGGCCGACCGGCATGCCGTGCTGGCCGCGCCGACCCCTGCGAAGCGTCTGGCGGCGCTGCGCGACGCCGTGGAAACCGTGACCGCGATGGTGGAATTCCAGCTGTCCTCCGGCGACTAGCGCGGCGAGGAGTTCAGCGGGTGAGCTGACCTTCGACGAAAACCGTTCTGGGAATGGCATCGTCGGCCGGTTCCTGGCTGCACCGGTCGTAGCGGTCCATCAGGTCCCAGGCCTCGACGGTGGTGACGTCCCAGTCGTGGTCGGTCAGCCACGTCGCGACGTCCGTGCGCTCCTCGACATACCACAGCTTTTCGACGTCGAACGAGTCGTCGGTGTCCTCCACGCCGGCTTCTTGCCGATACTGCTGCAGTTTGGCCCGGCGCCCGGCCAGGTAGTCAGAGTCGAAGAAACCCGCGCCGAACGACTCCACGCCGATGCGGCTGCCGCGGGCGCTCAGTTGGTGAACCCGCTCGAACAGCAGGTCCTGACCCTGTGCCGACAGGTACGGCAGCAGCCCCTCCGCAGCCCACGCGGTCGGCTCGGCGGGGTCGAAGCCGGCCTCCAGCAACGCTTTCGACCAGTCCTGTCTAAGGTCGACGGCGACAGACACGTACCGGGCGGCCGGTGTGGCGTTGTGCTCGGCCAGTGTGGCGGTCTTGAACTCCAGCACCTTGGGCTGGTCGATTTCGAACACCACGCTGTCGTCCACCCACGGCAGCCGCCACGCCCTGGCGTCCAACCCGGCCGCGAGGATCACCGCTTGCACGATGCCGTGGGCGCCCGCCGCGATGAAGAACTCGTCGAACCACCTCGTTCTCGACGCCGCATACCCGGAGATGGCCCGGATCCGCTTGGCGATGTGCTCCGGTGGCGGCTGCCACCCCCGCTGCCGCGCCGCGTCGAGGAACAGCTTCGCGTACGGATCGGTGAACAGCGGGCAGTCCGAGGACTCTTCCTGCGCCCGTGACCACGCCACTCCCAGCGCGGTGGCGCCGACGCCTTCGACGATGTCCCAGCTGTCGTCGTCGCTTCTAGCCATCGCCCCTGCCATCCCCGCTGCTTTCGGTGGACTCCTGCAATTCGTCGGCAGTCAGCAGGTCGTCGCGGACACTGCCCTCGCGATATGCCAACTGCCCCACGCGCTGGGCGATCACCGGCGCGGTGATCAACACGAACATGCCGGTCAGCACCAGCATGCCGACGTCGGCCTGCCCCCGCAACTGGATCGCCGCGCCCGCCAACACCATCAGCAGGCCCAGCACCTGGGGTTTGGACGCGGCGTGCATCCGACTCAGCGTGTCGGGGAAACGCGCGATGCCGATGGCCGCGGTCAGCGCCAGCGCCGAACCGGTCAGCACCAAAACGCTGGTGGCGATGTCGAAGCCCGTCATCGTGACCTCCGTGCGCGTCGTGGCCGCTCGATGTCGGGCACCCGGAACCGCGCGACGCTCACCGATCCGACGAAGCTGATCAATGCCAGCGCGGTCATCGCGTAGGTCACGGTGGAATCCAGGCTGTAGGCCGCCCACATGCCGATGCCGGCCATCGCCACCGCGATCAGGGTGTCCACCGCGACGAGTCGGTCCAGCGTGTTCGGGCCGGCCAGCAGCCGATAGGTGGTGATGCAGGCCGCGGCGGTGAGGATGACGGCGGCGATGGCGAACACAGTGGTCATGCGCTCTCCTGCTGGTTCGCCGGGTGCCAGTCCTCTTCGCGTTCGAAGGCCCGGATCAGCATCCGCTCGACATCGGAGACCTGACGGTAGAACCGGTCGAGCCCGCGGTCGGATCCGACGTCGAACACGTGCATGTAGAGCATCCGGTGCTCGAGGTCGATCTCGAGCACGATGGATCCGGGGATGAGGTTGAAGATGTTGACCGACAGTGCGAGCACGAGATCGGATTTCAGTGACAGGTGCGCCCGCAGCACAGCCGACAACGGCGGTGGCCCGGGTTTGATCGCCAGGATGGCGATTTGGAATGACGACCGGATCAGGTAGTAGGCCACCTTGACGACCAGCCACATCAGTGAGATCGGATGCACCCTGCCCTGGACGGGCACCTCGGGCAGCGGCAGAAGCATGGTGATGAGCAACGCGATGCCCAGTCCCGACAGGATGTTGCCCACGGAGAAGCTGCCCCACAACAGGATCCACACCAGAACCAGCCAGCACAGCACCCAGCCGCGCAGCACCAGACGCCTGGTGCGCGCGCCGTTGGTCACCTCGTGATTCGTCACCGGTCGACCCCCACCACCGCGCTGATGTACTCGTTACGGTCGAGAACCTGGGTGGCGGCCCGCTCGCTGTACGCGAAGATCGGCCCCGCCAGCACCGTCAGCGCCAGGCCCACGGCGATCAGCGCACCTGTCGGCACCAGCATGCCCGCCGGCATCCTGCCGACGTGATCTCGATCGACGAACTCGATGTCCTCGGGCTCGTCGAGCAACACCGAGGGTGCGGCCGCCGACAGGTGGCCCTCCGGTGCGTCCTGCCGCGAACGCCAGAACGCCTTCGTCCACACCCGCGTCACCACATACAACGTCAGCAGGCTGGTGAGCACGCTGCCGCCGACCAGCACCCAGGCCAGCACCGAGCCGTCCTGAGCGCCGGCCTCCAGCAGCGCCACCTTGCCGATGAACCCGGAGAAGGGCGGAATACCACCGAGATTGAGGGCCGGGATGACGAACACGAGCGCCAGCAGCGGGCTGGCCGCGGCGAGCCCGCCGAGCCGATGCAACGTCGACGCTCCCGCCTGCCGTTCGATCAGGCCGACCACCAGGAACAGCGTCGTCTGCACGAGAATATGGTGGGCGACATAGTAGATCGCGCCCGACATGCCGAGCTGGCTGGACAGCGCTACCCCGAACACCATGTAGCCGATGTGGCTGATCAGGGTGAACGACAGCATTCGTTTGATGTCGTTCTGCGCGATCGCGCCCAGGATGCCGATCAGCATGGTCAACAGCGCCGCCACCAGCAGCAGCGGATCCAGCCCGCCGCCGGGGAACAACAGCGAGTGCGTCCGGATGATCGCGTAGACACCGACCTTGGTCAGGATGCCCGCGAAGACCGCGGTCACCGGCGCGGGTGCGGTCGGGTAGGAGTCGGGCAGCCACGCCGACAGCGGGAACACCGCGGCCTTGATCCCGAATGCCACCATGAGCACCGCGAACAGCGCCGCCCGCGTGCCCGGTGTCACGTCGTCGAGCCGCACCGCGAGCTCGGCCATGTTCAGTGTTCCGGTCGCGGCGTAGACCAGCGCGATGCCGAACAGGAACAACAGCGACGACACCATCGAGACCATCACGTAGGAGATGCCCGCGCGCACGCGGTCCTTGCTGGCGCCGATGGTCAGCAGCACGAAACTCGCCGAGAGCAGCACCTCGAACCCGACGAAGAGGTTGAACAGGTCGCCCGCCAGAAACGCGATGCACACCCCCGCCGTCAGCACCAGGTAGGTGGGCAGGAAGATCGAAACCGGTTGGCGCTCATCGCCGTCGCGGATACCCTGACCGATCGCGTAGAACGCGACGGTCAGCAGCACGATTGCCGAGACCACGAGCATCAACGCCGAAAGGCGGTCGACCACCAACACGATGCCCAGCGGCCCCAGTCCGGGCACCGTCTGTCCCCAGCCGCCGACGAAGACCACCAGCGGGCCGTCCCTGTCGGTGAGCAACAGCAACGCGGCGCACACCGCGACCACCAACGACAGCGCCACCAGGGCGATCGCCCGCTGCAGTCGCGGTTTTCGGCCGAAGAACAGTGCCACCGCCGAGGCGATGGTCGGGATCAGCACCGGCAGCGGGGTCAGCACCATCGCGAGACTCACTGCGACCCCTCGTAACCCGGCACGGCGTCCAATTCGTCGGGCAGATCGGTGTCGCGCGACGGTTCGGGCGTGGGCAGATCCTCGTCGACGACGGTGGCGTCCTTGGCCGCCATCTCGGAGACCTTCGCGTCCTCTGGGTCGTCGCCCACGTGTTCCTCGGTGGTCAACCGGTACGACCGGTAGGCCAACGCCAACACGAACGCCGCAACACCCATCGTGATCACGATGGCCGTCAGGATCATCGCCTGCGCCAACGGATCTGCGTTCGCGACTTCCCCCTCGGTGGTGCGGTCCCAGACCGGGGGACTGCCCGCGGGTCCACCGGCGTAGAGCACCAGAAGGTTGATCGCATTGCCGATCAGCAGCAGCCCCAACAACATCCGGGTCAGGTTTCGCTCCAGCAGCAGATAGACACCGGTGCTGGTGAGCCCGCCGATCAAAGCCAGCGGCACGAGGTAGGAGATCACCGGGTGCTCACCACCGTGGTCGTCGGGGACTGGGCCATCTCGGCGTCGATGCGGGCGCCCAGGCTGCGCAGCACGTCGAGCACCAGACCGACGACGATGAGGTACACGCCCAGGTCGAAGAACAGCGCCGTGACGAGCTTGACCGTGCCGATGACCGGTAGGTCGATCTCGATCAGCGCCGACGACAGCGCGGGCGCACCCAGCAACAGCGAACCCACTGCGGTGCCCGCCGACAGGCACAAGCCGGTCCCCATCACCTTGCCCGCATCCAGTGGCAGGGTTTCTCCGAGTTCGTACCGACCGCCCGCCAGATACCGCAGCACCAGCGCCAGACCGGCGATCAGGCCGCCGGAGAACCCACCGCCGGGGGCGTTGTGGCCCGCGAAGAAGAAGTACGCCGACAGCACCATGATGAGCGGGAAGATCATCCGGGTGGCGATCTCGAGGATCAGCGAGCGGTGCCGCGGATCGCGCAACTCGCTGCCCCGCAGCCAGCCGACGCCGGGATAGTGCGCCGAGCCGATCGGCCCGATATCGGGCTGACCCGCATCAGCCACGCGCGGCGGCGCACCGAACCGTCTGTGCCGGAACACCATCGAGGCCACACCCGTCGCCGCCACCAGCAGCACCATGACTTCACCCATGGTGTCCCAGGCGCGGATGTCGACCAGCAGGACGTTGACGGCGTTGGCGCCATGGCCCCGGTAGTAGGCGGCCTCCGGAATCAACTCCGAGATCGAGATGCCGCTGCGGGCGGCCGTGGCGAACACCGCCAGGGTGGTCACCGTCGCGCCCACCGCGATGGCCAGCGCGGCGCGGGGCCACCGGAAGCGCCGGATCTGGGTGCTGTCGGCCTCGGCGGGCAGCGTCCGCAGCACCAGCACGAAGATCACCAGCATCAGCGTTTCGACGAGGAACTGGGTCAACGCCAGGTCGGGCGCACCGTGGAACGCGAAGACCGCGCCGCATCCGTACCCCGTCACGCCGACCAACAGGACCGCGGCCAACCGGTTGCGCATCACGGTCGCGCCGAGCGCCGCGACCAACATGATCAGCCCGACGATCACCTGAGGCGCCGAGTCCCACAGCCCCAGTTCGGGACGGTCGCGGGCGCCGACTGCCAACACGATCATCGGCACCAGCACCAGGGTGGTCAGGATGGCCGACTGGGTGGCCGGAATCGAGCCGCGTTGGGTGAGCGCGGTGATCCGCACGGAGAGCAGATCCAGCCCACGCACCAGGGCGTTGTAGGCCAGGTCGGCGTTGCCGAGCGGTTGGCGCACGGTGCGGATGCGCCGCAACCGCTCGCGACCGAAGTAGGCGCCGGCGCCGGTGGCCAGCACCAGCATCGACAACAGCAGCGGGGCACCCAGCCCGTGCCACAGCGCCAGGTCATAGTCGTTGCCGCCGGGCACGGTGTCGGCGTAGTCGGCGAGCAGATCGTCGACGGCCGACGGCCACAACCCGAAGACCAGCCCGGCCAGTGCCAGCACGCCCGGCGCGGCGAGGAATGTCACCGTCGGCCGATGCATCTCGGCAACCCGCCTGCTGGGCTCCGACCGGCCCTTGCGGGCGAACGCACCGAACAGGAAGCGCAGGCTGTAGATCGTGGTGAACACGGAGCCGAGCACGATGCCCGCCAGCACGAACGGCGCGGCCGACCCGAGAGACGGGCTGTACAGGACGGTTTCGAAATCGGCTTCCTTGGCGACGAAGCCGAAGAACGGCGGCAGCGCCGCCATGCTGGCCGCCGCGCCGATCGCGATGTAAAGCAGTGCCGGCGACCGGTTGCCGAGCCAGGCCAACCTGCGGATGTCGCGGGTGCCGGTGGCGTGGTCGATCACGCCGACGACCATGAACAGCGCCGCCTTGAACATGGCGTGTGCGCACAGCATGGCCAACCCGGCCAGCATCATGTCGCTGCCGCCCCCGCTGACCATCACAGTGATCAACCCGAGTTGGCTGACCGTGCCGAAGGCCAGGATCAGCTTGAGGTCGTACTCCCGCGAGGCGCGCCAGCCGGCCAGGATCATCGTCACCAACCCGAGCGTGATCAACGTCGGCCGCCACACCGGGAAGTCGGCGAACCCGGGAGTCATCCGCGCGATCAGGTAGACGCCGGCCTTCACCATCGCCGCCGCGTGCAGGTAGGCGCTGACCGGTGTCGGGGCGGCCATCGCGCCGGGCAGCCAGAAGTGGAACGGCACCAGCGCCGACTTCGACAGCGCACCGATGATCACCAGGATCACCGCGACCGACGCCGCGACGCCCGTCGGCGGCGCCGCGATGACCTCGGACAGCAGATAGGTGCCCGCCATCTCGCCGAGCACCACGATGCCCACCAGCATCGCCAACCCGCCGAACGTCGTCACCAACAGCGCCTGGGTGGCGGCGCGCCTGCTCACGGCGCGCTCGGCGTAGTGGCCCACCAGAAGGAACGACAGCACCGACGTGATTTCCCAGAACACGTAGAGGACCAGCATGTTGTCGCTGACCACAAGGCCGAACATCGCGCCGGAGAACGCGACGAGTTCGGCGGCGAAGCTGGGTAGCCGATCCTCCTTGCGGCCGTCGCGGTGGTGGAAATAGTCGGTGCAATAGAAAAGCACCAGCGCGCCGATACCGAGCACGAGCACGCTCATGATCGCCGCGAGCGCGTCGAACCGCAGCGTGATGTCCATCGACAACTCGGGCACCCACTGCACGTCGACCGAGCGCGATCGGCCGTCGGTGGGCCAGTTCAGCACCACCCACGGCAGCGACGCCAGCGGCACCAGCGCCAGGGGCAGAAACGCCATCCGACCCCACCTGTGCACAAGCAGGGGCGCCAACGCGGCGGCGACCGCGTGGGCGGATAAGACGGCGAGCATGGCACTCCGATGCGACGGCGTTGGTCGGGGTGTCAGCCGGTTCCAATGGCTTGCGACTGGCTTTGGTCGAAAGTCAGTTTACGTGGGGCGATACCGCCACCCTGCGGCGTCGTTGCGATCTCGGCTGTGATAATGGCCCGGGTGCGACGACCGCGCCGCGGTCACCACCAGCCCGTCGCCGCCGCGATCTGCCGACCCAGTTCGTCGGCGAGCGTCCGCACATAGGTCGCCGAGAGGTGGTGGGCATCGTGATAGATCAACACGTTGCCCTCGACGGCCCGGCACACGTCGTCGCGGCACACCGCATCGCTGAGGTCCAGCGCGGTGAGCAGGGGGTAGCGGTGCGTGTGTGCCAGCGTCGGGTTGTGGTCGGCGAGCGCCTCGTCGCGGGGCACTCCGCAGGATTCGGCGTCGCCGCCGTTGGCCAGACAGTCGACGGGGGAGAACATCATCCCGTCCCGCGACATCCACGGTGTGTCCCGCACGCCGAGTATCGGTAGGCCGTTGGCGTCAAACTCGTCCCAGATGCCGAGGTAGCCGTCGGGCACCATGTCGCCGGGCGCCCGCGGGTCGGGCCGGGTGGTGGTGGTGAACACGTAGTCGGGCCGGTCGGCGATCATCGTGTCCATCGCCGTGCGCACCCATTCCCGGCATTCGGGGTAGGGCTTCTTCGAGCCCGCGATGCGCGGCTCTTCGTCGGTGGTCAGCGGGCAGCCCATCTTCAGGTAGGTCACCACCTGGAAGCCGTGGCTGCGCCCGAGCAGATCCAGGGCGGTGATCCAGTGCTCGGCGTGTGAACCGCCGGCCAACGCGATCGTTCGCGGTGCCTCGGGGTCGCCGTACACACAGCGGATCACATGAGTGCCGGCGAAATCGGTGATACATCCGTCGACCGTGGTGGCGGGGACTTCGGCGGTGGCCTCCAGGACGGTGGGCCGCACCGGCAGTTGGGCCACCCGTAACTGGTCGATCAACGCGCGACCGCCCGGATAGTCGCGGGCCGCGAGGGTCTGCAGTTCGGTGCCGTCGGCCCGCACCGCGTCGACGTGCCCGCGCCAGGTCACCGATGCCGCGGTCAGCGCGACCGCCAGCAGGGCGACGAAACAGCCCAGCGCGGCGGTGGCCCGGCGGGGCGCAAGTACCTCCGCGGTGGGCGACGGGCCGCGTTCGCGCAGCGGGTCCTCGACGAGCCGCAGGGTCAGGTACGCGCACGCCAGCGACGCGGCGAACACCAGCAGGCCGTCGCCGAACCCCACCGTCTCGCGGTCGGTGTAGACGAGCCAGAAGATCAGCAGCGGCCAGTGCCACAGATACAGCGAGTACGCCATCGACCCCAGGGTGACCAACGGCGCGGCGGCCATGAACCGGTTCGGCCACGGGTCGGTGCTCGAAACACCCGCGCCGCTGAAGATCAGCAGCACGGTCGCACCGACCGGGACGAGTGCCCACGGCCCGGGGAACTGCGCGGCGCCGTCGAGCAGGATGCCGCAGCTGAAGATCGCGCCCAGCCCGACGACCGCCGCCGCGACGCGCGCCCACCGTGGCAGGTCCACCGCGGAGATGACCACCGCGGCCAGCACCCCGGCCAGCAGTTCCCACGCCCGGGCGAAGCTGTCGTAGTAGGCCAGGGTCTGGTCGACGTGGTGGGTGATGGTGGCGTAGACGAACGACGCGACGGTGACCACGGCGATCACTGCGATCATCGCGGTGCGTCGTCGCGCGGCCCGGCCGGTCGCCAGCACCACCGCGGCGACCAGCGTGGCCAGCAGCAGCATCGCGACCAGGAATTGGCCCTGCACCGACATCGACCAGATGTGCTGCAGCGGGCTGACACTCTGGCCGGCTCGCAGATAGTCGTTCGCCGTCGCCGCCAGATGCCAGTTCTGGTAGTAGAACAGGCTGGCCAGGGTCTGCTCGGCGAATGCTTCCCAACGGGTCCGCGGCTGAATCAGCACGGTCAGCACCGCCGAGGCGGCCAGCACCACCACCAGCGCGGGCAGCAGTCGGCGCGCGAACCGGACCAGAGAGCTCGTCAGCGCCCGGCCGGGGCGGCCGTCAGCCCCGTGTCGCAGCAGCCGGGCCCCGAAGAAGAATCCGGACAGGACCAGGAAGACGTCGACGCCGCCGGAGACTTTTCCGAACCAGAGGTGATAGACCACGACCAGCGCGATCGCGATGCCGCGAAGACCGTTGAGGTCGTCGCGGACGCGGTGTTGCGCGGCTCGGATCACCGGGTGACTGGTTACGGCGTGCACCCGAGTCTCTTAGCACGTCGCACAAACACGGCTGTGGCCAGGGCATTGAAACCACTGCTAGCCGAACCGCACCGGCAGTGCATGGGCGACGACGCCGATGCCCGCGCCCATGATCGGCCAGATGGGCCAGAAGTACCAGGAGCCCGCGGTCAGGCCGACGGCCAGCCAGACCGTCAGCACGATGGCGACCATGGCCAGATAGCCCGCGAGGTGTATCTGGACGCCGCGGCGCGCGGCCCGCCTGCGTGCCTCGCGCCGCTGTGGGTCGTTGCGCCGAATCCGGTCCAGTGGCAGGTCGGCGAGCAATGCGCGCAGATCGGCGGTGGTGTGTGCGGCGAACGCCGCCTGCAGACGGGCGTCGTACTCGTCCATCGCCAGGTAGCCCTGGGCGAGCGCGCGGCCCAGTTGGTCCGCGGTCTTGTCCCGCTCACGGTCGCCGGCGCGAACGGCTGCTGGGGCAGTCATGGAGTCTCCCGTCCTCGATCTTGACAATGTCTAGTTTTTTACAGTGCACGCATATCTAGGCACTGTCAAGATAAATTTCCGCAGGCACAGACCCGCCGAAGAGTTTGGCCATTGTTCAATGCTGCGGTCGGTTCAGCCACGACGATGGAAGCCTTCGCTGAACAGTCGGAAGGAGCCGGCCATGACTGTTGACGAAAGCAAGCTCAACGAGTTTCTCGCGATGGCGGTGGGAGATCTCGGGGCAGCGATGAGCGCGACACTGATACTCGTCGGAGACCGACTCGGGTTGTACCGCGAGCTGGCGAAGGGTTCGATGACTGCTGCCGAGTTGGCGCGACGCACCGAAACCAACGAGCGCTATGTCCGCGAATGGCTCGGCAACCAGGGCGCAGGGGGATATGTGCAGTTCGATCCCGCCTCCGACGAATGGTCGCTCAGCACCGAGCAGGCGATGTGCCTGACCGATCCGAACGGGCCGGTGGACCTGCCCGGCGCGTACAACATCGTCGAGGCGACGTTTCACGCGCTCGAGCACACGCTCGCCAATTTCAAATCCGGCCACGGTATGGAGTGGGGAGAGCACCACCCGTGCCTGTTCGAGGGGACAGAACGGTTCTTCCGTGCCGGCTACAACACGAGTTTGCTCGATTCGTGGCTGCCCGCCCTGGACGGCGTAGTCGACAAACTGCGGGACGGAGCCAAAGTCGCCGATGTCGGGTGCGGCCACGGCGCCAGCACCATCCTGATGGCCTTGGCCTACCCGAGTTCGGAATTCATCGGCTACGACTACCACGACGAGTCGATCGGGGTGGCCACCGAGAAGGCGGCCGCCGCGGGCGCCGCCAACGCGCGATTCGAGGTCGCCGACGCGGTCGGCTACCAGGAGACGGATTTCGATCTCATCGCGTTCTTCGACTGCCTTCACGACATGGGCGACCCGGTCAGCGTGTCCCGGCACGCGCGTGACGCGATCAACGACGACGGCACCGCCATGATCGTCGAGCCGTTCGCCAACGACCGGGTGCAAGACAACCTGAATCCGGTGGGCCGAGTGTTGTACGGCGCCTCCACTCAGATCTGCATCCCGGTCTCGTTGGCCCGCCAGGGCCCGGCCCTCGGCGCTCAGGCCGGTGAGTCGCGGCTGCGCGAGGTGGTCGTCGACGGCGGTGGCTTCACACGATTCCGGCGAGCCACCGAGACGCCGTTCAACCTCGTGCTGGAAGCCCGCCCCTGATCAACGCGCGGCCGAGAACGCCCGCAGCGACTCGACCTGGACCGGGTCCAGTGACGGCCGCACGTTCTCGCGGGCGGTGGCGACATCGGCGCCCGTGACGTCGGCGGCGTCGATGGATCGGCGCATCGCGGTCAGCGCGGCTTCCCGCAACAGCGCCACACAGTCGGCGGCGCTGTAGCCGCCGAGTTCGGCGGCCAGCGCATCAAGGTCGACGTCGTCGCTCAGCGGCACGGACTTGCCTGCGGTACGCAGGATTTCGCGTCGCGCCTCGGCGTCGGGCGGCTCGACGAAGACCAGCTTCTCCAGCCGGCCGGGCCGCAGCAGTGCCGGATCGATGAGGTCGGGCCGGTTCGTCGCGCCGAGCACCACCACGTTGCGCAGGGGTTCGATGCCGTCGAGTTCGGTCAGCACCGCGGCGACCACCCGGTCGGTGACCCCGGAGTCGAAACTCTGGCCCCGTCGCGGGGCCAACGCGTCGATCTCGTCGAGGAACACCAGCGACGGCGCGGAGTCACGGGCCCGACGGAACAGGTCGCGCACCGCCTTCTCCGATGCGCCGACCCACTTGTCCATCAACTCGGCGCCCTTGACGGCGTGCACCGACAACCGTCCGGAACTGGCCAGCGCTCGCACCACGAACGTCTTGCCGCAGCCAGGCGGACCGTAGAGCAGCACGCCGCGCGGCGGTTCGACGCCGAGCCGTTCGAAGGTGTCCGGATGCTGCAACGGCCACAGCACCGCCTCGGTCAGCGCCTGTTTGGTGTCGGCCATGTCGCCGACGTCGTCGAGCGTCACCGACCCCACCGAGATCTCCTCGGTGGCCGACCGCGACAGCGGGCGGATCACGCTGAGCGCACCGGTCAGGTCGGCCTGGGTCAACGACGGCGGCTTACCGTCCGCGCTGGCCCGTGCCGCGGCCCGCAGCGCCGCCTCACGTATCAGCGCGCTCAAGTCAGCCACCACGAATCCCGGTGTGCGCTCGGCTATCTCGTCGAGGTCGAGGCCTTGACACGGAACATCGCGCAGCAGCACCTCGAGCAGCTGTCTGCGGATCTCGCCGTCGGGCAGGCTCAGTCCCAGCTCGCGGTCACACAGCTCGGGCCCGCGCAGCCGCGGATCCACGTTGTCGGGTAGCGCCGAGGTCGCGATGAACGCCACCCCTCCGGTGGACACCGCCGTGCGCAGCTCGGTGAGGATCAACGTCGCGACAGGTTCCGGTGGCGACGGCAGCAGCGCGTCGATGTCGGTGATCAGCAGCACCCCGCCGCCGTCGCGGACCGCGGCCACCGCGGCCGCCACCTTGTTGAGCCGGTCCTCGGCGCGCAACGCCCCGACCTCCGGCCCGTCCAGTTCGACCAGCCGCCGGTTCGCGCACACGGTACGCACCATCGTGGCCTTGCCGACACCAGCGGGACCCGACACCAACACACCGAGGTTGGCTGTGGCGCCGAGTGTTTCGAGAAGCTGCGGTTGGTCGAGGGCGAGCGTCAGCCATTCGGTGAGCCGGGAGGCCTGCGCATGGGAGCCCTTGAGGTCGTCGAAGCTGACGGCCTTGAACTCTTCGGCCGGTGCGCCCACGCCTCGGTCGGGTTGGGCGGTGGCCGATGCGCCCGTCGACGACGGGGGTCCGAAGGTGACCGCCGAATTCGGTTGCACGCTCACCGGACCGGACGGGTCGCTGCCGGTGACGGTCAACAACTCCGAGGTCCACGTGATGCCGACCGACGAGGCCAGCGCCGAGGTGGCCGCCGAGGTCGGGATGTCGGGCCCGAGTTCACGCGGCAGCAGCGACACCGTGTCACCGACGGTCATCACCTTGCCCAACAGCGCCTGGCGCAAGGTGGCGGGTGAGATCGACTGGGTGGCCAGTTTGGAGCCGGACAGCGTGACCGATCGCGCGCCGTAGACCGTCACCGGCGCGACGAGCACCGTCGAATCCTCGCGCACCCCGGCGTTGGACAGCGTGATGTCGTCGAGCAGTGCGGTACCGGCCGGGATGTCCGCAGGCGCGACGCCCACCACCGCGGCCGTGGTACGCGAACCCGTCAGCGACACGGCGTCCCACTCCCGGATCCCCAACGCGGCAATGGCTTCGGGGTGCAGGCGCACCACCCCGCGCCGGGAGTCCAGCGCCGAGGTGTTCAACCGGGCGGTCAGGGCGAGGTGCTGTTTGGCCGCCGACCGGTCGGCCCGGGAGGTGTCCTCGTCGAACCCCGTCACGTCAGGAGCCCGGCCTGCGCAACCCGAGTCGCAGCATGGACCTGCGGTGTGGCTGCGCCCGCCGGATGGCTCGCCGGACCGCGCGCTGTTGGCGGGGTTTGTCGTCCCAGATCTCCGGATGCGCGGCCAAGAACCGCCGGGTCCGGACCGCGAACGGGATGTGGATGACGTAGGCGGCGATGATCAGCAGGATCACCAGATAGCCGTAGAGGATCGCCGCCGTCACACCGATGGCGAGCAGCGCCAGCAGCGGAGCCACCATGTTGGGCGACACCGAGAACGTGTGGATCTTGCGCATCGGGATGGTGCTGACCACCAGCAACGACACCCCGACCATCCAGATCACCACCGCGGGCTCCGACGTCCACCAGCCGTCGCCGAACTGCATCTTGGCGGCCAGCGGGCCGATCGAGCCGATGGCACCGGCGGGTGCGGGCATGCCGACGAAGTACTCCTTTTCGTAGGCGGGCTTGTCGACGTCGAGCATCGCGTTGAACCGGGCCAGCCGCAGCACGATGCACACCGCGTAGAGCAGCACCACGATCCAGCCGACGCGGGACTGCGAAAGCAGCGTGCCGTAGACGATGAACGCCGGTGCCACACCGAAGTTCACCGCGTCGGCCAGTGAGTCGATTTCCTCGCCCATCCGTGACGTCGCCTTCAGCACGCGGGCCATCCGACCGTCGAGCGCGTCGAGAATGGCGGCGGCGGCCAGAAACGCCATGGCCTCGGTGGGGCGTTGGTCGAGGGCGAACTTGACCGCGCTCAGGCCCAGACAGATCGCCGCGACGGTCATTGCGCTGGGCAGGATGCGCAGGCTGACCACTGGTTTCACCCGGGGTTTGATCATGGCAGCTCGGCCAGTACCGTCTCGCCCGCCAGTGCGCGCTGGCCCGTGGTCACCAGGATGTCGGAGCCGGCGGGCAGGTAGGTGTCCAGGCGGGAGCCGTAGCGGATCAGGCCGTAGGTCTGGCCGATCGAGAGTTTGTCGCCGACCTTGGCGTCGCACACGATCCGGCGCGCGATCAGGCCGGCGATCTGCACGGCGATCACCTCGACGCCGTCGGGCGTGCGGATCAGCACGCTGTTGCGTTCGTTGTCCTCACTGGCGGCCTCCAGTTCGGCGGAGTGAAACAGCCCGGGCCGGTGCTCGACCGAGATCACCTCGCCGCCGATCGGGGCGCGCTGCACGTGTGCGTCCAACACCGAAAGGAAGATGCTCACCCGCGGCAACGGCGTTGCGGGCAGCCCGAGTTCGGCCGGCGGCACCGCGTCCTGTATCAGGCAGACCAGCCCGTCGGCGGGTGCGACGACCAGCCCGGGCCGGGTCGGCGGCACGCGGGGCGGATGACGGAAGAACGCGGCGTTGGCCGCGGCCGATGCCAGCCCGGCGCGTCGCACCCAGCTGTTCTTGCGGCCGAGCGCGGCCACGGCCAGGCTCGCGCCGACGAACGGCAGACCTGCGGGGTGCATGGGCGGTATCGAGGACCGGACCAGCGCCGCCAGCCGGGCGGGGCCTGATCGGAGGTCGGGGCGTCTGGCCATCGTGGGCCGATTCTACGGGCGTGCCCGCAGACGCCGGGATTCACGCCAGATCCCACACCCGGATTTGTGAACCGCCGGCCAGTTCGGTCGTGTCCTCGTCGAGCTCCAACAGGCAGTTCGACGACGCCAGCCAGCGCAGGTGATGCGATGCCGGCGGTCCGTAGCTGGTGACCGTGCCTGCCTCGGCGTCGAACACGCCGCGGCGGAACTGGCGCTTACCGGCCGGGGAGGTGAGGTCCTCGGTCAACACCGCGGTGCGGCGTGGGCGGTCGGGGTGCGGTTGGCCCATCGCAGCGCGCAGCGGCGAGCGGATGAACACCTCGAACGACACCAGAGCGCTGACCGGGTTGCCGGGCAGGGTGACGATCGCAGTGCCGTCAAGAGTGCCGCTGCCTTGGGGCATCCCCGGCTGCATGGCCACCTTGACGAACTCCACGGAACCGCTCAACGCGTCCTTGACGACCTCGTAGGCGCCCGCGCTGACTCCGCCGGTGGTGACCACCAGATCGGCCTCACCGGTGTGGCGGGCCAGGGTGGCGCGGAACGTCTCGACGTCGTCGGCGGTCATCGGGGCGACCACTGCCTCGGCGCCCGCCTCGCGCACCGCGGCGGCGAGCATCACCGCGTTGGACTCGTAGATCTGGCCCGGCTGCAGGGGGGTGCCGGGGGCGACGAGTTCCGAACCGGTCGACAACACCAGCACCCGTAGCCGCGGGATCACGGTCAACTCGCCCAGCCCGAGCGCGGCCGCCAGGCCCAGTGCCGCCGGGGTGAGCACCTGACCCGCGCGAAGCACCGTGGTGCCCGCGGTGACGTCCTCGCCCGCCCGGCGGATGTGCCTGCCGGGTTTGGCGCTCGCGCGGATCTCGACGGTGTCGGTGGCGACGTTGGTCGCCTCGACCGGCACGACGGCCGTCGCACCGGCGGGCAGCGGCGCGCCGGTCATGATCCGGTGTGCGGTACCGGGTTTCAGGGTGAGCATGTCGGTGCGGCCGGCCGGGATGTCCTCCGCGACCGGCAACAGCACGGGCCGCTCGTCGGACGCGGACGCGACGTCCTCGGCGAGCACCGCATATCCGTCCATCGCCGAATTGTCGAAGCCGGGCAGCGACAGCGGCGCCACCACGTCCTCGGCGAGCACCAGCCCCAGAGTGTCGGCCAGCGGCGCGGTGACCGCAGGTCTGGGGTTGATCAGGTCGGCGACGACGCGACGATGTTCCTCGACGCTGCGCATCAGAGCGGGTAGGTCACGCCGGTCAACTCCTCAGACACCGTCCACAGCCGGCGCTGAAGCGCTTCGTCGTGCGATTGTGCGCTGGAGGCAACGACTTTCGGGTTGCCCTTGACCTCACCGATGCCATCGGGCCCGTAATACTGCCCGCCTTGGGCTTGCGGGTCGGTGGCCGCGCGCAGGGTCGGCAGCGCGCCCTTGGCAGCGGGCTGGGCGGCGATCTTCCACACGAAATCGGGGATCAGGCTGGGCAGGTGGCGCATCAACTCGGTGTCGGACAGGCCGGGGTGCGCGGCGAGTGCGACGGTGGGGGCGCCCTTGGCGGCCAGGCGCCGCTGCAGTTCGTAGGTGAACAACAGGTTGGCGAGCTTGGACTGCCCGTAGGCCGCGACCCGGTTGTAGTTGCGCTCGAAGTTCAGGTCGTCGAAGCGGATCTTGGCCAGGATGCGGTGCCCGACGCTGCTGACCGTGACCACCCGCGAGCCCTGCACGCCGATCATGTTCTCCAGCAGCAGGCCGGTCAGCGCGAAGTGGCCGACGTGGTTGGTGCCGAACTGCATCTCGAAGCCGTCTTTGGTGGTTTCGCGGCTGGGCACATACATCACGCCCGCGTTGTTGATCAGCAGGTCGATGCGGGGGAACTTGGTGCGCAGCTCGTCGGCCGCCGCGCGGACGTTGTCCAGCGACGTCAGGTCGAGTTGCGCAAGCGTGACCGTGGCGTCGGGGTTGGCTTTCCTGATCTGGTCGGCGGCGGCGTTGCCCTTGGGCGTGTCGCGCACCGCGAGCACGACGTGCGCCCCCTTGCCCGCAAGCGCCGCCGCGGTGTCGTAACCCAGACCGCTGTTGGCGCCGGTGACGACGGCCACCCGGCCGGATTGATCGGGCACGTCGGCGGCCGTCCATTTGCTCATGGCCACAACATACTCAGCGGTGGATGCGTCATGCTCGAAACATGGATCTCGTCGACCCCGCCCGCCGGCCGAGCCCGAAAGCACCGTTGGTCTGGGCGGTCGGCGCGGCGATTCCGTGGCTTGTGCTGGCGATGGCGCAGGTGGTGTGGTTCGTCGTCGACCACCGGATGTGGTGGCTGAACGCGATCGCGGCGGCGGCCACCACGCTCGGCGTGCTGGTGTTCGTCGTCGTGGTCCCGCTGTGGCGCTACCGCGTGCACCGCTGGGACGTCAGCCCCGAAGCGGTGTACACCCGCACGGGCTGGCTGGTGCAGGAGCGCCGCATCGCGCCGATCTCGCGGGTCCAGACCGTCGACACCTACAGCGGTCCACTGGACCGGTTGTTCGGGCTCGCCAACGTCACGGTGACGACGGCGTCGTCGGCGGGGGCGGTGCGCATCGTCGCGCTGGACTCCGACGTGGCCGACCAGGTCGTCGCGCAACTGACCGACATCGCCGCGATCGGCACCGAGGACGCGACGTGACCGGACCCCACCCGCCGCCCGCCGAACCGGGCTGGCAACGGCTCAGTCCGCGCATGCTGCTGGTGCATCCGGTGCACGAGGTGATCCGGCAGATCCCGGTGCTCATCGGGTCCGTGCTGCTCGGCTCGGCCACCGGCAACAATCTGGTGGCGTTCGCCGTGCTCGGGCTGACGGTGGCGTTCGGCATCGCGCGGTGGTTCACGACGACCTATCGCATCGGACCCAGCGAGGTGCAACTGCGCGAGGGTGTGCTGCAGCGCAAGGTGCTCTCGGTGCCGCGCAACAGGATTCGCTCGGTGTCCACCGACGCCCGGCTGCTGCACCGGCTGCTCGGTCTGACCGTGCTGCGGTTGAGCACCGGACAGCAGGCCGCCGGCGACGCCGCCTTCGCGCTCGACGCGGTACCCGCCGAGGAGGCGCCCAGGCTGCGCGCGATCCTGCTGGCCGACTCGCTGGCACCCGCCGACGACCAGCCGATCGCACCCGGTCGGGTGCTGGCCCGCTGGCAGCCGTCCTGGCTGCGCTACAGCCCGCTGACCTTCACCGGTCTGGCGATGATCGCGGCCGCTGTCGGCCTGGTCTATCAGGCGGGCGTCGGTGCGGCACTGCAGGAGTCGATGATCGAGCGCTCGGGCGCGGCGGCCGCCGACCGGTTCGGGGTGGTGACCGTGGTCGCGGCCGTCGTGGTGGTGGTGCTGGTGGCCTCCGTGGTGTTGTCGGTGCTGCAGTCGTTGCTGACCCACGGAAACCTGCTGTTACGCAAGGACGCCGACGTGCTGCATCTACAACACGGCCTGCTGCGGCGGCGCGAGCACACTTACGACATGCGCAGGCTGCGCGGCGGGACGTTGCGGGAGCCGTTGTTGGTGCGGCTGTTCGGCGGGGCCCGGCTCGACGCGGTGATGACGGGGGTCGGCGGGGCGGGCGAGGCCTCGATGCTGTTGCCGCCGTGTCCGAAGCCGACCGCCGAGGCCGTGCTGAGCGAATTGATCGGCAGGCCCGACGCGGTGAGCGGCCCGCTGCGTGGCCACGGGCCCGCGGCGACCCGCAGGCGGTGGACCAGGGCGCTGGCCCTTCCCGCGGTCGTCGCGGTGTTCATGCTGGTGGCGACCGTGCCACCGTGGGCGTGGGCGTGGGCGTGGGCGTGGGCGTTGTGGGCGGTGGGCACCGGATGCTGCGCGCTGCTGGCGAACGACCGGGCGCGGTCGCTCGGGCACCGGGTCGGGGACGGATGGCTGGTCGCGCGGGCGGGCAGCCTGCACCGCAGGCGCGACTGCATCGCCGCTGCGGGCATCATCGGCTGGACCGTGCGCCAGACCTTCATGCAGCGCAGGGCGGGCGTGGCGACGCTGATCGCGGCCACCGCCGCCGGGGTCAAACAGTACCGGGTGGTCGACGTCCCGGCCCGGTTGGCGTGGTCGATCGCCGCGGAGGCGTCGCCCTGGGTGGCCGACAGCAGGTGGGTGGCGGAGTTGCGCTGAGACAACGGCCGTTTAGGGTCGTGGCCATGGCTATCGGCGGGGTGCTCTTCGACATCGACGGTGTCCTGGTGACGTCGTGGAAGCCGATCGCGGGCGCGGCCGACACGTTGCGAACGCTGACCGACAGGCAGATCGCCTGCTCATATCTGACCAACACGACCACCCGCACCCGGGCCCAGATCGCTGATCTGCTCACCGATGCGGGCATGCCGGTACGCGCCGACGAGATCATCACCGCCGCGGTGCTCACCGCCGAGTATGTGCGCAACCATTACCCCGACGCGCGGTGCTTCCTGGTCAACAACGGCCGCATCGCCGAGGAGGACATGCCCGGGGTCGACTTCGTGTACTCCAGCGACTCCAGCGGGCCGCGGACCCCGGAAACCCCCGACGTGGTCCTGCTCGGCGGGGCGGGCCCGGAGTACAGCCACACCACGCTGTCGTGGGTTTACGACTGGATGGCCCAGGGCGTGCCGGTGGTCGCGATGCACCGCAGCACGGCGTGGACGACCACCGACGGCCTGCGCATCGACACCGGTATGTATTTGACGGGGATGGAAGCCGCCTCGGGGCGTAAGGCCACCGCGGTCGGTAAGCCGGCCCCGGAGGGGTTCCTGGCCGCGGCGAACCGTCTGGGCGTGGATCCCGACGAGATGTACATGGTCGGCGACGACCTGACCAACGACGTGCTGCCCGGCCAGGTCGTCGGCATGACCGGTGTGCTGGTCCGGACCGGCAAGTTCCGTCAGGACACGCTGGACCGGTGGGCCGCCGACGAATTCGCGATGCAGCCCAACCACGTCGTGGAGTCGGTGGCCGACCTGCCCGCGTTGCTGGGGCTGTGATGGCCGATCAGAATCTGTGGGAGCGGATGGAGCAGGCGCTGTTCAAGCGCGGTGTCAACACCGTGTTGGAGCTGGTGCTGTGGCTCGCGTTGGGCTACCTCATCTTCGGGGTGATCTACACGGCGCTGCACATCGAGTTGATGGGTGAACTCGAGTCGGCGCTGTCCGGCGACTTCACGATCTTCGCGGATCTGGCGGCGCTGGCGGTGATGGTGGCGCTGTGGCCGGTGCTGCTGGTCAGTTCGCACCTGTGCGGCGTGGCCGGCTGCGGAGTGTTCTGACGATGACTTCTCGCGCCCGCCGCGGTCTGTATCGACATGACAGAACAACACCTCCACGCGACCACAATCGTCAACGCCCCGATCGAGACCGTGTTCGAGGTGCTCGCCGACCCGTCGACGCATCAGCTGATCGACGGGACCGGATGGGTACGCGAGCCGCTCGACGGTGAACCGCTGACCGAGGTCGGCCAGGTCTTCCGGATGGCCATGTATCACGACAACCATCCCGAGAAGCACTACGAGATGGCCAACCTACTCGAGGTTTTCGACCAGCCGCACGCCATCGCTTGGCAGCCGGGCCAGGGTCCCGAGCAGCGCGGTTATCTGATGAACGGCACTGAGCTCCAATGGGGCGGGTGGATCTGGCGATACGACCTCGAAGCATCGGGGCCAGAGCAGACGGCGGTCACGTTGACCTACGACTGGTCGAACGTGGTGCCGCACATGCGCGACATCGAGTTCCCGCCGTTCGAGCCGCAGCACCTCGACAACTCGCTGAAGAACCTCGCCTCGATCGCCGAGTCGCGCTAGTCCGACCCCTCCCCGCTCGCGGACGGTGGTGTCAGGCCCGCAGCGTGCGCACGGCCTCGATGCGCGCCCGCAGCTGATCGGTCGTGGCCGCGGCGACGGGTGGCCCGCCGCAGATCCGGCGCAACTCGTTGTGAATCCAGCCGTGCGGTTTACCGGTGCGGTGGTGGGCGATCGACACCAGCGTGTTGAGTTCCTTGCGTAGTTCGCGCAGCTGGCCGTGCGTGGAGACCCGCGGCACCTCGCCCGATGCGGTCTGACGCGTCATCTGCTCTTCTTGTCTGCGCCGCAACAGGTCCCGCATCTGGTCGGGGGCGAGCAGGCCGGGGATGCCGAGGTAGTCGGCCTCGTCCTCGCTGCCGACGGCCGCCGCGGTGCCGAACGACGAGCCGTCGAAGATCACCTGGTCGAGTTCGGCGTCCGCGCCCAACATCTCGAAGCCGTTGGCCGGATCGCCCGGCTCGTCCTTCTGCTTGTTGGCGTCCTCGAGCGCCGCGTCGTCCCACTCGCCCTGCGACTCGCGGTGCGGTTTGCCGAGCACGTGGTCGCGCTGTGCCTCCATCTCGCTGGCCAGGTCGAGCAGCGCGGGCACCGACGGCAGGAAGATGCTCGCGGTCTCGCCGGGCCGCCGGGAGCGGACGAAGCGGCCGATCGCCTGCGCGAAGAACAGCGGGGTGGACGCGGACGTCGCGTAGACGCCGACGGCCAGGCGCGGCACGTCGACGCCTTCGGAGACCATGCGCACCGCGACCAGCCACCGGGACGTGCCCGTGGCGTACTCCGCGATGCGGTCCGAGGAGCCGGGATCGTCGGAGAGGACGAGCGTCGGCGCCTCACCGGTCAGCGTCGTCAGCACCTTGGCGTACGCGCGCGCGGCCTTCTGGTCCGACGCGATCACCATCGCGCCCGCGTCGGGCACACCGCCGTTACGCAGCTGGCTGAGTCGGGTGTCGGCGGCCTGCAGCACCGCGGGGATCCATTCGCCGTTCGGGTCGAGCACCGTGCGCCATGCCCGCGCGGTCTGCTCGGCGTTGAGCGGTTCGCCGAGACGCGCGGAGTACTCCTCACCAGCACTGGTTCGCCAGCGGGCCTCGCCGGAATAGGCCATGAACACCACGGGCCGCACCACGCCGTCGGCCAGCGCCTCGGAGTACCCGTAGACGTGATCGGCGCGCGAGCGCATCGCCCCGGTGCCGTCGGGTTCGTAGGTGACGAACGGGATCGGGCTGTCGTCGCTGCGGAACGGTGTGCCGGTCAGCGCCAGTCGGCGGGTGGCGTCGTTGAACGCCTCGCGCATGGACTCGCCCCAGCTCTTCGCATCACCGCCGTGGTGGATCTCGTCGAAGACGACGAGGGTGCGGTAGTTCTCGGTGCGCACCCGGTGCCGGGTGGGGTGGCTGGCCACCTGGGAATAGGTGACGACGACGCCGTGGTACTCGGACGAGTGGTGCGCGGCGCTGTTGGAGAACTTCGGGTCCAGCGACAGGCCGAGCCTGGCGGCGGCCAGCGCCCACTGGATCTTGAGATGCTCGGTCGGCACGACGACGGTGATGCGCTCGACGGTACCGTCGGCCAACAGCTCGCCGGCCACGCGCAGGGCAAACGTAGTCTTACCCGCGCCCGGGGTCGCGACAGCGAGGAAATCACGCGGTTTGGCACCAAGATACCGCACCAATGCCCGACGCTGCCAGCCTCGCAAAGCCTGGGTGTCGGGCGCTGTGTCTGCCCGCACCCAAAGACTCCTCACTGATCGGACAGCAGCCTAGCGCAAGGGATTACGGCCGCGCATCTCTGTGTGGCGTGTCGCCGGGGCGGCCGGTGTGTCGAGTGTGGCCAGTGGCCGCGATCCGCCCGCCGGCGCCGAGTGGCCGACGCCGCGTTACAGACGGCCCGAAAGCACCCACAGCTAACACGCTGGTTGTCCTGGCGCGACGTGGGTACTCTGCGCCAACCATGTCGGCAACCCCCACCACGCCCAGCGACGACATCGACCCGTGCGTTCGTGTCTTCGGTACCCGCGTACACAACTTACGGGGCGTCGACGTCGCCGCGCCGCGCGACGCGCTGGTGGCGTTCACGGGCATCTCCGGTTCCGGCAAATCGTCGCTGGCGTTCGGCACCATCTACGCCGAGGCGCAGCGCAGGTACTTCGAGTCGGTCGCGCCGTATGCGCGACGACTGTTGCTGCCGACCGGCGCGCCGAAGGTGGACGACATCACCGGGCTGCCCCCCGCCGTGGCACTGCAGCAGCGCAGGGGGTCGGCCACGTCACGGTCCACGGTCGGCACCGTCACCACCCTGTCCAACCTCCTGAGGATGCTCTTCTCCCGTGCTGGGACGTATCCGCGCGGCGCCACCGAACGACTCGACTCCGATGCGTTCTCTCCGAATACGGCCGTCGGTGCCTGCCCGAAGTGTCACGGTATCGGCCGGATCCACGAGGTGACCGAGCAGACGCTCGTGCCGGACCCCTCGTTGACCATTCGCGAAGGCGCCGTCGCGGCGTGGCCGGGCGCCTGGCAGGGACAGAATTTGCGCGACATCCTCATCACGCTGGGGTTTGACATCGACAAGCCGTGGCGCAAACTTGCCAAGCGCCAACGTGATTGGATCCTGTTCACCGACGAGCAGCCCACCGTCGAGATCGATCCGAGCCAGCATCCGGTCACCGCCGACTACTACTACAACGGAACCTTCTCCAGCGCGGAACGCCATGTCCGGCACACGCTGGCGAACTCGCAGAGCGCGACGATGCGCCGTCGCGTCCTGCAGTACGTCGACAGCGTGGACTGCGGATTGTGCCACGGCTCGGGTCTGCGACCTGAGGCGCTGAAGGTGACTTTCGCCGGTCGGACGATCGCCGACTTCGTCGCGATGCCGTTGGCCGACCTCGCCGATGTGCTGCGCCCGACCGCGGCCCGCACGACGCCGCGGCGGCGTTCGAGTCGACAGAGTCCGGCGAGCACACCGAGGTCGCCACGATGATCGCCGCCGATCTGGTCGCGCGTATCCAGGTGCTCGTTGACCTCGGCCTCGGCTATCTGACGCTGAACCGTCGCACCCCGACCGTGTCGCCGGGTGAACTGCAGCGGCTGCGTCTGGCCACGCAGTTGCGAGCCGGATTGTTCGGGGTGCTCTACGTGCTGGACGAGCCGTCGGCCGGCCTGCATCCCGCCGATGCGGAGCCGCTGCTCGATGTGCTGGATCGCCTTCGGCGGGCGGGTAATTCACTGTTCATCGTCGAGCACGACATGGATGTCGTGCGCCGGGCCGACTGGATCGTCGACGTCGGCCCCGGCGCAGGCGAGCTAGGAGGGCGGGTGCTCTACAGCGGACCCGTGCCCGGCCTGAAGGAGGTCGACGAGTCGATCACCCGTCGCTTCCTGTTCGGTGGCGAGGCGGCCGAACCGCGGGCCCCTCGTGAACCGGCATCGCAGCTTTTATTGCGGGGCATCTGTTTTCACAACCTGCGCGACGTGGATGTCGACCTGCCGCTCGGCGTCTACACCGCCGTCACCGGTGTGTCCGGCTCAGGTAAGTCGACGCTTGTGGTCAAGGTTCTCGGCGATGTGGTGAAGCGTCATCTGGGCCGCGACGTGGGCCTGGCCGAAAGCGACGGTGACACCGACGATTTCGACGCCGAGATCGTCGACCTCGATCACGACGCCAGCATCGGGGTAACGGCCGAGGGCGTCGACGTGATCGACCGACTGGTCGCTGTCGACCAGCGACCGATCGGGCGCACCCCGCGTTCGACGCTCGCCACCTACACCGGCCTGTTCGACGCCGTGCGGCGGGCGTTCGCCGCGACGCCGGCGGCACGCCGCCGGGGCTGGACGGCGGGCCGGTTCTCGTTCAACGTCGCAGAAGGCCGATGCGAGACCTGCCGGGGGGAGGGCTTCGTATCGGTCGAACTGCTCTTCCTGCCAGGCACATACGCCACCTGTCCGACGTGCGGGGGCGCCCGCTACAACGAAGCCACGCTGCGGGTGCGCTACCGCGACCACTCCATCGCCGACGTCCTGGCCATGACCGTCGACGAAGCCGCACAGTTTCTTGCGGACATCCCGGGCGCGTCCCGCAGCCTGGCGACGCTGCGCGAGGTCGGGTTGGGATATCTGCGGCTCGGCCAGCCCGCCACCGAGTTGTCCGGCGGGGAGGCCCAGCGCATCAAGCTGGCCTCCGAACTGCAGCGGCCCCGCCGCGGCCACACGCTCTACGTCCTCGACGAACCGACGACGGGGCTGCATCCGGCCGATGTGGATCTGCTCGACGCGCAACTGCACCGCCTCGTCGACGCGGGTAACACGGTGGTGGTGGCCGAACACGACATGCGGATGGTCGCCGGGGCGGACTGGGTGATCGACCTGGGACCGGGCGCGGGCCACGACGGTGGTCGCGTCGTCGTGGCGGGCACTCCGCAGAAGGTGAGTCAGGCGAAGGGCAGCCGGACGGCGCCGTATCTGGCGGCGCGGTGGGTCACTCGATGAAGAAGTTGTCGTTCTTGATGAACCACTCCCGACGCTCGTCGTCGGTCAAGTCGCCCAGCGCGGCGAAGCCCTCGAAGTAGTGCTCGCGCGGCGCGCCGGGCGCGAACAGCATCAGAATCGACGCCGGCTCGTCGGCCTCGTTGCGGAACCCGTGGATGCCTCCAGGCGGCACGTACAAGAAGTCGTTGGCATGTCCGTCGGTCCAGCCGTTGCCGTCGTAGAGCTTGACCGTTCCGGACAGGACGAAGAACGCCTCGGACATCGCGCGGTGGAAGTGCGGTCCCGGGCCGCCGCCCTTCGGTGCGATCTCGACGCGGTACAGCCCGTAATCCCCGGCGGTGGCTTTCTGGTCGGCGAGGTAGTGATACTTCACCAACCCGAACGAGTCGTAATCGGCCGGTTGGGTGCCGCGCCGCACCCAGGCACTGGCCTGCGGTTCGGGTGCGGTGTAGCGCGGGGGTGGGTAAGGCGGCACCTGCCGGGGATCGACGAGTGACATCGGTGGTCAGCCTGCCATAGTCAGCCGACCGGAAAGGTGACTCCGGTCAACTCCTCCGACACGGCCCAGAGCCGTTGCTGGGCGGCGAAATCGTGCGAGGCCGGAATGGACTCGACGAGCTTCGGGTGGCCGCGTTGCTCGCCGAACCCGTCCGGGCCGAAGTACTGCCCGCCGAGCACGCCGGGGTCGGTGGCCGCCCGCAAGGTCGGCAGTGCCCCCATCGCGGGGCCCTGCATCATCGGCGCCAGCGCGGACATGGCCAAGCGCACCGCGACGGGCAGGTTGCGCGCCAACTCGGTATTGGAGCCGCCCGGATGTGCGGCCGCCGCGATCGTGGTGGTGCCGGTCAGTCGGCGCTGCAGTTCGTAGGTGAACATCAGGTTGGCGAGCTTGGACTGACCGTAGGAGACCACCCGGCGGTAACCGCGCTCCCAGTGCAGGTCGTCGAAGCGGATTCCGCGGCGGCTTGCGCGGTGCCCGGAGCTGCTGACCGTGACGACGCGGGAGCCCGGTACCGCCAGCAGGCGGTCCAGCAGGAGGCCGGTGAGCGCGAAATGCCCCAGATGGTTGGTGCCGAACTGCAATTCGAAACCGTCCTTGGTCGTGGACTTCGGCGGCATCATCACCCCGGCGTTGTTAATGAGCAGATCGATGGTTTGGTAGTCGGACCGCAGCGCGGCGGCGGCCTCGCGGACGGATTCGAGTGAACCGAGGTCGAGCTCCTGGATGGCGACGCCGGCGCCGGGGACCGCCGCGGTGATGCGTTCGATGGCGTCTTTGCCCTTGTCCACGTTGCGGACAGCCAGCACGACGTGGGCGCCCTTGGCGGCCAGTTCCTTGGCAGTCTCGTAGCCAAGGCCAGTGTTGGCGCCGGTGATCACCGCGGTACGGCCGGTCTGATCGGGGATGTTGGCTGTTGTCCACTTGGCCATGGGGTCTCCTCGGAAGGGTGGGAAACGGAGCATGCACTCCGATTGTTGCCGCATCGTGGCTCGTCGATGTCGTGCTGAACGGGCTGCGGGTACCGTAACCGACCTTGCACTCTCCCTGGTCGAGTGCTAAGAATGCAATTGGCACTCGCGACCGGTGAGTGCTAGGTCGGGACGGTGAGGCGAGGGGCCGCACCAGCGGAGCACACCCGAAGCCGTCCGTCGCGGGCACTGCACCCGGCCGAGAGACGTGCATCCCCAATCCGGAGGAACACTTCGCAATGGCCAAGACAATTGCGTATGACGAAGAGGCCCGCCGCGGCCTGGAGCGGGGCCTGAACAGCCTCGCCGACGCGGTAAAGGTGACGCTGGGGCCCAAGGGCCGCAACGTCGTCCTGGAGAAGAAGTGGGGCGCCCCCACGATCACCAACGATGGTGTGTCCATCGCCAAGGAGATCGAGCTGGAGGATCCCTACGAGAAGATCGGCGCCGAGCTGGTCAAGGAGGTCGCCAAGAAGACCGACGACGTCGCCGGAGACGGAACGACGACGGCGACGGTGCTGGCCCAGGCACTCGTTCGCGAGGGCCTGCGCAACGTCGCGGCGGGCGCCAACCCGCTGGGCCTGAAGCGCGGCATCGAGAAGGCCGTCGAGAAGATCACCGAGACCCTGCTCAAGTCGGCCAAGGAGGTCGAGACCAAGGAGCAGATCGCCAACACCGCCGCCATCTCGGCCGGTGACACGCAGATCGGTGAACTGATCGCCGAGGCCATGGACAAGGTCGGCAACGAGGGTGTCATCACCGTCGAGGAGTCCAACACCTTCGGCCTGCAGCTCGAGCTGACCGAGGGCATGCGCTTCGACAAGGGCTACATCTCGGGTTACTTCGTCACCGACGCCGAGCGTCAGGAAGCGGTCCTCGAGGACCCCTACATCCTGCTCGTGTCCTCGAAGGTGTCGACCGTCAAGGATCTGCTGCCGCTGCTGGAGAAGATCATCCAGTCGGGTAAGCCGCTGCTGATCATCGCCGAGGATGTCGAGGGCGAGGCGCTGTCGACCCTGGTGGTCAACAAGATCCGCGGCACCTTCAAGTCGGTCGCCGTCAAGGCGCCGGGCTTCGGTGACCGCCGCAAGGCGATGCTGCAGGACATGGCCATCCTCACCGGTGGTCAGGTCATCAGCGAGGAGGTCGGCCTCTCACTGGAGACCGCCGATGTCTCGCTGCTCGGTAAGGCGCGCAAGGTCGTGGTCACCAAGGACGAGACCACGATCGTCGAGGGCGCAGGCGACAGCGAGGCCATCGCGGGCCGGGTCGCCCAGATCCGCAGCGAGATCGAGAACAGCGACTCCGACTACGACCGCGAGAAGCTGCAGGAGCGCCTGGCCAAGCTGGCCGGCGGTGTTGCGGTGATCAAGGCCGGCGCTGCCACCGAGGTGGAGCTCAAGGAGCGCAAGCACCGTATCGAGGACGCGGTCCGCAACGCCAAGGCCGCCGTGGAGGAGGGCATCGTCGCCGGTGGCGGTGTGGCCCTGCTGCAGTCGGCCCCGGCGCTCGACGACCTCAAGCTCGACGGTGACGAGGCCACCGGCGCCAACATCGTCAAGGTGGCGCTGGAAGCCCCGCTGAAGCAGATCGCGTTCAACTCGGGTCTGGAGCCCGGCGTTGTCGCCGAGAAGGTCCGCAACTCCGCTGCGGGCACCGGTCTGAACGCCGCGACCGGTGACTACGAGGATCTGCTCAAGGCAGGCGTGGCCGACCCGGTCAAGGTGACGCGTTCGGCGCTGCAGAACGCGGCGTCCATCGCGGCGCTGTTCCTGACCACCGAGGCGGTCGTCGCCGACAAGCCGGAGAAGGCGGCCGCTCCCGTGGGCGACCCGACCGGCGGCATGGGCGGCATGGACTTCTAAGTCCGTCCAACGAAAAAGCCCGGGTGTGCTTCGGCACCCCGGGCTTCTTCGTCTCTGCGGCCAGGATTACCGAAGATCGCAGCCGGTGAGCTCGACGGAGAGGTCCCACAGGCGGCGCGCACTGCGCGGGTCTCGTGCGTGGGCACGCAGCTTGGTCGGTTTCGGTCCGCCCCACTGGTGTGCGAGCCCACGGGGAGCGATGTATGTGCCGTTGGGTAGATCGGTGGTGACGGCCTGGATGGTCGAGCGGGCGCCGTCGGCGGGGGTCTGGGCGATGCGGGACTGCAGAACGCTTGCCCGGCGAAGCATTCCGGAGCTGTTGCGGGTGATCGCCGTGTCGGTCATCCCGGGGTCCGACGTGTAGGCGGTGCGGCCCCGGCGCACCAGTTCGGACACGAACAGCACGTTGGCCAGCTTCGACTCGCCGTATGCCGACCACATCCGGTACTTGCGTCGATGCCAGTTCAGATCGTCGAGATGCAGACGGGCCAGTTGATGGTTGGTGCTGGCCACCACCACGATCCGGTCGCGAATCCGGTCACCGAGCAGACACGTGAGAGCGAAATGGCCGAGATGGTTGGTGCCCATGTGCATCTCGAAGCCATCTGCGGTGCGCTGCAACGGAACACCCAATACGCCTGCGTTGTTCACCAATACGTCGACGGTGTCGACCGTATCGGCGAACCGCCGCACATCGGCAAGGTCGGCCAGGTCCAGTTGGCGCACCTCGACTTCGCCGGCCATGCCCGCCGCGGCTTGTTCTCCCTTGGCCACGTCGCGGCACGCGATGAGCACCCGGTGGCCGGCGGCGGCCAGCGAGGCCGCCGTCGCCTTGCCGACCCCGCTGTTGCCGCCCGTGACGATAATTCGCATCGTGTTCGCTCCTAGGGGACCAGGCCCTGTGCCCGGTAGGACTCGACGGCCTTGCGCACCGCATCGTGAATCGGTTCCGGTGTCCAGCCCAATTCGCGCGCGGCCTTGCTGTGGTCCATCGGCGACATGATGTGCAGCAACCGGACCGACAGGGTGCCCAGCAGCATGTCGCGGCGAAGCACCCGCGCCGCCAGCTCACCGACAAAGCCCAGCGCGTACAGGGCTTTTCGGGGGACGCCGAACCGCGCCGGTTTACCGCCCGCTGCGACGGCGGCGGTCGCGTACAGTTCACGCGCGGAGATGAAGCGCTCGGAGACGATGTAGCGTTCGCCGACGCGGCCTTTGTCGGCGGCCAGGATCAGTGCGGTGGCGGCGTCCTCGATACCGACCGCTTCCGACGCGATGTCCTTGGGATACACCGGCATCCGGCCGGCAGCGGCCGCGACCACCAGCGAGCCGTGCGGTGTCGGCTGATAGTCGCCGGGGCCGTAGGTGTTGGACACATTCATCACCACCGCAGGCAGGCCGCGGTGTTTCGCGTACTCCAACACCAGTTCCTCGGCTTGTACCCGGGACCGAATGTAGGCGCCGCCCTTGTCCATCCAGTTGAACGGGAGATCTTCAGTGACGGGGCGACCGTCCTCGCTGAGCGCGATGGTGCCGATGGTGCTGGTGAACACGAACCGGTGAAGGTCGCTGTCGACCGCGGCGTCGAGCACGTGTCGAAGGCCCTCGACGTTGGTGCGGAACAGCGGCGCGGGATCGCGCAGCCACGCCCTGGTGTCCACGACGCAGTAGAAGACGTCGTCGCAGCGGGCCATCGCCTCGCGCAGTGCCGCATCGTCGAAGATGTCGCCGTAGTGCCGTTCGACGTCGAGGTCGTCGATCGCTTTGGTCGAGCTGCTGTGCCGCAACATGATTCGCACCTGGTGGCCGCGCTCTACCAGTTGCCCGGTGACGTGGGAGCCGAGGAAGCCGCTGGCTCCGATCACGAGTTTGCGCGCACTAGCGGTGGCGTTGGTCAACGCGGATCCCCTCAGACGAGCCGGTACCGGCCAAACGACACAATATGGAAAAGTGTAGTTTTTATCAACAGTGCGTCATACTGCTGGAATGTCTGATGGGGCCGTGACAGCGACGAATCGGGCGCCCGCGTGGGGCGACGGCGTCGTCCTCGACGAGGACGAGGCCAGGCAGCGACTGCTGAGCGCCGCCGAAGCCTGCTACGCCGAACGTGGACCCAGTCGCACCAAGATGACCCACATCGCGGCCAAGGCGGGCGTGCACCGCACGACGGTCTACAGCTACTTTCCCAACCGTGACGCGATCCTGGCCGCCTGTTTCATGCGCGCGATCGAGGAGGTGATGGCCGCCGTGAATCGCTGCTTCGAAGCCGACATGCCGTTCGTGGAGCGGGTGATCACCGCGACCGTGACCGGTGTCGAGATCGGCCGAAAGTCGCCGGCGCTGCAATCGCTGATCTCGGCGAACGACCTGACCTGGACTCACCGCGCCGTGGAGCATTCGGAGTCCTGGCGCCAGGTGATCTACGAGGTGCTGGGCGATCGCATCGCCGAAGCGGCTGCCGCCGGGGAGGTCCGTGCCGACGTCGCACCGCAACTGCTTGCGCATTGGATGGGGCGCATCGCGTTCAGCCTGCTCGCCGAGCCCGGTCCGCCGGAGTATGGCGGCGACGAAGGCCTGCTGCGGGCCATCCTTCCGGCGATGTTCGCGCCCTGAGGTCAGCTTTCCAGTCGCACGCAGTCGTGCAGGCAACCCGGGTCTGTCGCGCGCGAGTCCTCGGCGGCCTTGCGATGCAGCACCGCGCGGCCGGGCAGCACCTGCAGCGACGTGTCGGTCAGACGGCCGGTGCCGTCGACGATCAACGAGTAGCCGCCGGGCTGGGCGGGTGGGCACAGAACGGTGACGGCGTTGTGCGCGGTGACATTTCGTTGCGTGGTGGCACCGACAGGGCCCACGTCGAGCACGCCGTCGGCGAGTACGGGCGTCACCGCGACCGTGTGCGCCCGGTAGTCGTCGCCGACCGTGATCAAGTACCCGACCGGGTAGTCGGCCAGCGTGCCGCCCAACTGGTCGAGGTCGACTTTGACGCTCATGTCGACGGCGCGGGTTGACGACCGCGGACCAACCGACCGGGACGCGCCGCGGTGGGCACACCGTTCTCGGCGATGACCTCGCCGGACACCATCGTCATGACATAGCCGTCGGCGGTCTGGTTCAGGCGGCGCCCACCGGCAGGCAGGTCGTGGGTGACCACCGGCTTGTGCAAGCGCAGCGCGTCGTGGTCGATGACATTGAGGTCGGCCTTGTAGCCCACCGCGATCCGGCCGCGATCGGCCAGGCCGGCGACCCGGGCCGGCGTCGACGTCAGTTCGCGCACCGCCTCGGCCACCGACAGCCGTCCGGACGCGCGGTCACGCGCCCAATGCGCCAGCATGTAGGTGGGATAGCTTGCGTCGCAAATCATTCCGTAGTGAGCGCCGCCGTCGCCGAGGCCGAGCACCACGTCCTCGCGACGGATCAACTCGGCGATCGTGTCAAGGCTGCCGTCGCGGAAGTTGGCCAGTGCGACGAGCAGCATCGCGTGCCCGTCCTCGTCGAGCAGCCGGTCGTATGCCTCTTCGAGTGGGCTGACCCCGCGGGCTCGGGCGCGGTTGGCGATGCTCTCCGAGGTCGGCGGCTCGTAGTTGGGCGGGTCGCCGAGCGGGAATATCCAGTCGAACGCCTGCGCCGCGAACATCAGCGGATGACCCTCACCGGATGGCTGGTCCGACAGAATGCGTTGACGCACCTCGGGTTTGCGCATTTCGGCGATGCGCTCGGCCAGCGGCAGCCCGGCCAGTTCCTGGTAGCTCGGGTACATCACGAACGGGTTGCCGGACAGCTCGAGGCCGAGCAACAGGCCGATCGGCCGCGGGTAGATCTGCGCGGTGACGCGGGGACCCTCGTCGCCGCCCGCCGCGTTGGCCTTTTCCACCATCCTCAGCGCGTCGAGGAAGAACGGCTCGCCGGCGCTGCCGATCGCCAGCGTGAACGTCACCGGCAGGCCGACGTCCTCGGCCACGTCGAACACCGTCTTCAGCGCCGGTTCGTAGTCACCGGAGACCAGGTCGGGCACGAACTGCAGCAGGCCACCGCCCGCGTCGTCGACACCACGGGCGATGGCCTCGAACTCGGCGTAGGCCGCGCCGTGACTCGGGATGAGACTGCCGCTTCCGCTCTTGTGCAGGGTCAACTGCGACGACGCGAAGCCGAGCGCACCCACCTGGATCGCCTCGGCCGACAGTTTGCGCATCATCGCGAGGTCTTCGGCGGTGGCCGGTTCACGGGCCACGCCGCGCTGGCCCATCACGTAGACCCGCAGCGGTGAGTGCGGCAGCAGGGCGGCCACATCGATGTCGCGGCGTCGCGTCTCCAGCGCGTCGAGAAACTCGGGGAACGTCTCCCAGTTCCACGGCAGCCCGTCGACCATCACCACACCGGGGATGTCCTCGACACCCTCCATCACGTCGACGAGCACGTCGTGATCCTCGGCTCGGCAGGGTGCGAAGCCGACGCCGCAGTTGCCCATCACCGCGGTGGTGACCCCGTGCGCCGAGGACGGCGTCATCCGATCCGACCAGACCGCCTGCCCGTCGTAGTGGGTGTGCAGGTCGACGAAGCCGGGGGTGACGAACAGGCCGGTCGCGTCGATCTCCCGGGCGCTCGCACCGTCTACCGCGCCGACGGCGGCGATGACGCCGTCGGCGACCGCCACGTCGCCCACGCAGGGTTCGCCACCGAGACCGTCGACGATCGTGCCGTTGCGGATGATCACGTCATACATGTGTCGAATCTACGACGGTGTCGGTACGCCGTGCCAGGATGAGCCGGTGATTGACCATTTCGGAATCAACTGCGCCGACTGGGAGAAATCCAAAACCTTCTACGACAAGGTCCTCGCGGTGCTCGGCTACACCCGCCAGCTCGACTATCAGGTCGCCATCGGTTACGGCCGGGACGGTAAACCGGACTTCTGGATCGCCGACATGAACGCCGGCGACGCGGCAGGCCCCAACCGCGAGGTGCACTTCGCCTTCCGCGCCGCCGACGCCGAGGCGGTCACCGCGTTCTACGACACCGCGCTCGAGGCCGGCGCCGAGTCGCTGCACGCGCCGCGGCTGTGGCCCGAATACCACCCCGGCTACTTCGGCGCGTTCGTCCGGGACCCGGACGGAAACAACATCGAGGCGGTCTTCCACGGCGCGCAACCGCAGGGCTGAGCGCAGTACCGTCGAGACATGGCTGGCTCAGATGCGACCCCAGATGCGGCGGCTGCCCGCGAACTGCTGCGCGACGCGTTCACCAGGCTCATCGAGCACGTCGAGGAGCTGACCGAGGGGCTCACCGACGAGGTCGCAGACTTTCGACCCACCCCCTCCGCCAACAGCATCGCCTGGTTGATCTGGCACAGCGCGCGCCAACACGACCTCCAACTCAGCGACATCGCGGGCACCGAACAGATCTGGTTACGCGACGGCTGGGTGGACCGGTTCGGCCTGGATCTGCCGCGCGAGGACATGGGCTACGGGCACACCCCCGACCAGGTCGCCAAGGTGCACGCGCCGGCGGACTTGCTCGCCGGGTACTACCGCGCCGTGCACAAGGCGACGCTGGAGTACCTCGCCTCGGTGACCCCCGAGGAGCTGAGCCGCATCGTCGACGAACGCTGGGACCCGCCGGTGACCGCCGGGGTGCGCCTGGTGAGCATCGTCGACGACAGTGCCCAGCACCTCGGCCAGGCCGCCTACCTGCGGGGCATCGCGTGATCCGGTGGTGGCCACCCGTCGCCCTCACCGCGTTCGTGATCCTGGGCGTGTCGGTCGGCAAGTACTCCACGCCGCTCGACGAGTGGTTCCGCGCCTACCGCGACGACCCCTACCTTCAATGGCTGCTGTGGTTTTCCAAGCCGTGGGTGCTGGCAGCGGTGCTGGCGGTCGCGGTGGCGGTGGCCGTGGCGCGCAGGCGCTGGCGGCTGGCCGCGGTCGCGGTGGCGTCGCCGGCGCTGGCATGGGCGCTCGTCCAGGGCCTGAAAGTGTTGTTCGGTCGGCGCAAGGAGGGCTTCTACGCCTATCCCAGCGGCCACACGACGGTGACGGTGGTGGTGTGGGGGATGGTCGTGTTGGTGGCCTCCGCCGCGGTGTGGTCGATCGTCGCGGCGGTGATCGTCAGCCTGCTCGGCATGCTCGGTCAGGCGTTCGTGTGGCATTACTTCACCGATACGGTCGGTGGCGTCCTGCTCGGAACGGCGATCGTGTGCGTGGCGGCGCTGGTCGCCAACCCGGAATTGACACGTGTCAAGCCTGCTGCGATCTGCGTCACACGCGGCGGTTAGCATGGACCCATGACCGCCACGCCTGACGTCGATGTGCCTGCCGAACCGCCAGCCAGCATCCGCAATCCCGCGACCGGCGCAGAGGCCGGCACGGTGCGGTGGACGGATCGCGCCGACGTGCCTCGCATCACCGCCGGCCTGCGCGCGGCGCAGCCCGAGTGGGAGGCCCGCGGCGCGGGGGGCCGCGCGAAGGTGCTGGCCCGCTACGCGGTGTGGCTGGGTGAGCACCGCGAGGAGATCGAGTCGCTGCTGATGGCCGAGACCGGCAAATCGGCGACCGACGCCGCCCAAGAGGTGCCGCTGCTGATCATGATCGCCTCCTACTACATCAAGACCATGGAGAAGGCGCTGGCGCCAGAGCGCAGGCCGGCGCCACTGCCGTTCCTGTCGATCAAGAAGATCGAGGTGCACTACCGGCCGCGTCCGGTGGTCGGCATCATCGCGCCGTGGAACTATCCGGTGGCCAACGCCTTGATGGACGCCATCGGCGCGCTGGCCGCGGGCTGTGCGGTGTTGCTCAAGCCGTCCGAGCGCACACCGTTGACCGCCGAGTTGCTGCTGCGCGGTTGGCAGGACTGCGGGGCGCCCGAGGTGCTCGCGCTGGCGCAGGGCGCGCGGGAGGTGTCCGAGGCCGTCATCGACAACTCCGATTTCATCCAGTTCACCGGCTCCAGCGCGACCGGCGCCAAGGTGATGGAGCGTGCGGCGCGCCGGCTCACCCCGGTCAGTCTCGAACTGGGCGGCAAGGATCCGCTGATCGTGCTCGACGACGCCGACATCGACCTGGCCGCGCACGCCGCGGTGTGGGGGGCGATGTTCAACGCGGGGCAGACGTGTGTGTCGGTCGAACGGGTGTACGTCCTCGACCGCGTCTACGACCAGTTCGTCTCCGCCGTGCTGCGGGACGTCGAGAAGTTGAAGGTCGGCGCCGGTGACGGCCACGACTTCGGCTCGATGATCGACGAGAGCCAGATCTCGGTGGTCGAGCGGCACATCGCCGACGCCAAGGCCAAGGGCGCCCGGGTGCTCACCGGCGGTGAACGCCCCGCGGGCGAAGGCCACTTCTATCCGCCGACGGTGATCGTCGACGTCGACCATTCGATGCTGTGCATGACCGAGGAGACGTTCGGTCCGACGCTGCCGATCATGAAGGTCGCCACGGTCGGAGAAGCGGTCCGGCTGGCCAACGACAGTCCATACGGGCTGAGCGCGTCGGTGTTCTCCAAAGATGTCAAGCGCGCGAAAGACGTTGCGGTCGAACTCGACTGCGGAGCCGTCAATATCAACGACGTGATCTCCAACCTGATGTGCACGACGGCGCCGATGGGCGGTTGGAAGACCTCGGGGCTCGGGGCACGGTTCGGTGGGGCCGAAGGGTTGCGCAAGTACTGTCGGCAGGAGACGGTGGTCGCGCCGCGCACCAACATCGGCGCCGGCGGTAACTATTACAACAACTCGCCGAAGGCGCTCAAGCGGATGAATCGGCTCATGACCAAACTCGCGCTCATCACGCCCCGACGCGTGGCCAAATAACGCGTCACTTTTCGCTTTTCACATTCCTGGGGAGGACCACGCGTGCGGTTGGTGGCGACCGTGTTCTTGTGGCTTGTCACGACCGTGTTGCTGACGGTGGCGGTGCCGAGCATGTGGGTGCAGCGAAACGTGGTCAGCGAGCACGGTTACGCCGCGCTGGCCGCCGACGCCGCACAGGACCCCGAACTGCAGACCGCGATGGCCTCGGAGTTGACGACCCAGATTCTCGCGCTGGCCAAACGCAACGGATACCCGCTGAACAACACGGCCCTGGTCCGCGAGGTAGCCACGGCCTACACCGCCAACCCCGGCTTCCCCGGGCAGTTCGCCCAGGCCAACCGCATCGCGCACCGCTGGATGTTCACCGATTCGGTGCCTGCCGACGACGGCGCCGGTGACCGGTGGCTCGTCGACATCGCACCGATGCTCAACGACCCGTCGATCACACAGGTGCTCGGCGATCTGGATCTGGCCGTCCCGCAGACATTGACGGTGCCGATCACGGTTCCGGAGAACTCTGCGTTGCGGCCCGGCCAGCTGCGGCTGCTGTCGACATGGGGGCCGTGGGTCAGTGTCGGAACGACGATCCTGACCGGCGTGTTCGCTCTGCTGATGTTGGCCGCCACCCGCTCGCGTGGTAAAGGCCTTGCTGCGCTGGGGGTTTCGGCGCTGTTCGTCGGTGCCGCCGGGTGGGCTGGTCTGGAGGTGGCGCGCGACCACATCAACCGTGCGCTGAACCAGACCTCGGGTGATATCCGCCGGATCGCCGAGGTCATGGTGGGCCACGCCGAAGACAGCCTGCACACCTGGCTGAACTACACGCTCGCCGGCGGTGGCGCGCTGGTGGTGTTCGGGGTGCTGGTCGCGATGGTGGGTGGCCTGTGGAGGCGCGACTAGTAACGTCAGGCCATGCCCTTCGTCACCGACATCGTGGGCCCGCAGCGGCCGGTCGAGGCGTGGCCGCCGCTGACCGCGGGGATGCTGCGGCGCACCAGCACCATCGACACCCATCCCGCCGGCACGGGCGCCGCCGAGGTCGACCTCCGTGCGCGTGACGTGGTGGTCACGGGGCCGCCCACGGTGGAGGTACTCGAACAGGTCGCAGTGCGCGCGCGGTTGGCCGACCGCGTCATCGTCGACATCGCTCCCGACGGGCCGCTCGCACAACTCACCGGCAGCCGCGTCGGCCCGGGGTTTCGCGCGCACGTCGCGACGCTGTTCCCCGACGAGGTGCGCCGGGCCGGTCTGCTGAATCTGCTGCTCGACGACTGGGTGGGCGCGGCGCTGGTGTCCGGTTACGGGGTGCAGCACGCGGCGATCCGCCACGGCGTCGAGGAGAAACTGCCCGCCGGCACCGCCAACCGCATGGCCGGCATCTGCGCGGGGTTCGCGCCCGACGCCTCGATGGTGTCCTATGCCCGACGCCACGACATCATCCCGACCGCGCGCGGTCCGATCGCTCCGCCCCTCGACGCCGACGGGATGCATGCCGTGGCACCGCTTCGTCCCGACGGCATGCGTCGGTTGCGGCGGCTGGACCTGATTCCCGTCGACAGTTCCGGCGACACAGCCGACTTCGACGCGCACTTTCGTGATTCCCACGTCGACGACGAGGGCGTCGAGACGATCGTGCACGAGTACACGGTCACCGGATCGGTGGACCTCGCGACCCGCACGATCGCGTCGGTCGCCGCGACGGTCCAGGTGCTGCCGTGGCAGGAGTGTCCGGGCGCCATCGGCAGCGCGACGCGGGTCCGTGGGATGCGGCTGGCCGAGGTGCGTGACCGGGTCCGCGGTGAGCTGGTCGGCACCAGCACCTGCACGCACCTCAACGACACGCTGCGCGCGCTTGCCGACCTCGACGCGCTGCTCTCGTCGAGGGTCAGGGCTCGATGATGTGCGACGGGTCGGGGCGCTTGTCCGGCGGGGCTTGGCTGTAGTCACCCCACGGCCCGTCGCGCTGCTCGATGGCCGCCCGAACCCCTTGTGAGGCAGCGGTTTCGACGAAGTCCAGCGCGTCGGGGGTGTTGCGCATCAGCCCGTCGAGGATGCCGCCCAGCGTCTGGGTGGAGGCCAGGCCCATGTTCTCGTAAGCCTGGTTGACGATGAGCTTCTGGGCCTGCAACTGTGACAGCGGGATCCGGGCCAGCTTGTCGGCGATCTCCGCGACGCGGGCCTCCAGCTTTTCGAACGGCACCGACTCGTTGATGAGTTCGACTGCGGCGGCCTCCTTTCCGGTCAGCGGTTCACCGGTGAGCGAATGCCACTTCACCTTCGCCAGGCTCAGCCGGTAGAGCCAGATGCCGGTGAGGTAGGCGCCCCACATCCTGGCGTAGGGCGTGCCGATGACCGCGTCGTCGCTGGCGATCACGATGTCGGCGCACAGCGCGTAATCGCTGGCCCCGCCGACGCACCAGCCGTGCACCTGGGCGATGACGGGTTTCGACGCCCGCCAGATCGCCATGAACTTCTGATGCGGGCTGGTCGCGCGGGCGCTGACCATCGCGAAATCCTTGCCCGGGTCCCACCGGCCGTCGGTGTTCATCGCCTCGCCCCAGTGGGTGAACCCGCCCCCGAAGTCGTACCCCCCGGAGAACGCGCGACCCGCGCCGCGCAGGACGATCACCTTGATCGCCGGATCCCGTTCGGCGAGGTCGACGGCGGCCTCGATCTCGTCGGGCATCGGCGGCACGATGGTGTTGAGGTGGTCGGGCCGGTTGAGCGTGATGGTGGCGACGGGCCCGTCGGCCCGATACAGCAGAGTCTCGAACTGCGGCGTGGTCGTCATGGTTGAAGTCTGGCAGCCGAGGCGACCGGCATCCGGGCAATTAGGTATGCCTACCTTGAGAGCTTGCCGGATGTTATGTTCACCCTCTCCGAGCTTGAAGGTGCATATGAACCGCATACTCCGATGGACCGTGCCCGTCGCCGCACTGAGCCTGATCCTGGCCGGCTGCTCGAGTGACTCGGGTAGCTCCGATACCACCACCACCACCGAGGAGACGTCGACGTCGGCGGCCGCCGCCGTTGCGCCCGAGGTGCTGGAGAAGGCGGCTCAGGACTACAAGGCATACGCGCAGAGCAACATCGACGAACTCCAGGCGGTCGTCAAGGTCTTCACCGACGCCGTTCGCGCCGGTGACCTGCAGGCCGCCCAGGACGCGTACGCCCCGTCGCGGGTGCCGTGGGAGCGCATCGAGCCGATCGCAGGTCTGGTCGAGGAGATCGACGGCAAGATCGACGCCCGGGTCGACGACTTCGCCGGTGTCGACGATCCCGAGTTCACCGGGTGGCACCGCCTGGAATACATCCTGTTCGAGCAGAACACCACCGAGGGCGCCGCCCCGTTCGCCGACCAACTCGACTCGGACGTCGCCGCGCTCAAGGCACAGTTCCCCGCGGTTGAGGTGAAGCCCGTCGACGTGGCCAACGGCGCGGCCGAACTGATCGAGGAGATCTCGGAGGGCAAGATCACCGGCGAGGAGGACCGCTACTCCAAGACCGACCTGTGGGACTTCGACGCCAACCTGCAGGGCTCGCGCGACGCCGTCGGCAAGTTGAGTCCGGCGCTGGTCGAAGCCGATCCGGCGCTGCTGGGCAAGATCGAGGCCGGAGTCGGCTCGGTGTTCGAGACCCTGGCGCCGCTGCGCCGTGGCGACGGCTGGGTGCTGTTCTGCACCGAGAACGATCCGTACCCCTCGCCGCGCTGCCCGGAGGTCACCGTGTCCCCGCAGGTGATCGACACGCTCAAGGCCGAGCTCGCCGGACTCTCCGAGAATCTGTCCCAAGTCGCCGGAGTGCTCAACCTGAAGTGACTCGGCGGTTTTCGCGCGTCTCCCGTCGTGGTTTCGTCACGGGCGCGCTAGGCGCAGGCGCCGCGCTGGGCGCCGGTGGGCTGGTCGGATGCGCGTCGTCGGATTCCGAGCCGCGGGCGGCGCGGGCGGGGCGCTTCGTCCCGTTCGAGGGGCCGCACCAGACCGGGATCACCGCCCTGCCGATCCCAGAGCAGGGCATGATCGCCTCGTTCAACGTGCACGCCAAGGACCGGGCCGGCCTCGAGGCGACGTTGCGCGAACTCACCGAGGAGATCCGCGGCTTGATGGCCGGTGAGCCGCCGAAGACCCGCGATCCCGCCTACCCGCCCGTCGACTCCGGCATTCTCGGCGACAAGCCACCGGCCGACGACCTCTCGATCGCGGTCAGCGTCGGCGCGTCGTTGTTCGACGACCGCTTCGGGTTGTCCGACCGCAAGCCCAGGGAACTGGTCACGATGCCGTTTCTGGCCAACGACCGGTTGGACCCCAAACTCTCCCACGGTGATCTGGCGATCATCTTCGAGGCCGGGCACAACGACACCGTGCAGTACGCGCTGCGACAGTTGATGCGTCGCACCCGAAGTGATCTGGTGCTGCGGTGGATGGTCGACGGCTATGCGCGCGGTATCGGGGCCGGTCGCGCGTCGGAGGCGGCGACACCGCGAAACCTGTTGGGATTCAAGGACGGAACCTCCAACCTCGATGTCGATGACAGCGCCGTGATGGACCGCCACGTCTGGGTCGGGCCCGACGACGGCGAGCCGGAGTGGGCAGTCGGCGGCTCGTATCAGGCGATCCGCATCATCCGGATGTTCGTCGAGTTCTGGGATCGCACCCAACTCGTCGAACAGGAGGTGATCTTCGGCCGCAACAAGATCAGCGGCGCACCGCTGGGCCGCGACGACGAGTTCGACGACCCCGACTACGCCGAGGACCCTGAGGGCAAGCGGATTCCGCTGACCGCCCACATCCGGCTGGCCAATCCCCGCACACCACAGACCGCGGAAAACCTCATCCTGCGCAGGGGTTTCAACTATTCACGCGGATTCGACGGCGCCGGACGCCTCGATCAGGGCCTGGCCTTCGTCGCCTACCAGCGCAGCCTGCAGAAGGGCTTTCTGACCGTGCAGAGCCGGTTGAAGGGCGAACCGCTCGAAGAGTACATCCTGCCCGTCGGCGGCGGGTTCTTCTTCGTGCTGCCCGGTGTCACCGGTCCTGACCGATTCCTCGGTGACATGTTGGTCAGTTGAGCGTGGACCACAAGAACTCGTGAATCAACGCCGCCCGGAATGCCATCTGGGCGTTGTCGGCGGCGCCGGCGTGTCCGCCCTCGATGTTCTCGTAGTAGTGCACCCGGTGGCCCGCCGCCTCCAGCGCCGCGGTCATCTTGCGGGCGTGGCCCGGATGCACACGGTCGTCACGGGTGGACGTGGTGATCAGCACCGGCGGGTACGTCGTGTCTGCTGAAATGTTGTGATATGGCGAGTATTCGGAGATGAACTTCCAGTCGTCGGGGTTGTCGGGATCACCGTATTCGGCTACCCAGGAGGCGCCCGCCAACAACAGGTGAAACCGGCGCATGTCCAGCAGTGGCACACTGCACACCAGCGCGCCGAACAGCTCCGGATAGCGGGTCAGCATGACACCCATCAACAGGCCGCCGTTGCTGCCGCCCTGGGCGCCTAACTGCTCGACGGTGGTGATTCCGCGCGCCACCAGATCCCTTGCGACGGCAGCGAAGTCCTCGTACACCAGATGCCTGTTCTCGCGCATCGCCTGGGTGTGCCAACCCGGCCCGTACTCGCCGCCGCCACGGATGTTGGCCAACACATAGGTGCCGCCCCTGGCCAGCCACAGTCGACCGAGCACACCGTCGTAGCTGGGCGTGCGAGCCACCTCGAAGCCGCCGTAGCCGCCGAGAAGTGTCGGGCCGGGCGCGGTCACGTGGCGGTGGCCGACGACGAAGTACGGGACGGAGGTGCCGTCGTCGGACTGTGCGAAGTGTTGGGAGACCACCAGATCGGCGGCGTCGAAAAACGACGGCGCACGCTTGATCTCGGTCAGCTCGCCGCCGGCTGCTCCGTGCAGCAACCGAGACGGCGTATCGAATCCGCTTGAGTCCAAGAAGATCTCGTCACCCAGATCGTCCGCGGTGACGATCACGGTGTTGGTGTTGGCGGGCACCCCCGCTACCGGCTCGGTCCGCCACGTTCCCGGCGTGACGACCTCGACGCGGCTGGCCACGTCGGCCAGTGTCACCACCACCAGCTTGTCGCGGGTCCACGCGTAGTGGTGCAGGCTGGTGTGCTCGTCGGGTGCGAACACCACCGCCAAATCCGCGGTGCCCGCGAGGAACTCGTTGTAGTCCGCCGCCAGCAGCGACCCTGCCGGGTACGTCGTCGACCCGACGGACCAGTCGGTGCGCAACTCGATCAACAGCCAGTCGCGGTGGACCGAGACGGTGGCATCGGTCGGCGCATCGATGCGGATCAGTTCCGTGCCGCGCAGTTCGTAGACCTCGTCGTTGAAGAAGTCGACGGCCCGGCTGATCAGGGTGCGCTCGAAGCCCGGTGTGCGATCCACCGATGCCGCCGCGATGACGTCCGTCGTCTCCGCGCTGAACACCGTCTCGGCGTCGGCGAGCGGCCGGCCGCGCCGCCACCGCTTGACCAGACGCGGGTAGCCCGACTCGGTCAGGGAGTCCCCGCCGAAGTCGGTGCCGACCAGGACGGTGTTCTCGTCGGCCCAGGTGATCTGGGTCTTGGCTTCGGGTAGCTCGAACCCGCCGGACACGAACTGCCTTGTCCCCATGTCGACCTCCCGCACGATTGCGGCGTCCGAGCCGCCGCGTGACAGGCTGACCAGCGCCCTGGTGCGGTCGGGCTCGATCACGTCGGCGCCTGCCCACACCCAGTTCTCGTCCTCGGCGGCCGCGATCGCGTCGACGTCGATGATCACCTCCCAGTCGGGATCCTCCCGGCGGTAGCTGTCCAGCGTGGTGCGGCGCCACACGCCTCGCGGGTTGGCCGCATCGCGCCAGAAGTTGTAGAGGTGATCCCCACGTCGCCGCACGTAGGGGATGCGCGCATCGGTGTCGAGCACCTCCAGCGCCTCGGCGCGCATCTGCTCGAAGCGTTGGCCGCCGAACTCGGCGAGCGTCGGTTCGTTGTGCTTGCGCACCCAGTCCAACGCCGCTTCGCCGGTGATGTCTTCGAGCCAGAGGTAGGGATCGTCCACACCGACCATTGTGGCCGCTCGGCGTAGTGTGAGCTCGGTTACACCGTTCACGAGGAGTCACTGATGATTGTTTACGCCCGTCCCGGATCGGCAGATGCCCTGATGTCGTTTGAGTCGCGATACGGCAACTTCATCGGCGGGGAGTGGGCGGCGCCGGTCGCCGGCGAGTATTTCGAGAACCCGACACCGGTCACCGGCCAGCCGTTCACCGAGGTGGCCCGCTCCACCGAGGCCGACATCGACAAGGCGCTCGACGCCGCCCACGGCGCCGCGCCGGCGTGGGGGAAGACCGCACCCGCCGAACGCGCCGTCATCCTCAACAAGATCGCCGACCGCATCGAAGCCAACCTGGAGGCGTTGGCGGTGGCCGAGTCGTGGGACAACGGCAAGCCGATCCGCGAGACCCTCAACGCGGACCTGCCGCTGGCCGTCGACCACTTCCGCTACTTCGCCGGGGCGATCCGTGCCCAGGAGGGCTCGCTGAGCCAGATCGACGACGACACCGTGGCCTACCACTTCCACGAGCCCCTCGGCGTGGTCGGCCAGATCATCCCGTGGAACTTCCCGATCCTGATGGCCACCTGGAAGCTGGCGCCGGCGCTGGCCGCGGGCAACGCCGTAGTGCTCAAACCCGCCGAGCAGACCCCGGCGTCGATCCTGTACCTGATGTCGTTGATCGGCGATCTGTTGCCCGCCGGTGTGCTCAACGTCGTCAACGGCTTCGGGTTCGAGGCGGGCAAGCCGCTGGCCTCCAGCAACCGGATCGCCAAGATCGCCTTCACCGGCGAGACCACCACCGGCCGGCTGATCATGCAGTACGCCTCCCAGAACCTGATCCCGGTGACGTTGGAATTGGGCGGCAAGAGCCCCAACATCTTTTTCTCCGACGTGATGGCGGCAGGTGACGACTACCAGGACAAGGCCCTGGAGGGGTTCACCATGTTCGCGCTCAACCAGGGCGAGGTGTGCACGTGCCCGTCGCGCAGCCTGGTGCAGGCCGACATCTACGACGAATTCCTCGAACTCGCCGCGATCCGCACCAAGGCCGTGCGCCAGGGCGATCCGCTGGACACCGAGACCATGATCGGCTCACAGGCCTCCAACGACCAGCTGGAAAAGGTGTTGTCCTATATCGAGATCGGCAAGTCCGAGGGTGCCACCGTGGTCACCGGCGGCGAGCGCGCACAACTCGGCGGGGACCTCAACGGCGGCTATTACGTGCAGCCGACAATCTTCGAGGGCACCAACACCATGCGCATCTTCCAGGAGGAGATCTTCGGCCCGGTCGTCGCGGTCACGTCGTTCCGCGATTACGACGACGCGATCGCCATCGCCAACGACACGCTCTACGGGCTGGGTGCCGGGGTGTGGAGCCGCGACGGCAACACCGCCTACCGCGCGGGGCGCGACATCAAGGCCGGCCGGGTGTGGACGAACTGCTATCACGCCTACCCCGCGCACGCGGCGTTCGGCGGCTACAAGCAGTCCGGCATCGGCCGCGAAAACCACAAGATGATGCTGGACCACTACCAGCAGACCAAGAACCTGCTGGTGAGCTACAGCGACAAGGCCCAGGGCTTCTTCTGATCACCACACTTCGTTCCCGCCGAACGTTCATTACCGCTCGACTTTTCGCGGATCTTTCGAGCGGTAATGAACGTTCGCGCCGGAGGTGGGGCCGCCAATACGGGTGGGGTGTGTGATGGCGGCGCCGGCGCGGGTGCTGATCACCGAGGCGGCCGCCGATCTGCTGGCCACACTGCAGGACCGGTACGGCGCGCTGATGTTTCACCAGTCCGGCGGCTGCTGCGACGGCTCCTCGCCGATGTGCTACCCCGAAGGTGAGTTCCTCGTCGGCGACCGCGACATCCTGCTCGGCATCCTCACCGGCACCGCCTCGGAGACCCCGGTATGGATCTCGGGCCCGCAGTTCGAGGCGTGGCAGCACACCCAGCTGGTCATCGACGTGGTGCCGGGCCGCGGCGGCGGGTTCAGCATCGAGGCGCCCGAGGGCATGCGGTTCCTGTCCCGCGGCCGCGCATTCACCGACGAGGAGAACCGGGCGCTGGCCGAACAGCCGCCGATCACGGGTGTCGAGTACGCACGAGGTGTGCGGCCGCAACCGCGTGGCTCAAAAGGATGACGCCGGATCGGCGCTAACCTCGAATACGTGATACCGCTGCCTCGCGCATGGCTGCTCACCGGCGCCCTGCTGGTGGGGACCGCGGTCGGGCTGATTTTGGGAATCGCCTCGACCATGCTGGTCAGCGTCGCGATGCGGCCGGACGTGGTGATCGCGCTCGTGGTCGGGATCCCCGGTGCGATCGGCATGCTCGCGATCCTGTTCTCCGGGCGACGCTGGATCACGGCGTTCGGGGCGTTCGTGCTGGCCATCGCGCCGGGGTGGTTCGGGGTTTTGGTGGCGATCCAGGCGGTGAGCGGTGCCTGATACCGGGGGCGAAGTGTTGACGGGCGAGCCGACCGAGCCGTACCTGCCCGAGTTCACCGGCGAGTTGGCAGCCCAGCCGGCCCAGCCGGACCCGCCGTTGCCGCCACCGGCCCAGCCCGTCGCCCACCCCGTCGTCGTGCCCGGCAACTACCGGTACCTCAAGCGGTGGACGTTCGTGGCGGTGGTGGCCTGTGTGTGGCTCGCCGCGGCCGCAGCCGGGTGGGGCTTGTATTACTGGTGGTATCACTCGTTGGACAAGACGCCGCCGGTGTTCGTCGTGCTGGTCTTCCTGATCCTGTGCACCGTCATTGGTCTGCTCATCGCGATGGTGCCCAACCGGCCGTGGGTGTCGGGGCTGGCCGTCGCGGTGATGTCGGCGCCCCTGGCCGCCACCGCAGGCGCCGCAGTGCTGCACGGCCTGTACTTCTGCCAGTGGGCCGAACGCTGTCTGGTGGGCCTGATCCCTTACTGAGGTCGGCATCGCGCCGGGCGATTAGGGTAGGGGCGTGACCCACTATGACGTCGTTGTTCTCGGAGCAGGTCCCGGCGGATACGTCGCAGCCATTCGCGCCGCACAACTGGGGCTGAACACCGCAATCGTCGAACCCAAGTACTGGGGCGGGGTGTGTCTCAACGTCGGCTGCATCCCATCCAAATCGCTGCTGCGCAACGCCGAGCTGGCCCACATCATCACCAAGGAGGCCAAGACTTTCGGCATCAGCGGCGAACCCACCATGGACTACGGGGTGGCCTTCGACCGCAGTCGCAAGGTGGCCGACGGCCGCGTCGCCGGTGTGCACTTCCTGATGAAGAAGAACAAGATCACCGAGATCCACGGCTACGGCAAGTTCACCGATGCCAACACCTTGAAGGTCGACCTCAACGAGGGCGGCACCGAGACCGTCAGCTTCGACAACGCGATCATCGCGACCGGCAGCAGCACCCGACTCGTGCCGGGCACCTCGCTGTCGGACAACGTCGTCACCTACGAAGAACTCATCATGTCGCGCGAGTTGCCGTCCTCGCTCATCATCGCCGGCGCCGGCGCGATCGGCATGGAGTTCGGCTACGCGCTGAGCAACTTCGGTGTCGACGTGACGATCGTCGAGTTCCTGCCCCGCGCCCTGCCCAACGAGGACGCCGAGGTGTCCAAGGAGATCGAGAAACAGTTCAAGAAGCTCGGCGTCAAGATCCGCACCGGCACCAAGGTGGAGTCCATCAGCGATGACGGATCGACGGTGACCGTCCAGGTGAGCAAGGACGGCAAGTCCGACGAGCTCAAGGCCGACAAGGTGTTGCAGGCCATCGGGTTCGCGCCCAACGTCGAGGGGTACGGCCTGGACGCGGCGGGGGTGGCGCTGACCGACCGCAACGCGATCGGCATCGACGACTACATGCGCACCAACGTGTCGCACATCTACGCCATCGGCGACGTCACCGGCAAGCTGCAACTCGCCCACGTCGCCGAGGCTCAGGGCATCGTGGCCGCCGAAACGATCGGAGGCGCAGAGACTTTGACGCTCGGCGACTACCGGATGATGCCGCGCGCCACCTTCTGCCAGCCACAGGTCGCCAGCTTCGGGCTCACCGAGGAGCAGGCCCGCGAGGAGGGCTACGACGTCAAGGTCGCCAAGTTCCCGCTGACCGCGAACGCCAAGGCGCACGGGCTGGGGGATCCGAGCGGATTCGTCAAGCTGATCGCCGACGGGCGCTACGGCGAACTGATCGGCGGACACCTGATCGGTCACGACGTCTCCGAACTGCTGCCGGAGTTGACCCTGGCGCAGAAATGGGATCTGACGGTCAACGAACTGGCCCGCAACGTGCACACGCATCCGACGTTGTCGGAGGCGCTGCAGGAGTGCTTCCACGGGCTGGCCGGCCACATGATCAACTTTTGAGGGCGATCTGGGTCGCCGGCATCGGCGGACTGGTGGTCGGGCACATCTTGTGGCTGGCCGAGATCTCGCTGGCCGTCGCGACCACCAGCGTCAGCACCTGGGTGCTCGTGGTCGCCGCGACGTCGTTCGTGCTCGGCGCGGTCTGCGCGGCCACGGGCTGGCGCTGCTACCGGCGCAAGTCCGAGGTGTGGGCGGCGTTTCTGTGGGCGCTGCCGGTCTCGCCGGTGCTGTTCTCGCTGGTCGTGCTCGGCGTGACGTACCTGTAGGCGGTCAGTCCGGAAAGTCCAGTGGCACGTTGAGCGTGGTGATGGTCGCGGCCAGTCCATCGTATTGCGCTGCGAGCATGCAGAATTCGATGAGCTGTGGTTTGGTCAGGTGCCGGGCCAGCACCGCCCAGGTCTGGGCCGACACCCCGCGGGTGACGACGAACTCGTCGGTGGCGGTGATCAGTGCGCGCTGCCGGTCGGTGAGCCCCTCGGCATCCGGCCCCTCGAAGATCCTGGCCTGCACCTCGGGGCCGAGACCTCGGGTTCGGGCCAGCCGACGGTGCTGCTGCAGTTCGTACTCGCAGTTGCGCAGGTGGCCCACCCGCAGGATGACGGTCTCGGCGTCCTTGACCGGCAGCTTGCTCAGCAGTCCGAGCAGCATCCCGCTGTAGGGCAGCCAGGCCAGGAACAGAAGGCGGTGCTGGCCAAGCACATTGAACAGGCTGAATCTGGGCGCCCGGATCGCTCGCGCGCCCAGCTTGGCGATGACCCAGTTCAGCGGGCCGAGTTCCTTGAATCCGCCGGGCGCGATACGCGCGGGCTCGATGGCGCTCACCGGAGCGAGTCTATGTCTGCCTGACCAAGTACGGCGACACCGTGCTGCGGTGCTCGTCGAGATCCAGTGCGCGGCCGAGGGCGGGGAAGGCGCGCTGCGGACAGTTGTCGCGCTCGCAGACGCGGCAACCCGCCCCGATCGGCGTCGCTGAGACTTTCGAGTCACCGGAGAGGTCGAGGCCCTCCGAGTAGACCAACCGGTGCGCCTGGCGAAGCTCACAGCCCAGACCGATCGCGAATGTCTTACCGGGCTGACCATATCTGGAAGCGCGGCGCTCGACCGTGCGCGCGACCCACATGTAGTTGCGCCCGTCGGGCATCTGGGCGATCTGCACCAGGATCTTGCCCGGGTTGGCGAACGTCTCGTAGACGTTCCACAACGGACAGGTACCGCCGCTGGAGGAGAAGTGAAAGCCCGTGGCGGACTGGCGCTTCGACATGTTTCCCGCACGGTCGACCCGGATGAAGGAGAACGGCACGCCACGCATTGACGGGCGTTGCAGCGTGGACAGCCGGTGGGCGATCGTCTCGTAGGACACCGAGTAGTAGGCCGAAAGGCGTTCGACGTCGTAGCGGAAGTTCTCGGCCATGTCGTGAAACTGACCGTAGGGCAACACCGTTGCGGCCGCGAAATAGTTGGCCAGCCCCAGGCGCGCCAGGGTCGTGGATTCCTCGCTGGTGAACTTGCCCTCGTCGACGAGTTTGTCGATCAGGTCGCCGAACTCCAGGTAGGCCAATTCGGCGGCCATCTTGAACACCGTCTGGCCCGACGACAGGCTGGCGCTGAGGTCGAGAATTTTCGTCGTCGGGTCGAACCGGTGCAGCACTGTCTCGCCGAGGTCGTCGCGTCGGCGGATGACGACGCCGTGCACGATCCGCAGTCGGTTGGCCAGATCGCTCGCGAGCTCGCCGCGCTGCATGACCATGGTGGAAGTGAGTTCTTCGGCGGCGGTGTCGAGTTCGTGCAAATAGTTCTGCCGCTCGTAGAAGTAGTCGCGAACCTCCTCGTGCGGCATGGTGATCGACCCCGACCCTGAGCTGAAGCCGCTGCCATCGGTGAACCGGTCCTCGGTGGCCGCGGCCAACTGCGTGGTGGTCAACCGATAGCGCCGGTGCAGGTTGACCATGGCCCGCGCCAGCGTCGGGTGTTGGGCGACCATGTCGGCGACCTCGGCGAGGTCGATGTCGAGGTCGAGGTCGCGGTCCAGCGCCACCTCACGCAGCTCGGCGACCAGCCGGGTGTCATCCTCGGAGGCGAAGAACGTGGCGTCGACGCCGAACACCTCGGTGATCCGGAGCAGCACCGCGACGGTCAGCGGACGCACGTCGCGTTCGATCTGGTTGAGATAACTCGGCGAGATCTCCAGCATCTGAGCCAGCGCCGCCTGACTGAAACCACGTTCGTTTCGGAGCTGTCGAACGCGCGAGCCGACAAACGTTTTCGCCACGCCATCCAGCCTAACAACGCTGCGAAGGCCATCTTCGCATTGTTGGCAGACCGGCGGCTGTGGCAGGATCGGCCTCCGTGAGTACCAAGCGGGCACTCGGCACACAGGGCCTGGGCAAAGACATGATGCCCGTTCCCGACCCACACCCCGATGTGTTCGACATCGAGTGGCCCCTACGGGTCGCCGACGTGGACCGCGAGGGTCGGTTGAAGTTCGACGCCGCCACCCGACACATCCAGGACATCGGCTCCGATCAGTTGCGCGAGATGGGTTTCCAGGAGACACATCCGCTGTGGATCGTGCGCCGCACCATGGTGGATCTGATCAGGCCCATCGAGTTCCAGGACATGTTGCGGCTGCGGCGCTGGTGTTCGGGGACGTCGAACCGATGGTGCGAGATGCGGGTGCGCATCGACGGCCGCAAGGGCGGCCTGATCGAATCCGAGGCCTTCTGGATCAACATCAACCGGGAGACACAGGGGCCGGCGCGCATCTCGGACGACTTCTTGGAGGGCCTGCAGCGCACCACCGACGTCGACCGGCTGCGGTGGAAGGCGTACCTGTCGGCGGGCAGCCGCGACGACGCCGACCAGGTTCGTGACTTCCCGATCCGCGTCAGCGACATCGACATATTCGACCACATGAACAACTCGGTGTATTGGTCGGTCATCGAGGATTACCTGCACCATCACCCCGAGGTGAATCGTCATCCCCTGCGGGTGACCATGGAGCACGACGCCGCGGTGGCGTTGGGCGACAAGCTGGAGATTCTGAGCCACGTGTATCCGCCGGGTTCCACCGATCAGTTCGGCCCGGACCTGACCGATCGCACTGTTACAACGCTCACATATGTGGTCGGCGCGGAGACCAAGGCCGTTGCCTGCATCTTCACGCGGTAGCCGGGGCCCGACCGCGCGAATCAAACAGTACGACCGTACTGACGTGCGCAAACGTGTTACCGGCCGGTAGCTTCTGAACCGGTCAAGTGTTAGGCGTCTTCGCAAAATTTGCAGAAATCGGCGACGCGTTGGCTGAAGTTCGCATAACTATGGACTGGACCTGCGGTTATGTCATGAGGCATCCTCAAGTCATCACGACAGCGATGTCGTCTCAGTATTAACAGAACTCGCAGGAGTCGAAGGAGCAGCCATGTCAACCGTGGGCAAGCCGAGATCAGCCGAAGAGATCCAGAAGGACTGGGACACCAACCCTCGCTGGAAGAACATCACCCGCGAGTACTCCGCCTCCGACGTGGTGGCCCTGCAGGGCTCCGTCGTCGAGGAGCACACGCTGGCCCGCCGCGGCGCCGAGGTGCTGTGGAACCAGCTGCACGACATGGAGTTCGTCAACGCGCTCGGGGCGCTGACCGGCAACATGGCGGTGCAACAGGTGCGCGCGGGCCTCAAGGCCATCTACCTGTCGGGCTGGCAGGTCGCCGGTGACGCCAACCTGTCCGGCCACACCTACCCCGACCAGAGCCTGTATCCGGCCAACTCGGTGCCGCAGGTGGTGCGCCGCATCAACAATGCGCTGCTGCGCGCCGATGAGATCGCCAAGGTCGAGGGCGACACCTCGGTGGAGAACTGGCTGGCGCCAATCGTCGCCGACGGCGAGGCCGGTTTCGGTGGTGCGCTCAACGTCTACGAGCTGCAGAAGGCGATGATCGCCGCGGGTGTGGCGGGTTCGCACTGGGAGGACCAGCTGGCGTCGGAGAAGAAGTGTGGCCACCTGGGCGGCAAGGTGCTCATTCCCACCCAGCAGCACATCCGCACCCTGACCTCGGCCCGACTGGCGGCCGACGTCGCCGACGTGCCGACCGTCGTCATCGCCCGCACCGACGCCGAGGCGGCCACGCTGATCACCTCCGACGTCGACGAGCGCGACCGGCCCTTCATCACCGGTGAGCGCACCAAGGAAGGGTTCTACCGGGTCAAGAACGGCCTCGAGCCGTGCATTGCGCGGGCCAAGGCGTACGCGCCGTACGCGGACCTGATCTGGATGGAGACCGGCACGCCGGACCTCGAGTTGGCCAAGCAGTTCGCCGAGGGCGTCAAGGCCGAGTTCCCCGACCAGATGCTGGCCTACAACTGCTCGCCGTCGTTCAACTGGAAGAAGCACCTCGACGACGCGACGATCGCCCGGTTCCAGAAGGAGCTCGGCGCGATGGGCTTCAAGTTCCAGTTCATCACGCTGGCCGGCTTCCACGCGCTGAACTACTCGATGTTCGACCTGGCCTACGGCTACGCCCGCAACCAGATGAGCGCCTACGTCGAACTGCAGGAGCGCGAATTCGCCGCTGAGGAGCGGGGTTACACCGCGACCCGGCACCAGCGCGAGGTCGGCGCCGGCTACTTCGACCGGATTGCCACCACGGTCGACCCGACGTCGTCGACGACGGCGCTGGCGGGCTCGACCGAGGAGGGTCAGTTCCACTGACGATGCGCGGCCCCCGGGCCGCGAGGAGGAAGTGGAACCGACAGGCTTGAGCCACTAAGCCACACGCTTGGCCATCAGGCCCCGTCCATATATTGGGCGGGGCCTGATGCGTAGCGGGGGTTTACAGGTAGCGGAGGTTTACAGGTAGGCAGCCAGCACCCGTCGGACCCGCCGCAGGATCTCGTCGCGCTGGTAGCGCAGCTGGCGTGAGCTCACCCGGACGATCGTCCAGCCTTGTGAGGCAAGGAATTCCAGGCGTTCGATGTCGTCGGCATAGTCGTCGGGATTGGTCCAGTGCTGCTCGCCGTCGTACTCGACGCCGACTTTCCACTGCGGCCAGCCCATGTCGACGCGCCGCTTACCGACCCTGATCTGGGTGACGGGACGAGGGAGCCCGCCGCGCACGAGCAGAAGCCGAAGTTCGGTTTCCTTCGGGGATTCCGCGCCGCCGTCGGCGAGGCCCAACGCGGCGTGTAGCCGACGGATACCGCGCGCGCCGGGGTAGCGGGCGGCGATGTGCTCGACGTCGGCGACGGTGCATCCGGTGGCGTTGAGAAGCGCGTCGATCCGTTCGATTCCGGTGTCGCCGACGGTCCATCGACCGAGGTCATACGCGGTGCGGGCCGGTGTCGTGCAGTCGATGCTCGCGCGCATGCAGATCTCGTCGTCAGCGATGACACCGCGGTGGATGAGAATGCCCGGCGGTGATGAGCCGCGAGAATGTGCGATCTCTGCTGGGCCTCTGTCGGGCAGCCAACGCGTCCCATGCATCGCCGCGGCCGAGCATCCGACCAGGGTGGCCGTCCCGTGGGACCACAGCCACGCCGCGACAGCGCGGTGCGTCGCCGTCAGTCGGAGACCCGCCGGTGCATAGACGTTGCGATACACCTGAACGTATTTCGTGCGCAGAGTCTGGCGGGTCACGATGCCGGCGGCCAGCGCGTGGCTTCCTAGGATGATGCCGTCCACATTTGATTAGGCGCACGGACCCGCCAAACGGTTCCCCAAAGTACGGTTTCTGACGAAAAATCGCCGATATGCGTCAGCAACCGTACGCTCGGCGCGCTAAGAGTCGAGCAGTCGACGGCGCTCGGCCTCGACATCGAAATCCGCGGGCGGCCACGACAAGTCCAACCCCTCGAGCGCTGAGATCAGCATTTCGGTGACCGCCAAGCGGCTGTACCACCGGCGATCGCACGGCACGACATGCCACGGCGCGTACTCGGTCGACGTGCGATCGAGCATCGCCTGGTAAGCCTCTTGGTACTTGGGCCACAGCAGGCGTTCGTCGATGTCGCCCGCGTTGTACTTCCAGTATTTCGTCGGGTCCTCGAGCCGTTCGAGCAATTGCTCCTTCTGCTCGTCGAGCGAGATGAACATCGCGACCTTGACCACCGTCGTGCCCCCGTCGACGAGTTCGCGTTCGAACGCGTTGATCTCGTCGTAGCGCGGCTCCCAGACGTCGGCTGGCACCAGATTGTGCACCCGCACGACGAGCACATCCTCATAATGCGAGCGATCGAAGACGCCGATGTGCCCCGGCGGCGGCAGCGCCCGCCGAATCCGCCACAGGTAGTGGTGCGCCAGCTCCTCTTCCGTCGGTTTGCCGAACGCGGTGTAGCGCACGCCCATCGGATTGACTACGCCGACAACGTGTTTGACAATTCCACCCTTACCGGCCGCGTCCATGCCCTGCAGCACCAACAGCACCGATCGCTGATCGTCACATGCCTTGTGATTGGCGTACAGCATCTCCTGCAGCTCGGCCAGCCGAGCGCTGCGTTCGTCTTGCACGTCGGCGGCGTCCGATTTGTCGCCGCCGAAGCCGGGCGTGGCCCGTGTGTCGAGATCGGCGATCTGGTCGCCGGCGGCGAACCTCAGCAGACGCGGCATATCGGAGGAGGACATGCCCGCAGGCTAGTCGGATCTACTGCTTCGGCGGCAGCGCAGGCGACGGGTGTGGCGCCTTACGGAACTTCTCCAGCGATCCGCCGACCTCCACGATGCCGCACAGCGCGTTCCACGACAGCATCGTGAGGTAGTCGATCAACTCGTCGGAGGTCATTCGCGGGTTCGACATCCAGGAGTGCGTGGCCAGCTGCACGCCGCCGACCGTGTGATACGCCCACGGCTCGACGCCACCGGTGTCCATGCCCGCCTCGGCCATCCGCCTGCGCAGCATCACCGCCAGCATGCGGGCGATGATCTGCTCGGAGTTCGCCACCGCCTTGCTCTTGCTGGCCGAGTTGTTGGCCATCACGAACCGGTACGGCTCGGGCTCGGCGGCCACCGTCTCGACGTAGACGCGGATGATCTCGCGGGTCAGGTCGTAGCCGTCCAGGTTCGACGACAGCGCCGCTGCCATGTTCGGAATCAGCGTGGTCTGCGCGAACCGCATCATCACCGCGGTGGTCAGGTCGTTCTTGTCGACGAAATACCGGTACAGCACTGTTTTCGAGACGCCGATCTCGGCGGCGATCTCGTCCATGCTGACGTTGCTGCCGCGCCGCCGGATGGCCTCCAGGGTGCCGTCTACCAGCTCGTTTCGGCGCTCCACCTTGTGTTGGTGCCAGCGCCTCTTGCGTCCATCGGTCTTGACGGCAATAGCCTCGGTCTGCTGTGCCACTATCTCCGCGATCCGTTCCGTAGTTCCCCTCGATAGTACGGCTGATCTTGTCTGTCAGCGTTCTGGCAGCGAACCCGCGCCCGTCGTAGCGGATGATGGAGCAGTGGCACACAGACCGCCCGCCGGCCGGCGCACGATGACGGCCAACCCGGCAGCGCGCCCCAGTTTCGCCGAGTCGCTGGCGGGCGCCGACAGCGCCGCCGACGCCGAACGGCAGCGCGGGCTGCGGCGAATGAAGGTCGTCGCGCTGTCCTTCCTCCTCGGCGCCACGGTGGTTTTTCTGGTCTGCACCTGGGCGCAGTCGCACGGCGCCGCGGGCTGGGTCGGCTATGTCCGTGCGGCCGCCGAGGCCGGCATGGTCGGCGCGCTGGCCGACTGGTTCGCGGTCACCGCGCTGTTCAAGCATCCGCTGGGCATCCCGATCCCCCACACCGCGATCATCAAACGCAAGAAAGACCAGCTCGGCGAGGGCCTGGGCACGTTCGTGCGGGAGAACTTCATGTCCCCGGAGGTCATCGCGACCAAGCTGCGCGACGCGCAGGTCGCGGGCCAGCTCGGCAAGTGGCTTTCGGAACCCTCGCACGCCGAGCGGGTCGCGGCCGAAACCTCCAATGTGCTCAGGGTTCTGGTGGAGATGCTGCGTGACGAGGACGTGCAGCAGGTGCTGGACCGGATGATCGTCAAGGGCATCGCCGAACCGAAGTGGGGCCCGCCGATCGGGCGGGTACTCGCCTCGCTGCTGGCCGAGGGCCGCCAGGAAGCACTCATCCAACTGCTCGCCGACCGGGCCTTCCAGTGGTCGCTGAACGCCGGGGACATCATCGAGCGCGTCGTCGAGCGGGATTCACCGACCTGGTCACCGCGCTGGGTGGACCACCTGGTCGGCGACCGCATTCACCGCGAGTTGATGGACTTCACCGACAAAGTGCGCCGCAACCCCGACCACGAGCTGCGCCGCTCGGCGACTCGATTCCTGTTCGAGTTCGCCGACGACCTGCAGAACGACGACGCCACCATCCAGCGGGCGGAGAACGTCAAGGAGCAGGTGATGGCCCGCGATGAGGTGGCGCGGGCCGCCGAGACGGCCTGGTCGACGGCCAAGCGGATCATCCTGCAATCCATCGACGACCCGTCCTCGGCGTTGCGTGGCCGCATCGCCGCGGCCGCGGTGCACATCGGGGAGTCGCTACGCGACGACGCCGACCTGCGCGACAAGGTCGACAACTGGATCATCCGCGCGGCCCAACACCTGGTCACCGAATATGGGGTGCAGATCACAGCGATCATCACCGAGACCATCGAGCGGTGGGACGCCGACGAGGCGAGTCGACGCATCGAATTGCACGTGGGCCGTGACCTGCAATTCATCCGGATCAATGGCACCGTGGTGGGGGCGCTGGCTGGGCTCGTGATCTATTCCGTAGCCCAACTACTCTTCTGACCTGCGCTAACCGCTGCTTGCAAAAGTTAGCACCCCGACGTACGGTTGGAGTTGTCGCACCTGAGTTATCCAACCTGAACGAGTCGAGGGGGCCGTGAATGTCGCAGGATGAAAATCTTGCCACCGTCGTGTCCAGTGCTGCACAGACCGCCGCGCAGGACATCGGGACCTTCATCCGGACCCAGCGCGAAGCTGCCCAGGTTTCGGTGCGGCAGTTGGCCGAGAAGGCCGGCGTGAGCAATCCCTACCTCAGCCAGATCGAGCGGGGATTGCGCAAGCCATCCGCCGACGTGCTCAGTCAGATCGCCAAGGCGTTGCGGGTCTCCGCGGAAGTGCTCTACGTCAGGGCCGGGATCCTCGAGCCCAGCGAGACCAGTGAAGTCCGCGACGCCATCGTCACCGACACGGCGATCACCGAGCGGCAAAAGCAGGTGCTGCTCGACATCTACACGTCATTTTGCCAGCAGAACGAGGCCCAAGGTGAGGAGCCCACGACTGACTAGACACACCGACTGACCACACCCACATCAGAAACTTCAAAAACGCTGTACTGAAAGGAATTACGACATGGCCAAGAAGACCACTCCGGCCCGCAACCAGCCGACCGCTGACGACCTCAAGGCCCCGCTACTTGCCGCGGTGGGCGCTGCCGACCTGGCCCTGGAGCGTGTCAACGAGATCGTGGCGACCCTGCGTGACCGCGCCGGCGACGCCCGCTCCGACGCCGAGGCCCGCGTCGAGGAGAGCCGCGCCCGCCTGAACAAGCTGCAGGAGGAGCTGCCCACCCAGTTCGACGACATCCGCGACCGGCTGAGCTCCGATGAGCTTCGCAAGTTCGCCGAGACCTACGCCGATGCCGCGCAGACCACCTACAACCGGCTCGTCGAGCGCGGCGAGGCGGCCATCGAGCGCCTGCGCACCCAGTCGGGTCTCAACGAGGCCGCGGGCCGCGTCGAGGGCTACACCGACCAGGCCGTGGAGCTGACGCAGGAGGCGCTGGGCAACGTCGCCGCGCAGACCCGCGCCGTCGGCGAGCGCGCCGCCAAGCTGGTCGGCGTCGAGCTGCCGCGGAAGGCCGAGAAGTCGGCGCCGCCTGCCAAGTCGACGGCCAAGAAGGCGCCGGCCAAGAAGGCCGCGGCCAAGAAGGCGCCGGCCAAGAAGGCCGCGGCCAAGAAGGTCACCCAGAAGTAAGAAATCCGACACCTGGGCTTCGGCCCGGAGTCGACCAAGGGGACGTAACCCGCATAGGCTGTGGAGCGTGGATCTCCAAGTCCTTGTGGGTTACGTCCTCTTCGCGTTGCAGATCGCGGTGATCGTGGCGGCGGTCTATTCGTTCGTGCACGCCGCGATGCAGCGCCCCGACGCGTACACCGCCGCAGACAAGCTGACCAAGCCGGTCTGGCTGGTGATCCTCGGTGTCAGCGTCCTGCTGGCGCTGGTGTTCGGCGCCAGCATCATCGGCACCGTGATCGCCGCGGTCGCCGCCGGCGTCTATCTCGTCGATGTGCGGCCCAAAATCCTTGAGATTCAGGGGAAGTCGCGATAGTGCGCGGGATGGCTGCGGTCGCGGCAGCGGCCGTGTGTACCGTCGCGCCACTGTTGGCCGCTCCCGTCGCCGTGGCCGACCCCGCGCCCCCACCGCCCTACATCGACAACGTCACGTGGGCCAAGTGGGGCGACCTGTCCAGCCTGCGGGTGTATCCGACGGCCTCGGGGCGCCAGGCGTCCGGCCTGGGCAGCGCCGTCACCGCCGACTCGGCATGGGCCGAGGTGCTGGCGCTGTCACCCGACGCCGACCTGCCCGGTATGCGCGAACAGTTCGACTGCCACTGGCAGTTCGCCGAACTCGGCAGACCCGGTAAGAGCAGCTGGAACCTCGAACCGTGGCGGCCTGAGGTCTCCGAACAGCAGATGCTCGAGGCCGGCTGCAATCCCGGCGGTACCGAAGAACCGTTCTGATGCGCGGTCACCACCGGGACGAGGTGGCCGCGCTTGTCGACCACACGCTGCTCAAGCCCGAGGCGATGGACGCCGACGTGGCACGGTTGGCCCGCGAAGCCACCGAACTCGGTGTGTACGCGATCTGCGTGTCACCGTCGATGGTGTCGGCCGCCCGTCGCGAGGCCGAACCGGGGCTGACGATCGCCGCCGTCGTGGGATTTCCGTCGGGCAAACACCTTTCGGTCATCAAGGCCGAAGAAGCGCGGCTGGCGGCGGCCGCGGGCGCGACGGAGATCGACATGGTGATCGACGTCGGTGCCGCGGTGGCCGGCGCCATGAGCACGGTGCGCGACGACGTCGCGGCGGTCCGCGCCGCACTCGATGACCGGGTCACGCTGAAGGTGATCGTCGAGTCGGCGGCGTTGCTGGATCTCGCGGGCGAGCAGACGCTTGTCGACGCGTGCCTGGCGGCCGTCGACGGCGGGGCGGACTTCGTCAAGACGTCCACCGGTTTCCATCCCGCCGGCGGTGCCTCGGTGCGCGCGGTCGAACTCATGGTCGCGACCGTCGCACCTCGCGCCGAGGTCAAGGCCAGCGGCGGCATCCGCACCGCGGCCGATGCGATCGCCATGCTCGAGTCGGGCGCCACCCGCCTGGGCCTGTCCGGCACCCGTACGGTGCTCGACGGCCTGGACGCAGAGCCTCATGATCGGCCGCACGACCAGGCCAATAATTGACGCTGACTGCGAAAATTTGCTGTAAACAGTGGGTAGCTGTGTGATGATCTTGGCCGGAAGCGCTTCCTAACAGGTAGACCGGCAGATAGGATCTCCACATGACAGATCACACGCGTTTGCTTCGCAGGCTTTCGGCGGTTGTCGGTATGGGCGCCATCGTCGCGATGGGCGCCTTGACCGCGGCCTGTTCCAGCGACGAGGAGCAAGCCCCTGGCACTGAAACCACTGAGACAACTCAGACGGAGACGACCACCGAGACCACCCCGACGTCTCCGGCCGCTCCCGTGGAACCGACCGAGAAGGCGCCACGTATCGACTCCGGCCCCAACCCGTTCTCGCCAACCGTTCATGCGCCTCCGGCTCAGGGGCCCACACCGGGCCGCCACAACGGCCCCCGGGGTCAGTAAGCACAGGCTCTCGGCGCTGGCCGCGGCGGCGGTGCTGCTGGTCGCATCCGATCTGTGCGCGGGGTGTGCGCCCCGCACCGCGGAGACGATCACCGGCCCGTATGCGAAGCTGCTGGCCAGCTCGAGCGACCTGGGGCCATCCCGGTCGGGTGACGCGCAGCTCACCGTCACCCTGACGGATACGCACGGCGCCCGGGCCCTGACGGACTGGGCCGGCGCCGAAGGCCTGTGGGTGCGATGGCGCACCGGCGACCGGTGGGCGATCGTCGAGGGCGCCGCGGCCGACGTGGCGCGCGCGTTCGGCGTGCCGGTGCGCGACTACCGCGGCCTCGACGGGCAGGAGTTCTACGCCTCTGCGCAGCAGCCGTCGGTGCCTGCCGCGCTGCGCGACGTGGTCACCGGTGTCGGCCGGATCATGAGCTACACGCCGCATCGGACGGCCAGCCCGGGCTTCTTTCCGCTGGACGTGCCCAAGGGCGGGTTGACACCGCGCGGACTGCTCGATGCCTACAACGCCACACCGCTGGTCGATGCCGGCTTCACCGGTAAGGGCCAGACCATCGTCGTCTTCGCTTTCGACAGAGCCGACCAGGAAGACCTCGACACGTTCGCCGACACGTCGGATCTGCCCCGGTTCACCCCCGTGCTGGTCGGTGGTCAGCCGGAGGAATCCAACGGCGAGGCGGCGATGGATCTGCAGGTGGCGCACGCCATCGCGCCGGATGCCCAGCTCGTCCTCGTCAACGCGCGGCCGACCGTGGAGGGCGACGGCGCCTACGAGAAGATCGGCCGGATGTTCGAGGAGGCCGACCGCCGGTTCCCGGGTGCGGTCTGGAGCCTGTCGATCGGGTGGGGCTGCGAGGCGATGGTGACTGCAGCTGATCTCGCGCCGGTGCAGGCCGCGCTGACCGCCGCGCAGCGCCGCGGCACGTCGGCGTTCGACGCCAGTGGCGACACCGCGGGCCTGGAGTGCAAGGGCGGCGAGAAATGGTCTGCCCCACCGGGACCCGACGACGTCGGGCTGGACTCGGTGTCCTCCCTGCCGACGATGACCTCGGTGGGCGGCACGACGCTGTCGACCGGCCCGCGCGGGCAGTGGCTGGCCGAACACGCGTGGGTGGATTCACCGCTGTCGCAGGGCACCAGCGGTGGGGTGTCGGCCCTGTTCGACCGGCCCCCGTGGCAGGAGCAGTTGTCGGTCACGCGCGACACCAAACGACGCCGCCTGACACCCGACGTCGCCGCCGTCGCCGACCCGTTCACCGGCGTCAGGTTCATCTTCGACCAGCGCGAGGTGGTCGGCGGCGGCACGTCGCAGGCCGCGCCGATCTGGGCCGCACTGACCGCGCTGATGAACCAGTACCTGCTGGCCAACGGCGGGCAACTGCTCGGCGACCTCAACCCCCTGTTGTATCGGGTCGCCAGCGGATCGAACCGTCCCGGATTCCGCGATGTGCGCAAGGGCGGCAACGCGGTCGACCTGGCTCAGCCCGGCTATGACCTGGTGACCGGGCTGGGCACCCCGAACACCTACAACCTCGCGCGCAACCTTCTCGACATCCAGAAGGGAACGGCGCCTCGGTGAGTGGATCGGGTCCTGCGGTGCCGACGACGAACTGCCCCGGGTGCCGCGCCGAGGTGCCCGTCGCCGCGTTCTGCGGTAACTGCGGTGCCCGTCTCGCGCGCCGCGACGACGACGGCACCCGGTTGCGCCTGGGCGCCTACGCGGCGGCCCCTGGCGAGCACACGCTCCGGTTGGCCGTGGCCAGTTCGTTGCTTCCGCACCTGCCACACTCGTCGCGCGCGCCGTTCCGGGCCGGGCTGGCCGTGCTGGCGCTGGCGCTGCTCACCCTCGCCCTGGTGCGCTGTCAGGCGGCGCTGATCGTCGTCGGCGCGCTGGGCCCCCCGCTGATCTTCGCGCTGTATCTGCGCGAGTCCGGTGTCGGTCGCGACCTGCCGATCCGTTCACTGGCGCTGCCCGCCGGGGTGGGCGTCGCGCTGGGCATCGGTTGGGCCTGGGTGACCGGCAGGATCATCGCCGAAACCCACGATGTCGCGCTCGGCGCCGCACCGTCGGTCGAGGACACCATCTTGGGAATGGTGATCCCGGTGGGCGCGGCGGTGCTGATGCTGGTGCCGGTGGTGGTCATGCGACTGTCACGGCCGGATACCCGAGAAGCGTTGGACGGCTACGCGATAGGGGCGTGGGGTGCGCTGGTGTTCACCGCGGCGGGGACACTGACCCGGTCGGCGCCGCAGTTCGCGACCGGCATCACCGACCATGACCGGCCGATCGGGGGCCTGCTGGTGCAGGCGGCCATCCAGGGGGTTGCGCTGCCGCTGACCGCTGCGGCGCTGGGCGGACTGGTCGGCGCGGCGCTGTGGTTCGGCAGGCCCAAGCTCATTGTCTTCGGTGTGCTTGTGACACTGGGGCTTTACCTCGCGGTGGGGCCGCTGGAGCTGTCGCCGCTGCTGGAGGGAATGCACGCAGGGGTGCATCTGCTCATCGCGGTCATTGCGCTGCTGGCCCTGCGATTCGGCCTGCAGGTCGTGCTTCTGGGCGAGGTGCACGAACCGACGACCGAGGGTGCGCACGCGCGGTGTCCGCACTGTGAGCACGTCATCCCCGACACGGAGTTCTGCCCGAACTGCGGGGTCTCGCGGCGGGCGGCACCTCCTGCGTCGCCCGGCACCCGACCCGACCGCGAGACCGAACCGGCGCCCGGCTATGCGCTGCCCGCGGATTCCTATGCGGCGGTGCCGGTTCGGCGCACCTCATACCCGCGACTGCTGACGGTGCTCGGGGCGGGCCTGGCCGTCGCGTTCGCCGGGGGAGTGACGGTCGCCGCACTGGCCACTCCGGAGGCGCCGAAGTACGTGTGCCCGCCGGACTGCGGGCGGCCTCCGATCGCCGAACCGGTCGAGTCCAACCCGCGCTTCGTCTCCGCCGACGGAGAATTCTCCGTGCAGTACCCCGGACCGGGGACGGCCTACAACGCGATACTGCGACCGGACGGGGTGGAGTTGGACTTCGTCGGCGGCGACACCGGCACCATGCAGTTGCTCGGACTGCCCGCCGAGGGCCGCACCCCGCAGCAGATCACCGACGACCTCGTGAAGGCGACGTATCCGAACGCCACCGTCGAGTACGAGATCCCCAATGCCATGGTCGGATACGAACCGGGATACGGCATCGTCGCCGACGAGTATCCGCAGGACGCCAGCGGTAGATTCACCAGACTTCGGCTGGTGGTGATGACGGCGGTCAAGCACGACTACGCGTTGGTCGCGGCGGCGATCGGCCCGTACCGCGAGTTCACCCGCGACTTCGGGACGGGCCATCCCTCCGGGGCCAACCTTCAGCTGGCGATGGATATGGGCAAGTACGTCAACAGCTTTCGCTGGGGTGACCGACTGGGCTGAGGTTACAGCCCCGCGAAGCAGGGATCGTCCTCGCTCTTCGGGATCGATGCGTTCTGCGTCGAGAAGCGGCTCACCACACCGGAGTCGGTGACCTGAACCGAATCGGCGTGAATGCCCATCGGATAGTTCTTCGTCAACTGCGAGGTGAACGCGTCGAGCGCGGGCTGCACGGTCTCGCGGGGCAGGCTGAAGCCCAGCCCGGTGAGCCTGGTGACTTCCAGCGCGATCCCGTTGTCGTCGACGACGGGTTTGGCGGTGACGCTGCCCAGCGCACCCTCCAGTTCGATCGTTCCGGCCGACGGGTTGGTCGTCACACCGGTGACGAAGGAGCCGACCAGCGGGATGGCGTCCTGAATGGTGCGAAGGATGCCGTCGGCGCTCCAGTTGATGTCGGCGACCAGTGAGCCGACCGAGCCGCTCGAGGTCGGGGTGTTCTCGAGGCGCACGTCCTTGATGGTCAGGTTGACCCGCATGCCCTTGGCGTCGCGGATCTGGTTGCCCGCGGTCTCGATGTGGATGTTGGTGTAGTGGCCCGACATGTGCTGGATGAGAAACGGCGGCAGGGCGCCGAAGGAGGCGCTGGCGTCGTCGCGCACCACACATTCGACGACCTTGGCCACCACGCTGTCGGCGCGGTTGCGGGCGTACAACTCGCCGGCCAGCACGCCGGCCACCGTCAGCGCCACCACGATGACCACCACGAGAACGATCGACAGCGGGTCGCGGAACAGGTTCTTGAGCACCTCCGCCGGCGAGCGCTTCTGCTCAGCCGGTGGCTGCGGGCCCGGTCCTTCGGCCGCCGGCGGCGGAGCCTGTGCAGGTGGCGGGGGGCCCTGCGGAAGCGGCGGTGGCTGGGGTGGCTCGGGTGGCTGATTGGGGCGAGCCCAGGGATCGGTCACCCCCGCGATTCTGCCTTACCTGTGCGGGTGAACTCTGCGCGGTTGCTCATCACCGCGATCGTCTCGCGCACCTTGGCCGCGGCGTCGAGGTCGACGTCGGTGACCAGCAGCTGCGGGTCGGCACCCGCCACCACCACGGTGGCCCCGACCGGCGAGGCGACCAGGCTGCCGCCCACGCCGGTGGGGCCGGCGGCCGCGAGCTCGTCGCCCGGGTAGGCCTGATCGACGGCGGCGACGAAGCCGGTGGTGTCGATGGCGCGCGCCCGGGCCAGCAGTGTCCACTGGTCCAGTTTGCCGGGGCCGTTGCCCCACGACGCGTGCACGGTGATGAGTTGGGCTCCGCGGCGGGCCAATTCGATGTACAGCTCGGGGAACCGGATGTCGTAGCAGAGCGTGAGGCCGACCGCGACCGGACCCTGACCGCCGTCGACCGTGATCACCACCGGTTCTGTGCCGGGCGCGACGGTGTTCGATTCGGTGAATCCGAAGGCGTCGTAGAGGTGGATCTTGTCGTAGTGGGTGTCGATGAATCCGTCCGGGCCGGGGCCCGCCGCGAGCAGGGTGTTGGTCACCCTGGGGTGGCCATCCCGGGAATCGGCGGGAACGAACATGCCCGCGACGACGACGACGCCCGCCCGCTCGGCGATCGCGCGGACCCCGGACGCCCACGGCCCGTCCAGCGGTTCGGCGATCGGTGCGAGCGGGACACCGAACCGGCACATCGTCGCTTCGGGGAACAGCACCAGCCGGGCGCCGGCATCGGCGGCACGCCGGGTGTAGTCCTCGACCAGTCCGAGGTTGGCGGTGGGCTCGGTGCCGCTTTGGATTTGTGCGAGGGCGATCCGCATGTCGTCAGCGTACTGGCACAAAAGGGTGCTTTCGATGCATGTAGAACGAGAATCACACTCTCATCTCACAAAGAGTGTTGCTATGATCACACCCGCTCGGATGCAGGCTTCGCACCGCCATGGAGGACCGACTGATCACCGCAGGCGCCGTCCCCGCGACTCTGACCGCGCGGTACGAAGCCGAGGGCTGGTGGACGTCGGAAACCCTCGGCGCGTTGGTGTCCGAGGCGCTGACGGCCAGCCCCGACACCGCGTTTCGGGTGCACTCGAGCGTGCGGCCGTTCACCGGCACCTTCGCCGAGGTCGAGACCGTGGCGCGACGTCTGGCGGCCGGGTTGCGTGCCCGCGGGGTGGGCCCCGGCGACGTCGTCGCCATGCAGCTGCCCAACTGGATGGACGCGGCCGCGACATTTTGGGTCTCGGCGCTGCTCGCGCGGTCGTCGAGCCGACCCACGCGACAGGCCTGAGCGCTAGCATTTCCCGGTGTCTTGGGTGGAGCGTGCCGTGGAGCGATCGGCGGCCGTACAGCGCTCCCGCGAGCGCATCGCCCAGCAGGTTCGCCAGATGCTCGATGCCGCGCGGCGGCTGGTCGCCACCAAGGGTGACGAGTTCACCACCCAGGAACTGGCCGCCGAAGCCGGGGTCGCGCTGCAGACCTTCTACCGGTATTTCGCCAGCAAGGACGAGTTGCTGCTGGCCGTGGTCGGCGACGCGATGGTGGATGCGTGCGAACGCTGGGTCAGTGCCACCGCCGAGATGCCCGACCCCCTGATGCGGCTGCGCTTCTACATCATGTCGACGTTGGAGCGTCTGGGCGGCGACAGCCGCGACGCCTCGATGGCACGGTTCGTGGTGTCGACGCGCTGGCGGTTGCATCGGCAGTTTCCCAAGGAGCTGGCCGACGCCGAGAAGCCGTTCGTCGATCTGGTGCGTACCGAAGTGGTTGCCGCCATCGATGCCGGACTGCTCAATCCCTGTGATCCCGAGTGGGATTCGTGGTTGATCACCGAATTGGTCCGCTCGGTCTACCACTTCTATGCCTTCGCCCCGCACGCCGAAGGCGAACTCGACGAGCTCAAGGAGCGGTTGTGGCGGTTCTGCCTGACCGCGCTGGGCGGCGCTACGCGTTCTCCGTGAGCCACGCCGTGGTGAACCGCTGCTCGGCGATCAGCAACTCGACGAGTTGACTGCCGATGAAGTTCTCGATCTTGCCGCCGACCAGGGGCACGTTGACCTCGACGGTCGCGGTGAACTCCAGCCGTGAGCGGCCGTCGGTCGGGGCGAGCACCGCGGTGCCGCCGAGCTTGGCCGGCGCGCCTTTGATGGCGCCGTTGACCGTCGCGGTGGCCCGCCCGTCCCGGACAGGCGACCAGGTCTCCTCGCGTATGAAGATCAGGTCGCCGCGGTGGAACTGGGTGACGATGCCGGGCAGCCGGTCGGAGCGCAGCGTCTGCGTCGTCACGACGTCGATGCCGCCGTCGGCGTCGACGGTCATCGACTCCAGCGAGTAGTCGTCGGCACCCGAATCGGTCAACCGCGCCAGCCAGTACCGCTGGTCGCTGAACGCCTGGTGGACCTGTTCGACGGTGCCTTCGTATTCGGCGGCCATGTCGAATGAGCGCGGCATAGCTGGCCAGGCTACCGTTACCGCCCGTGGTCAGTTCGCTCATCGGGGGTGCGGCCGTCGAGGAGGCGGTGCCGCTGGCGCCGTTGACCACGCTGCGGGTCGGGCCGGTGGCCCGGCGGCTGATCAGGTGCGACACCACTCAGAAGGTCATCGACGTGCTGCGCACGCTCGACGGTGATCCGCTGATCCTGGCGGGCGGGTCCAACGTCGTGCTGGCCGACGACCTGCCCGACCTCACGGTGGTGTTGATCGCCAACTCGGAGATCACCGTCGAGGACACGGTGGTGCGCGCCGAAGCGGGTGCGTCCTGGGACGACGTGGTGGTCACCTCCCTGGCACACGGGCTGGGGGGACTGGAGTGCCTGTCGGGCATCCCGGGCTCGGCGGGAGCCACCCCGGTGCAGAACGTCGGGGCCTACGGCGCCGAGGTGGCCGACACCATCCGGCGGGTGCGGCTGCTGGACCGCCGCACCGGCGAGCAGCGCTGGGTGACTCCGGAGACGCTGCGGTTCGGCTACCGCACCAGCGTGCTCAAGGGCTCGCAGGACTCGATCGTGCTCGAAGTGGAGTTCGCGCTCGACCCAGACGGCCGAAGCGCACCGCTGCGCTACGGGGAGTTGACCAAGGCGCTTGGCGCTGAACCGGATTCGCGGGTCGATCCGACCGAGGTGCGGGCGGCGGTGCTTGCGCTGCGGGCGCGCAAGGGAATGGTGCTCGACGACCCCGACCACGACACCTGGAGCGTCGGCTCGTTCTTCACCAACCCGGTGGTGACGCCCGCGACGTTGCGGCGGATCAGCGACAGCGTCGAGGGTCCGGTGCCCAACTACCCCGCGCCGGACGGGGTGAAGCTGGCCGCGGGTTGGCTCGTCGAGCGCGCCGGCTTCGCCAAGGGCTATCCCGGCGAGGGGGCGGTCGCCCGGCTGTCGACCAAGCATGCGCTGGCGATCACCAACCGCGGCGGGGCCACGACCGCCGATGTGATTGCGCTCGCAAGGACGGTACGCGACGGTGTGAGAACGACATTCGGGATCGATCTGGTGCCCGAGCCGACCCTGGTCGGCTGCTCTCTGTAGGTACGCTGGGTTCACGTGAGCCCAGGCCCCAGCTTCGACGCGGTGCCGCCGCACGTCAGCAGGCGGCGGGCGTTGACCGTGCTCGCGATCGGCCTCGTCGCTCCCGGCGCGCTGGCCGCGTGCGCGGGCCGGTCGGCCACCACGTCCGGCGAGGCGAGCGCACCGTCCGCCCCGTCGATCAGCTTCGAGCCTGCCGCCGGCGCCACCGACGTGAACCCGACCGCGCCGGTGCGAATCGAGGTCACCGACGGCTGGTTTCAGCGCATCGCGCTGAGGAACCCGGACGGCAGGGTCGTCGCCGGGGTGCTGGACCGCGACCGCACCTCGTTTCACACCACCGAACCGCTGGGCTATGGCGTCGACTACGGCTGGAGCGGCTCGGTGGTCGGACGCGACGGCAAGGCCGTGCCCGTCGAAGGCGGCTTCACCACCGTCAACCCCGTCCGACAGGTCAGCGGGCAGTTCCAGCTCGCCGACGGTCAGGTCGTCGGTGTGGCCGCCCCGATCATCCTGCAGTTCGATGCGTCGGTCAGCGACAAGGCCGCCGTCGAGAAGGCCGTCACCGTGACCACCGACCCGCCCGTCGAGGGCGGCTGGGCGTGGCTGCCCGACGAGGTCGGCGGCTCACGCATGCACTGGCGCAGCAGGGAGTACTTCCCGCCGGGCACCAAGGTCAACGTCGACTCCCGGCTCTACGGCGTGCCGTTCGGCGACGGCGCCTACGGCGCGCAGGACGCGACGCTGCACTTCGAGATCGGTCGTCGCCAGGTGGTGCGGGCACACGCGCCGTCGCACCGGATCCAGGTGATCGACGAGCTGGGTGGGGTCATCATGGACTTCGCCTGCAGCTACGGCGAGGGCGACCTGGACCGCAACGTCACCCGCAGCGGCATCCACGTCGTCACCGAGAAGTACGAGGACTTCTGGATGACCAACCCGGCCGCCGGCTACGCCAACATCCACGAGCGGTGGGCGGTGCGGATCTCCAACAACGGCGAGTTCATCCACGCCAACCCGGCCAGCCTCGGGTCGCAGGGCAGCAGCAACGTCACCAACGGCTGTATCAACCTGTCCGAGGGCGACGCCGAGCAGTACTTCCGCTCGGCGATCTACGGCGACCCCGTCGAGGTCACCGGGACCCGCATCGAGTTGTCCTACAGCGACGGCGACATCTGGGACTGGGTGGTGCCGTGGGAGGAGTGGAAGGCGATGTCGGCGCTGACCGAGGCGCCCTCGCCCGACGCGATTCCCAGCACCGCACCCGCCACGCCGTCGGGGGCGCCGCAACCGGCCGGCCGCTGAGCGATTTGTGTGCATTCTGTTGCGGTGAGCGCTCCTCAACGCACACGAATCACCGGTTAGCGGCGGTTGAAGCGCGAGGCGCTGGCCTGATCGCGCGGCCGGATCACCACGAAGTCCAGGTTGACGTGCGCCGGCCGCGATGCGACGAACCCGATCACCTCCGCGACGTCCTCGGCGACCAGCGGGGTCACCCCCTCGTACACCTTGGCCGCCCGGTCCTGGTCTCCGTCGAACCGGCGCAGCGAGAAGTCCGTCTTCACCATGCCCGGCGCGATCTCGGTGAGCCGCACCGGTTTTCCCAACAGCTCACCGCGCAGCGTGCGGTGCAGCGCGCCCTGCGCGTGCTTGGCCGAGGTGTAACCCGAGCCGCCGTCGTAGGTCTCGAACGCGGCGATCGAGGTGACGGTGACGATCAGCCCGTCGCCGGAGTCGATCAGCTTGGGCAGCAGCGCGCGGGTCACCCGCAGCGTGCCCAGCACGTTGGCCTCCCACATCCAGCGCCAGTTCTCGATGTCGGCCTCGGCCACCAATTCCAGGCCGCGGGCCCCGCCGGCGTTGTTGACCAGCACCGAGACCTGCCCGGGCAGGCTGTCGACGCGGTCGGCCAACGCGGCCACCGCGTCGGCGTCAGTGACGTCGGTCACAATCGCGGTGCCCCCGATCTCGGCGGCCAGCGCTTCGATCGGCTCGGCGCGGCGCGCCACGCAAATCACATGAAAACCCTGGGCGGCAAGGGTTTTCGCGGTCGCTTCGCCGATGCCGGCGCTGGCGCCGGTGACCACCGCAATCCGGCCGTCACTGTTCGCGGTCATCATCTGCCCAACTGTAGTTCCCGTGCTAAATTTCTCCTCGTGTCCCGGAGCTGTTGTTGTCGCCGCGCGATCTGCCGCGCTTGAGCGACCCCGGATAACTGCTTCGCTGTCCCGCTGAGTCGCCAGGTGTGGCGCCGACCCACCTCCCGTCGACTCCCCGAAGGACACCCCGTGCGCACCACCACTCTTCCCCGTCCCGCCTCGGCCGCTCACGCCAAGCGCGTGCTGTTGGCCCGACACCACGTCGTGGCCCCCTCGCTGCGGGTGGCCGACGCCGCCGCGGCCTCGGTGTTCGGCGCGGCCCGTTCGCGCGGACCGATCGCGCGCGACGTCATCGCCCGCGTCACCGGACTGAGCATCGCCACGGTGAACCGGCAGGTCACCGCGCTGCTCGACGCCGGCATTCTGCGTGAGCGCGCCGATTTGGCGGTGTCGGGCGCGGTCGGCAGGCCACGGGTGCCTGTCGAGGTCAACCACGAGCCGTACCTGACGCTGGGCATCCACATCGGCGCCCGCACCACCAGCATCGTGGCCACCGACCTGTTTGGCCGCACGCTCGACGTCGTCGAGACCCCGACGCCGAAAGGGGCACAGTCCGCCGCGCTGGCGTCGCTGGCCGACAGCGCCCGCCGGTACCTGAGCCGCTGGCACCGGCGTCGCCCGCTGTGGGTGGGGGTGGCCGCGGGCGGCGTCGTCGACGGCGCCACCGGCTCCCTCGACCATCCGCGGCTCGGCTGGTCGGACGCCCCGGTCGGGCCGGTGCTGGCCGAGGCGCTGGGCCTTCCGGTGTCGGTGGCCTCCCACGTGGACGCGATGGCCGGCGCCGAACTGTTGCTGCGGACCCGGCGGGCGCCCACCCCGGCGTCGACGAGCCTGTACGTCTACGCCCGCGAGACCGTCGGCTACGCGCTGTCGATCGGTGGCCGCGTGCACTCCCCGGAGAGCGGGCCGGGCACCATCGCCGCGCTGCCCGCGCACTCCGAACTGCTGGGCGGTACCGGCCAACTCGAGTCCACGGTCAGCGACGAGGCCGTGCTGGTCGCCGCGCGCGCGGCGCGCGTCGTACCCGCCGACGGACCGGGCTCGACGATGCCGGGCGTGCTCAGGGCCGCCCGGTCCGGCAACGACCGGGCCCAGGCGCTGCTCGCCGAGCGGGCGCGGGTGCTCGGCGAGGCCGTCGCGCTGCTGCGCGACATGCTCAACCCCGACGACCTGGTGGTCGGTGGGCAGGGGTTCACCGAGTATCCCGAGGGGATGGGGCTGGTCGAGGCCGCATTCGCGGGGCGGTCGGTGATGGCCCCGCGCCAGATCCGGGTCACGTCGTTCGGGAACCGGGTGCAGGAGGCGGGCGCCGGGGTGGTCTCGCTCGGCGGCCTCTACGCCGACCCGGTCGGGGCGATGCGCCGGGCGCTGGCGCCCCGCCCGGAAGCCACGGTGTAGACATGAGTGTGTGCGCCCAGCCACGGATCCGGCACCCAGACGTGTAGCCGTTTTGTCGGTGCACACCTCCCCGTTGGCGCAGCCGGGCACCGGCGACGCAGGCGGGATGAACGTCTACGTGCTGCAGACCGCCCTCCAGATGGCCGCTCGCGGCGTCGAAGTGGAGATCTTCACCAGGGCCACGTCCTCGACCGACGCGCCCGTCGTGCCGGTGGCGCCGGGGGTGATCGTGCGCAATGTGGTGGCCGGGCCGTTCGAGGGTCTGGACAAATACGATCTACCCACCCAGCTGTGCGCGTTCACCGCGGGTGTGCTGCGCGCGGAGGCCACCCACGAGCCCGGCTACTACGACGTCGTGCACTCGCACTACTGGCTGTCGGGGCAGGTGGGCTGGCTCGCCCGGGACCGGTGGGCCGTGCCGCTGGTGCACACCGCCCACACCTTGGCCGCGGTCAAGAACTCCGCACTGGCCGACGGCGACACGCCCGAACCGCCGCTGCGCGCGGTCGGTGAGCAACAGGTGGTCGACGAGGCCGACCGGTTGATCGTCAACACCGAAACCGAAGCGCAGCAACTCGTTTCCCTGCACAACGCCGATCCGGCCCGCATCGACGTGGTGCACCCGGGCGTCGACCTCGACACGTTCACCCCCGGTGACCGCCGCGCCGCGCGCGCCGCGCTCGGGCTGGCCGACGACGAGCGGGTGCTGGCCTTCGTCGGGCGCATCCAGCCGCTCAAGGCCCCCGATGTACTGCTGCGTGCGGCGGCCGAACTCCCCGACAAGAGCCGGCTGCGGGTGCTGGTGGCCGGCGGTCCGTCGGGCAGCGGTCTGGCCGCCCCCGACGCGCTGATCCGGTTGGCCGACGACCTCGGGATCGCCGAGCATGTGACGTTCCTGCCGCCGCAGACGCGCGAAGCGCTCGCCGACGTCTACCGGGCCGCCGATCTTGTTGCCGTGCCCAGCTATTCGGAATCGTTCGGGCTGGTCGCCATCGAGGCCCAGGCCTGCGGCACCCCGGTGGTGGCCGCGGCGGTCGGCGGGCTGCCGGTGGCCGTGCGCGACGGGGTGACCGGAACGCTGGTCGACGGCCACGACGTCGGCGACTGGGCGCGGGCCATCGACGCACTGCTGGGCCGCGACCTCCACGCGATGCGGACCGCCGCGGTCGAGCACGCCGCGTCGTTCTCGTGGCGTCGCACCGTGGACGCGCTGCTGGCCAGCTACGGCCGCGCGATCGCCGACCACCGCGCCCGGCTGGGCGGACCGGACCTGCCCGCGCGGCGCAACGGCCGGCGCTTCACCATGCGGCGCGGGGTGCGGGCGTGAACCCGCGGCAGGTCATCGAGGACGCCTGCAAAGAGAACGGGCTGGTGTGCTCCTATCACGAGGGCGCGCACGGCGGGCTGCCCGGGATCATCGTCGAACTGCCCGGTGAACGCCGGCTGACCACCAACACGATCCTGTCCATCGGTGAGCACTCGGTGCGCATCGAGGCGTTCGTCTGCCGTCAGCCCGACGAGAACCACGAGGGCGTCTACCGCTTCCTGCTCAAGCGCAACCGCAGGCTCTACGGGGTGGCCTACACGCTCGACAACGTCGGCGACATCTATCTGGTGGGCCGGATGTCGCTGGAGTCGGTCACCCCCGACGAGGTCGACCGGATCCTCGGTCAGGTGCTCGAGGCCGTCGACTCGGACTTCAACACGCTGCTGGAGTTGGGTTTTCGCTCGTCGATCCAGAAGGAGTGGGAGTGGCGGGTGTCGCGGGGTGAATCGCTGAAGAACCTGCGCGCCTTCGCGCACCTGATCGACGACGACTGACCCCTTTTTTCCGCCCAACGGACACACGGGCGGATTTGTGCGAGAACCTCACGCCATTTCGTCGATCTCGGCGCGGGCCTCAAGCCACCTCAGGCGCGCTCGGGCCGCCGACTAGTCTCTGTGTCATGGGCTCGAAAGACACTGCCACGCTCATCCTGCTCCGCCACGGCGAAAGCGACTGGAACGCGAAGAACCTGTTCACCGGCTGGGTCGACGTCGACCTCACCGAGAAGGGCCGGGCCGAAGCCGTCCGCGCCGGCGAACTGATCAAGGAACTGGACCGCCAGCCCGACGTGCTCTACACCTCGCTGCTGCGCCGTGCGATCACCACCGCGAACCTGGCCCTGGACCGCGCCGACCGGCACTGGATCCCGGTCCACCGGCACTGGCGGCTCAACGAGCGCCACTACGGCGCGCTGCAGGGCCTGGACAAGGCCGAGACCAAGGAGAAGTACGGCGAGGAGCAGTTCATGGCGTGGCGGCGCAGCTATGACACCCCGCCCCCGCCGATCGAACCCGGCAGCAGATACAGCGAGGACGGGGATCCGCGCTACGCCGACATCGAGGGCGGCCCGCCGCGCACCGAGTGCCTCAAGGACGTCGTCGAGCGGTTCGTCCCCTACTACACCCAGACCATCGAACCCGACCTGCGGGCCGGCAAGACCGTGTTGATCGCCGCGCACGGCAACTCGCTGCGCGCGCTGGTCAAGCATCTCGACGGGATGTCGGACGAGGAGGTCGTCGGGCTCAACATCCCCACCGGCATCCCGCTGCGCTACGACCTGGACGGCGACCTGAAGCCGACGGTCGTCGGCGGCACCTACCTCGATCCCGAGGCCGCGGCCGCAGGCGCCGCCGCGGTGGCCGCGCAGGGCGCGAAGTAACGCCCTGAGGCACCGCCCGGCAAACGCCGGGTGAACAGCGGCCGTCGGAACCCCGAATTTCGGGCATTCCGAGTGTGATGTGTCCCGGTTCGGCCGCACGCTGCTGGGATGCCGTTCACCGTATGCGTACGCTTTTCACGTGAGTGTCGTTTCGGCGCTGCTGCTCGCGGTGTTCATGGCACTGCTCGCGCTGGCCGCCGGGGTGGCCATCGGGGCGGGGCTGGTGCCGCGGTTCCGTGACCGTCGGCAACGGCGGGTCACCGCGCAGGCCGGCATCACCGTCTCCCAGATGCTCGAACACATCGTCGCGCAGTCGCCGACCGGGATCGTCGTGGTCGACACCTACCGCGACGTCGTCTACTGCAACCGTCGCGCCGGCGAGCTCGGGGTGGTGCGCGGCCGGTTGCTCGACGACCGCGCGTGGCTGGCCGCGCAGCGCACGCTGGCCACCGGCGATGACGTCGAGGTCGATCTCACGCCGCGCAAGCCCACCGGCCGCTCCGGGCTCTCGGTGCGAGGCCACGTGCGTCTGCTGACCGAGCTGGATCGGCGGTTCGCGGTGGTCTACGCCGACGACGAGTCCGAGCACGCCCGGATGGAGGCCACCCGCAGGGATTTCGTCGCCAACGTCAGCCACGAACTCAAGACGCCGGTGGGGGCGATGGGTGTGCTCGCCGAGGCCGTGATGGCCTCGGCCGACGATCCCGAGACCGTGCGCCGGTTCGCCGGCAAGATGCTCACCGAATCCACCCGGCTGGCCAACATGGTCGGCGAACTGATCGAGCTGTCCCGGCTGCAGGGCGGCGAGCGGCTGCCCGATCTGGAGGCTGTCGACGTCGACACCGTGGTGGCCGAGGCGCTGTCGCGCTACAAGGTGGCCGCCGACAACGCCGACATCGAGATCACCACCGACGCCCCGACCGGCTACCGCGTGCTCGGCGACCAGTCGCTGCTGGTCACCGCCATCGCCAACCTGGTGTCCAACGCCATCTCCTACTCGCCGGAGGGCACCGCGGTGTCGGTGAGCAGGCGCCGCCGCGGCGACGATATCGAGATCGCGGTGACCGACCGCGGCATCGGTATCGACCCGGCCGATCAGGCGCGGGTGTTCGAACGGTTCTTCCGCGTCGACAAGGCCCGGTCGCGGGCCACGGGTGGCACCGGACTGGGGCTGGCGATCGTCAAGCACGTCGCCGCCAACCACAACGGGTCGATCCGGTTGTGGAGCCAACCCGGCACCGGTTCGACGTTCACGCTGTCGATTCCGGCCTATCCCGATGACTGCCAAGACGACCAAGAGCGCCAACCCGATGGAGAGGACCGACACGACCGATGACCAGTGTGCTGATTGTGGAGGACGAAGAGTCCTTGGCAGATCCGCTGGCCTTCCTGCTGCGCAGGGAGGGCTTCGAGGCCACCGTGGTGACCGACGGGCCGTCGGCCCTCGCTGAGTTCGAGCGGTCCGGCGCCGACATCGTCCTGCTCGACCTGATGCTGCCCGGGATGAGCGGCACCGACGTCTGCAGGCAACTACGGGCGCGCTCCAGCGTGCCCGTGATCATGGTGACCGCCCGCGACAGCGAGATCGACAAGGTGGTCGGGCTCGAACTCGGTGCCGACGACTATGTCACCAAACCGTATTCGGCGCGCGAGTTGATCGCGCGCATCCGGGCGGTGCTGCGCCGCGGCGCCGACAACGACGACGCCGCAGTCGGCGACGGTGTGCTGGAGTCCGGTCCGGTGCGGATGGACGTCGAGCGTCACGTGGTGTCGGTCAACGGCAACCCGATCACGTTGCCGCTCAAGGAGTTCGACCTTCTCGAGTATCTGATGCGCAACAGCGGACGGGTGCTCACCCGCGGGCAGCTGATCGACCGGGTGTGGGGTGCCGACTACGTCGGCGACACCAAGACCCTCGACGTGCACGTCAAGCGGCTGCGCTCGAAGATCGAACCTGACCCGGCCAACCCGGTGCACCTGGTCACCGTCCGCGGACTGGGTTACAAACTCGAAGGCTGACCCGCGATTTCGGTGCACGCAGTCGCGCTCAGCGCGACCCGCCACGCCGAAATCGCTACTCGGCCAGGCGGGTCGCCGGGTGCACGGCGATCAGGCCCAGCCCGCCGCGGCGTCGACACATCGCCGCCAGTTCGGCATAAGCCTTCTCGCCGAGCAACTCGGTGAGTTCGGGCCCGTAGGACTCCCACACCGGCTTGGCTCCGACGTGTGCGTTCGGGTCGCCGGTGCAGTACCAGTGCAGGTCTGCGCCGCCCTCGCCCCAGCCGCGGCGGTCGTACTCGGTGATCCAGGTCTTGAGGATCTCCGAGCCGTCGGGTCGCTCCACCCACTCCTGGGTGCGCCGGATCGGCAACTGCCAGCACACGTCGGGCTTCATCGTCAGCGGTTCGACGCCCATCTTCAGCGCCTTGGAGTGCAGTGCGCACCCGATTCCGCCTTCGAAACCCGGCCGGTTCAAAAAGATGCACGCGCCCTTGAACTTTCGGGTCCGCAGATTGGGCTTGTCGTCGTACTCGTCCATCTCCAGGTAGCCCTTTTTGCCCAGCCCCTTGGCGCGATACTGCCAGTCCTCGTCGGTCAGGTGTTTGACCGCGTCGTCGAGGCGGGCGATGTCGTCGTCGTCGGACATGAACGCGCCGTGCGAGCAGCAGCCGTCGTCGGGCCGGCCTTCCACCGTGCCCTTACAGGCCGGGGTGCCGAACACGCACGTCCACCGCGACAGCAGCCACGTCATGTCGGCGGCGATCAGATGTTCCGGGTTGTCTGGGTCGTAGAACTCCACCCATTCACGGGCGAAGTCGAGTTCCACCTCGCCAGGATGCGATGCGCTCACAAGAATCAACGGTAAACCCATTAGGTTTGAGACGTGCGATTAGGCGTGCTCGACGTGGGTAGCAACACCGTCCACCTGCTGGTGGTCGATGCCCGTCGCGGCGGCCATCCGACGCCGATGAGTTCGACGAAGGCGTCGCTGCGCCTGGCCGAGGCCATCGACAGCGAGGGCAGGCTCACCCGCAAGTGCGCGGACAAGCTGATCAACACCGTCGACGAGTTCGCCAAGATCGCGTCGAGTTCGGGCTGTGCGGAGCTGATGGCGTTCGCCACGTCCGCGGTGCGCGACGCCACGAACTCCGAAGAGGTGCTCGCCAGGGTGCTGGCCGAGACCACGGTGGACCTCAAGGTGCTGCCCGGGGTCGACGAGTCGCGGCTGACGTTTCTGGCCGTGCGGCGCTGGTACGGCTGGAGCGCCGGGCGCATCGTGAACATCGACATCGGCGGCGGCTCGCTGGAGCTGTGTAACGGGGTCGACGAGGAGCCGGACGTGGCGCTGTCGCTGCAGCTGGGGGCGGGCACGCTCACCCGTGAGTGGCTGCCCGACGACCCGCCCGGCCGACGCCGGGTCGCGATGCTGCGCGACTGGCTGGCCACCGAGCTTGCCGACGCCGGTGCCGAGGTGCTCGAAGCCGGGACCCCCGACCTCGCCGTGGCCACCTCCAAGACGTTCCGTTCGCTGGCCCGGCTGACGGGCGCGGCGCCGTCCGGGGCAGGACCGCGGGTGAAGAGGACACTGACGGCCACGGGCTTGCGGCAGCTCATAGCATTCATCTCTAGGATGACCGCGGCTGACCGTGCCGAGTTGGAAGGGGTGAGTGCCGATCGGGCGCCACAGATCGTCGCCGGGGCGTTGGTAGCTGAGGCAAGCATGAAGGCTCTCGGTATCGAAACCGTGGACATCTGTCCATGGGCGTTGCGAGAAGGGCTGATTCTGCGGAAACTCGACAGCGAAGCGAACGGCAGCGGCTTCGTCGGCGGTGTCGTCGATCAAGCTCCAGTGCAGACACCCGTGCAGGGAGGCTGAGCGGCGAACCACAGGCGCGCACGGCGCCGACGTCAACGAAGTACTAGGCCAGAGGCAACACAGAAATGACAGGACCAGACGACAGCCAGAGCAACACCCGCCCGATCTCGGTCGCGGAGTTGCTGGCGAGAAACGGCACGATCGGCGCCCCGCCCGTCGGCGGCCGGCGCCGGCGGCGGCGCGGTGACGGCTCGGTGACGGTCGCCGAGCTGACCGGCGAGATCCCGATCGTGCGGGACGAGGCACCCGAGGACGAGCCCGCCCCGACCGCCGAGGCGATGGTTGCCGTCGACGACGAACCCGAGGCCGCCGTCGAAAAGGCCGAGGTTCCACAGGAGATCGCCGAGAAAACCCCCGAGGAACTCGAAGCCCCCGGGGACCGTGCCGACACCGACACCGACGCCGAAGACGAAGACGCCGAAGACACCGAGGACACCGACGGCGACTACGCCGACGCGGTGTCGGACTACGCGGAGCACGTCTCGCGCCGCGAGACCGACGAAGACCTGGACTTCTTCACCCCGCCGCGGCGCTCGGCCTTCGCGCCGCGCCGCTTCGGTGCGGACGGGGCCGGGGCCGCCGCCGAGCAGATGAGCCCGGACCCCGGCCCGGATCTCACCGAGGACGACGATGCCGCGGTCGCGCTCGTCGAACCAGACCTGGATGAGGATCTGGACGACGAGGAAACCGACCTGGATGTCGCCGGAGATACCGACCTCGATGTCGACGACCGCGACGAACTGCCGTCCTACCTGCGCTCCACCGGGGGCACGCTGTTCGGCGGCCAGACCGTCGCCGACGATCTGGCCCGTGGCGGGCCGCGCGAGACCGAACCAGACGCCGAACTCGAGGACGACCTCGACGACGCCGCCCAGCCGTCCGGGATGTCTAGGTTCACCCACGCTGCCCTGGTCGTCGGGCAGTGCGTGCTGGCCGTCGCCTTCGGCGCCGGGCTGTTCGTGGCGTTCGACCAGCTGTGGATGTGGAACAACATCGTCGCGCTGGTGTTGTCGGTGCTGGTGATCCTCGGCCTGGTGGTCGGGGTGCGGGTGGTGCGCAAGACCGAGGACATCGGCAGCACGCTGATCGCGGTGGCCGTGGGCGCGTTGGTGACCCTGGGCCCGCTGGCGCTGCTGCAGTCGGGTTAAGGGGCCGGCCGACAACACAGTGCGCCCCGCCATCAAGGTCGGCCTGTCGACGGCCTCGGTCTATCCGCTGCGGACCGAGGCCGCATTCGAGTACGCCGCGAAGCTGGGCTACGACGGCGTCGAATTGATGGTGTGGGCCGAGACCGTGTCCCAGGACATCGACGCCGTCGAGAAGCTCTCCGAGCGCTACGACATGCCGGTGCTGTCGGTGCACGCGCCATGCCTGCTGATCTCGCAGCGGGTGTGGGGCGCCAACCCGATCCCCAAACTGGAGCGCAGCGTGCGCGCCGCGGAACAGCTCGGCGCCCAGACCGTGGTGGTGCACCCGCCGTTTCGCTGGCAGCGACGCTACGCCGAAGGCTTCACCGAGCAGGTGGCCGAACTCGAGGCCAAAAGCGACGTGCTGGTCGCGGTCGAGAACATGTTCCCGTTCCGCGCCGACCGGTTCTTCGGGGCGGGCCAGACCTCGATCGAGCGGATGCGCAAGCGCGGCGGTAAACCGGGGCCGGGCATCTCGGCGTTCGCCCCGTCCTACGACCCGCTGGACGGCAACCACGCCCACTACACGCTGGACCTGTCCCACACCGCGACCGCGGGCACCGACGCCATCGAGATGGCCCGCCGGATGGGCGACGGGCTCGTGCATCTTCATCTGTGCGACGGCAGCGGCGCCTCCACCGACGAGCACCTGGTGCCCGGCCGCGGCACCCAGCCCACCGTCGAGATCTGCCAGATGCTGGCTGCCGGGGACTTTTCCGGGCATGTGATCCTTGAGGTCACCACCTCGGGCGCGCGCACGGCCGGCGAACGTGAGGCGCTGCTGGCCGAGTCGCTGCAGTTCGCCCGCGCGCATCTGCTGCGCTGATCACAAGTGAGGACACATGTCGAGCTCAACCCTGTTCACCGACGCGATGGCGCTGACCCCGGCCGGGGACGGCGTGTACGACGGTGCGCTCAACGAGCACTGGACCATCGGCCCGAAGGTGCACGGCGGGGCGATGCTGGCCTTGTGTGCGAATGCGGCCCGCACCGAATATCGCAGCGGCGCTGACGACGGCGGCGGCGACGTCGAGCCGATCGCGGTGTCGGGCAACTTCCTGTGGGCACCGGATCCCGGCCCGCTGCGGGCGGTCACCACGGTGCGCAAGCGGGGCCGTCGCGTCAGTCTGATCGACGTCGAACTCAACCAGGGCGACCGCACCGCCGTGCGGGCCGCGGTGACGCTGGGCGAGCCCGAACACCACGTCGCGCCGCTACTGTCGGTCAACCCCGTCATCCCGCTGATGCAGCCGGATCCGCCGCCGGGTCTGGAACCGATCGGGCCCGGCCACCCGATGGCCGACATCGTGCATCTGGCGCACGGCTGCGACATCCGGCCCTCCCTGACCTCCTTGGCGCCGCGGTCCGACGGTGGGCCCCCGGTGATCGAGCACTGGGTGCGGCCCAAGGGCGCGGTGCCCGACGTGCTGTTCGCGCTGTTGTGCGGAGACGTGTCCGCCCCGGTGACGTTCGGCGTGAACCGGATGGGGTGGGCACCCACCGTGCAATTGACGGCGTACCTGCGCACCCGGCCCGCCGACGGGTGGCTACGCGTGCTGTGCACGACGGTGCAGATCGGCCAGGACTGGTTCGACGAGGACCACATCGTCGTCGACAGCGAGGGCCACATCGTGGTGCAGACCCGCCAACTCGCGATGGTGCCGAGCGCGTAGCCCGGCCCGCATCTGCCATGCTTTCCGGCATGGCCAGAATCGCGATCGTCGGCGGTGGAGGTATGGGCGCGGCGCTGCTGTCGGGACTGCTGCGCGCCGGTAGGCAGGTCAAGGACCTGGTGGTGGCCGAAAAGGATGCCGCCCGCGCCAAGTTCCTGGCCGAGACGCACTCGGTGTTGGTGACGACGGTGGCCGAGGCGGTCGACACCGCCGACTATGTGATCGTCGCGGTCAAACCGTTCGACGTCGAGGGTCTGGTCGCCGAGATCGCCGATGCCGCGGCCAAAGCCGAAACCGACACGGCCGAACAGGTTTTCGTGACCATCGCGGCCGGGGTGACGACGGCCTTCTTCGAGAACAGGCTGCCCGCGGGGGCGCCGGTGATCCGGGTGATGCCCAACGCGCCGGTGACCGTCGGCGGCGGTGCCAGCGCGTTGGCGCCGGGCCGGTTCGCCACCGCCGAGCACGTCAAGGAGGTGTCGGCGATCTTCGACGCGGTCGGTGAGGTGCTCACCGTGCCGGAGTCACAGCTGGACGCCGTCACCGCCGTCTCGGGCTCGGGCCCGGCCTATTTCTTCCTGATGGTCGAGGCCCTGGTGGACGCGGGCGTCGAGGCGGGCCTGTCGCGGGAGGTGGCCATCCGGCTGGCCGCGCAGACGATGGCGGGTTCGGCGGCGATGCTGCTGCAGCAACTCGACGATGTCAGGGCCGCGGACGGCGGCCCCGACGCGTCCATGGTGGCGCCGGTCGACACCAGCCCCGCGCAGCTGCGCGCGACGGTTACCTCGCCGGGTGGCACCACCGCCGCTGGTCTGCGGGAACTGGAAAAAGGCGGTTTGCGGGCGGCGGTGGCCGCGGCGGTGCATGCCGCAAAAACACGCGCTGAGCAGCTAGGAATTACACCGGAGTAATTCGGTGAGTTCGAAATGATTTCGAAATGAATAGCCCACACCCGTCGCAGTAATCCCATCCGCCACGCTATTCTCCAGGGTGTAAGCACGGGTGGGTGCCAGCGGTGGGGAAGCCGCTGGGACAGCCCGTGCCTGACTGATTGGGTTGCGATGACGTCTATGAACGGGCCATCGGGGCGTGATTCGTCGAGCGGAAAGCGAGACAGTTCGAGTTCGGGAGCTTCCGACGGTCAACCGCCACGTGCTCAATTCCTCACTGTTGCCGAGGTGGCCAGCCTGATGCGGGTCAGCAAGATGACGGTTTACCGCTTGGTGCACAACGGAGAACTGCCCGCCGTCCGGGTCGGCCGCTCGTTTCGGGTGCACGCCAAGGCGGTGCACGACATGTTGGAGAGCTCGTACTTCGACGCGGGCTGACCGGACCCGCAGCTCCCGGCCGTCTGTCACGCCCGGGGCGACAGATTTTTCGTCCGCCCCGACCGCACAGGTAAGGTGGCCGGGTCAACAGTCGAGCGTAGGTAGCGGAGTTCATGGGTTCAGTCATCAAGAAGCGGCGTAAGCGCATGTCGAAGAAGAAGCACCGCAAGCTGCTTCGTCGCACCCGGGTCCAGCGCAGAAAGCTCGGCAAGTAGGTTCTCGGTTCGGCCGATAGGCTGGCCGGATGGCTCCTGAGGGTCGTCCCGGGGACTCCGATTCCCGCGATACCGTGCACTACCCCAAGATCGTCCTGGTCACGGGCGCATGCCGGTTTCTCGGTGGCTATCTCACCGCCCGGCTGGCGCAGAATCCGCTGATCGATCACGTCATCGCCGTCGACGCGATCGCACCGAGCAAGGATCTGCTGCGTCGGATGGGCCGCGCGGAATTCGTGCGTGCCGACATCCGGAACCCGTTCATCGCCAAGGTGATCCGCAACGGGGACGTCGACACCGTGGTGCACGCCGCCGCGGCGTCCTATGCGCCGGGCTCCGGCGGGCGGGCCACGCTGAAGGAACTGAACGTGATGGGCGCGATGCAGTTGTTCGCCGCCTGTCAGAAGGCGCCCTCGGTGCGCCGGGTGGTCCTCAAGTCGACGTCGGAGGTCTACGGCTCGGGTCCCCGCGACCCGGTGATGTTCACCGAGGACACCAGCGCGCGCCGGCCACCGGGGGAGGGGTTCGCCCGCGACAGCATCGACATCGAGGGCTACGCGCGTGGACTCGGCAGGCGCAGACCCGACATCGCGGTGACGATCCTGCGGCTGGCCAACATGATCGGGCCCGCGATGGATACGGCGCTGTCGCGGTATCTGGCCGGGCCGGTGGTGCCGACGGTCATCGGCCACGACGCGCGGCTGCAACTGCTGCACGAACAGGACGCGCTGGGTGCCCTGGAGCGCGCGACGATGGCGGGCAAGGCGGGCACGTTCAACATCGGAGCGTCGGGAATCATCATGATGAGCCAGGCGATCCGGCGAGCGGGCAGGCTGCCGCTGCCGTTGCCGCGGGCAGCGGTGTGGGCGGTCGATTCGTTATGGCGCGCAACTCGCTACACTGAAATGGATCGCGAGCAGATCGACTACATGAGCTATGGCCGTGTCATGGACACGACGCGGATGCGCACCGAACTCGGCTACAGCCCGAAGTGGACAACCGCAGAAGCCTTCGACGACTACGTGCGGGGTCGCGGATTGGCTCCGATCATCGACCCACGATGGGTACGCTCATTGGAGAGTCGCGCCGTGGCGGCGGCGCAGCGGTGGGGCCGTTAGTAGTAACTAACAATTCATGTCGGGGTGGGGAGAAGGTACAACGTGGCGGGCGAACAAAAGGCGAAAGTGATTCCGCTGCATACGAATTCGGGCCGATCGTCGGCTCAGCGACGCGCAGCGGCGGCCGCGCGCGCCAACAATTCTCGTCGACATCCCTCGATGCTCTCCGACGCCGCCGCGCACGCGTCGGCCGAACAGATCGCCGCGGTGGTCCGCGAGATCGACGAGCGCCGCAGCGCCGCCTCCGGCGCGGAACCCGTCGCGCAGACCCCGACCGAACTCGCCAAGGGGATCGCAGCGGTCGCCGAATTCGTCCGCAAGAGGATGTCCGGCGACTACACCGTCGACGAATTCGGATTCGACCCGCATCTCAACACCGCAATCTTTCTGCCGTTGCTGCGTGTGCTCTTCCGGTCGTGGTTTCGGGTCGAGGTGTCCGGTATCGAGCATCTGCCGGACGACGGTGCGGCACTGGTGGTCGCCAACCACGCCGGGGTGCTGCCGTTTGACGGGTTGATGGCCGCGGTGGCGGTGCACGACCACCACCCGGCCCAGCGCGACCTGCGACTGCTGGCGGCGGACCTGGTGTTCGACATGCCGGTGCTGGGCCAGGCCGCACGCAAGGCCGGCCACACGATGGCCTGCACCTCCGACGCGCACCGACTGCTGGCTGCGGGCGAACTGACCGCGGTCTTCCCCGAGGGCTACAAGGGGCTGGGCAAGCGTTTCAAGGACCGCTACAAGCTGCAGCGGTTCGGCCGTGGCGGATTCGTGTCGGCGGCCCTGCGGACCGGGGCGCCGATCGTGCCGTGCTCGATCGTCGGTTCCGAGGAGATCTATCCGATGATCGCCGATGTCAAGCTGCTGGCCAGGTTGCTCGGCGTGCCGTACTTCCCGATCACGCCGCTGTTCCCGCTGGCGGGCCCGGTCGGCATGGTACCGCTGCCGTCGAAGTGGTACATCCAGTTCGGTGAGCCCATCGAGACCGCGGACTACGACGAGTCCGCCGCCGACGACCCGATGGTCACGTTCGAATTGACCGACCACGTGCGCGAGAACATTCAGCAGACGCTCTATCAGCTGCTGACCAACCGGCGAAACACATTCTTCGGCTGAGGTTTGGGCTGGCGAAAAGCTAGCTGTCCTTGGCGCTTTGCTTGGCAATCATCGCCTTGATGGCCGCGTCGCGCGCCTCGGCGATCTGCGCGGTCACCTCGTCGGCTTCGGTGTCCGACGCGGCCTCACCCATCACCGTGATGACGCTGGTGATCACCGGCTTGCCCTCGGCGTCGGTGACCTCACCGCGGACCTCGGTGACCACGGCGCCGTGCGACTCGGTGACCGAGTCGAGGTAGGAGTCGAAGTAGAGCTTGTCGCCGGCCACGATCGGCCGGTGGAAGGTCAGCTTCTGGTCGCGGTGCAGCATCCGCTCCATGTTGATCGGCACATTGAACTGGTTGAAGATCTCGAGCTGCACCCGGCGCCCGGCCACCGCCAGAAACGTCAGCGAGGCCACCAGCGCGTCATGGCCGTACTCCTTGGCGGCCTGCTCGCTGTGGTGGACGGGATGCTCGTCCTTGACCGCCCGGGCGAACTCGCGGATCTTCTCCCGGTCGACCTCGAAGTAGTCGGGATAGCGGTAATGGGTCCCGATGATGTCTTCAGCGATAGCCATTTGGCGCGAAAGCCTATCAGCGCGTCAACGGCTCTCCTGGCGGCGAGACACGATCGCGGCGAGCGCGCCGCCGACCGCGCCCAGCGCCAGCGCCGAGGGCACGCCGATGCGTGCGGCCTTGCGCGCGGTGCGGAAGTCACGGATCTCCCAGCCGCGCTCGCGGGCGAGTTCGCGCAGGTCGGCGTCCGGGTTGATGGCCACGGCCGTGCCGACCAGCGACAGCATCGGCACATCGTTGAAGCTGTCGGAGTAGGCCGTGCAGCGCCGGAGGTTGAGGCCCTCGCGAATCGCCAGCGACCGCACCGCGTGCGCCTTGCCGGTGCCGTGCAGGATGTCGCCGACCAGCCGGCCGGTGAACACGCCGTCGACGGACTCCGCCACGGTGCCCAGCGCGCCGGTCAGACCCAGCTTGCGGGCGATGGTGGCGGCCAGCTCGTACGGCGTCGCGGTGACCAGCCACACCTGCTGGCCGGCGTCGAGGTGCATCTGCGCCAACGCGCGGGTGCCGGGCCAGATCTTGTCGGCGATGATCTCGTCGTAGATCTCCTCACCCAGCGCCTCCAGCTCGGCGGTCGACCGGCCCTCGATGAACGCCAGCGCCTTGCGCTTGCCCTCGGCCACGTCGTCGCTGTTCTCCCGGCCGATGACCTGAAACTTGGCCTGGGCATAGATGAACTTGGCGATATCCCCGTAGGTGAAGTACTTGCGGGCGGCCAGCCCGCGCGCGAAGTGCACCAGAGACGAGCCCTGCACCAGGGTGTTGTCGACGTCGAAGAACGCCGCCGCGGTCAGATCGGCGGGCGGGGCCGGTGGTGGCGCGGACTGCCCCTGGGCGAGGTCGGTGATGGCCGCTTCGGCGCTGGCCTGACCGGCGAGCTGGTGGTTCGCCGGAGTGGTCGGCCCCGCCAGCTGCTCTGTCTCGATGCGACCGGATTCCGACACGCCTTCAACCCTAAATCGTGTCGAGGCGATACTGGTCGAGTGCACCGCCGAGTGGAGTTGTTGACGCGAGACGGCTGCGGCATCTGCGCGCAGGCCGCGGCCCGGCTGGCCGAACTGTCCACCGAACTGGGCTTCGGGCTGACGGTCACCGATGTCGATGCCGCGGCGGCCGCGGGCGACGCCACCCTGCGTGAGGAGTACGGCGACCGGCTGCCGGTGGTGTTGCTCGACGGCGCCGAACACAGTTACTGGGAGGTCGACGAACCGCGGCTGCGGGCCGACCTGGGGCGATGACGTCTCGATGTCGGTCTCGTCGCGAATTTGGTCGGCTAACTGTTTACCGACTACCTTGGACGACGTGGTGATGCGGCCGTGAGCGTGTTGCTTTTCGGGGTTTCGCACCGCAGCGCGCCGGTGTCCGTCCTCGAGCAGTTGACCACTGACGAATCCGACCAGGCCAAGATCGTGGATCAGGTCCTGCAGTCGTCATTGGTCACCGAGGCGATGGTGCTTTCGACCTGCAACCGCGTGGAGATCTACGCCGTCGTCGACGCGTTCCACGGCGGATTGTCGGTGATCGGACAGGTGCTCTCGGAGCATTCCGGCATGTCGCTGAACGAACTGACCAAACACGCCTATGTGCGCTACGCCGAGGCGGCGGTCGAACACCTCTTCGCGGTGGCCAGCGGCCTGGACTCCGCGGTGGTCGGCGAACAGCAGGTGCTCGGGCAGGTCCGCCGCGCTTACGCCGCCGCCGAGACCAACCACTCCGTCGGCCGCACCCTGCACGAACTGTCGCAGCGCGCGCTGTCGGTGGGCAAACGCGTGCACTCCGAGACCGGGATCGACGCGGCGGGCGCCTCCGTGGTATCGGTGGCGCTGGGCATGGCCGACACCCGGCTGGGCGCGCTGGCCGGCCGCTCGGCGGTGGTCGTCGGCGCGGGCTCGATGGGTGCGTTGACCGCCAGCCACCTGGCGCGCGCGGGTATCGCGCGGGTGCACGTCGTGAACCGGAGCCTGCCGCGCGCCAAGCGGCTGGCCGACAACGTGCGTGAACTCGGCGTCGAGGCCGAGGCGTTCCCGTTCGACCATCTGCCCCCGCTGCTCACCGACGCCGACCTCGTCGTCAGCTGCACCGGGGCGGTACGGCCGGTGGTGTCGCTCGCCGACGTGCACCGCGGCCTCGCGCAGGGCCTGCAGACCAAGACGAAGCTGGTGATCTGCGACCTCGGAATGCCCCGCGACGTCGACCCGGCGGTGGCCGGCCTGCCCGGCGTGCACGTCATCGACATGGAGCGCATCCAGCGCGAGCCGACGGCCCGCGCCGCGGCCAGCGACACCGAGGCCGCCCGCGCGATCGTCGCCGCCGAGGTGGCGAAGTACCTCGCCGGCCAGCGGATGGCCGAGGTGACGCCGACCGTCACCGCGTTGCGCCAGCGCGCCGCCGACGTGGTCGAGGCCGAGTTGCTGCGGCTGGACAACCGGCTGCCGGGGCTGGACACCGGGCAGCGCGACGAGGTCGCCAAGACCGTGCGCCGGGTGGTCGACAAGCTGCTGCACGCCCCCACGGTTCGGGTCAAACAGCTCGCCAGCGCGCCGGGCGGGGACAGCTACGCCGAGGCGCTGCGGGAACTGTTCGAACTCGACCAGCAGGCCGTCGACGCCGTCGCAGGTCCCGAATTGCCCTTGTTCACAAACGATCTCGACAAAACTGAGTAACACTTGACCGTTCTTCGGATAGGCACCCGCGGCAGCCTGCTTGCCACCACCCAGGCCGGCACCATCAGAGACGCCCTGATCGCCAAGGGGCAGGACGCCGAGCTCGTCATCATCTCCACCGAGGGCGACCGCCACCTGGGCCCCATCATCGACATCGGCGTGGGGGTGTTCACCGCCGCGCTGCGTGAGGCGATCCACGACGGCCGCGTCGACGCCGCCGTGCACTCGCACAAAGATTTGCCCACCGCGGTCGACCCGCGGTTCACCGTCGCCGCGGTTCCGCCGCGCGAAGACCCGCGAGACGCCCTGGTGGCCCGCGACGGGCTGGTGCTCGGGGAGTTGCCGGCGGGCTCGCTGATCGGCACGTCGAGCCCGCGGAGGATGGCACAGCTTAGTGCACTGGGTCTCGGTTTGGAAATTCGCCCCCTACGAGGCAACCTGGATACCAGGTTGAACAGGGTTAGCAACGGTGAACTCGACGGCATCGTCGTCGCCCGCGCGGGACTGGCCCGCATCGGACGACTGGCCGATGTCACCGAGACCCTCGAGCCGGTGCAGATGTTGCCGGCAGCGGCTCAGGGCGCGCTCGCGGTGGAGTGCCGCGCGGGCGACACCGAGCTTGCCGCGCTGCTGGCCGAGCTTGACGACGCCGACACGCGGACTGCGGTCACCGCCGAACGCGCCCTGCTCGCCGCACTGGAGGCCGGCTGTTCGGCTCCGGTGGGCACGATCGCCGAGGTGGTCGAGTCCATCGATGAGGACGGCCGGGTCTTCGAAGAGGTGTCGCTGCGCGCCTGCGTGGCGGCACTGGACGGATCCGACGTGATCCGCGCGTCCGGTGTGGGGACACCCGATCGGGCACGGGAGCTCGGGCTCTCGGTGGCCGAGGAGTTGTTCGAACTCGGGGCGCGCGAGCTCATGGGCGGATCGGGCGCGTGACGCGGTCGCCGAACGCGCGCACACAGAGCACTTAGAGCGGAGTGATAGATGACAGGCCAAGGTAGCGGGCGAGGGCGCAAGCCGAAGCCGGGCCGCATCACGTTCGTCGGCTCGGGCCCGGGTGACCCGGCCCTGCTGACCACGCGGGCACGCACCGTGCTGGCCAACGCCGCCCTGGTTTTCACCGACCCCGATGTGCCCGAAGCGGTGCTGGCGCTGGTGGGCTGCGAACTGCCGCCGCCGTCGGGACCTCAGCCGGCCAAGCCGGAGAAGGCCAAGGACGCGAAGGACGCCAAGGACGCGAAGGCGGGGGACGCGCAGGCAGCGGCGGACGCCGATGCGGCCGGTGAGATCCCCGGCGGTCCGGACATCCGGCCCGCGCTCGGGGATCCGGCCGAGGTGGCCAAGACCCTGGCGGGCGAAGCGCGCACCGGCGTCGACGTGGTCCGGCTGGTGGCCGGTGACCCGCTGTCGGTGGACGCGGTGATCACCGAGGTGTTGGCGTTGACCAGGACCCACCTGAATTTCGAGATCGTGCCGGGACTGCCCGACACCACCGCGGTGCCCACCTACGCGGGCCTGCCGCTGGGGTCGGCGCACACCGTGTCCGACGTCCGCGGTGACGTCGACTGGGGCGCACTGGCGGCCGCGCCGGGCCCGCTGATCCTGCGCGCCACCGCGACGCATCTGCCCGACGCGGCGCGCACGCTCATCGAGCACGGACTGGTCGACACGACGCCTGCGGTGGTGACCGCCAACGGCACCACCTGCCAACAGCGTTCGGTGGAGACCACGCTGGCCGGCCTGCTCGACAAGGCGGTGCTGGACAAGCCCGCGGGTATGGAACCGGCCGGGCCGCTGGCCGGCCCGCTGGTGGTGACGATAGGTAAGACGGTGGCCAATCGCGCGAAACTGAACTGGTGGGAGAGCCGCGCCCTGTACGGCTGGACCGTGCTGGTGCCGCGTACCCGCGACCAGGCCGGCGAGATGAGCGATCGGCTGGTGTCGCACGGCGCATTGCCGATGGAGGTGCCGACCATCGCCGTCGAGCCGCCGCGCAGCCCCGCGCAGATGGAGCGTGCGGTCAAGGGCCTGGTCGACGGCCGCTACCAGTGGGTGGTGTTCACCTCGACCAACGCCGTGCGCGCAGTGTGGGAGAAGTTCAACGAGTTCGGTCTGGACGCCCGGGCGTTCTCCGGGGTCAAGATCGCGTGTGTGGGGGAGGCGACCGCCGACCGGGTGCGCGCGTTCGGTATCGAGCCGGAGTTGGTGCCGTCGGGTGAACAGTCCTCGCTGGGCCTGCTCGACGAGTTCCCGCCCTACGACGACGTTTTCGACCCGGTCAACCGGGTGCTGCTGCCGCGTGCCGACATCGCCACCGAGACCCTGGCCGAGGGGCTGCGGGAACGGGGTTGGGAGATCGAGGACGTGACGGCCTACCGCACGGTGCGGGCGGCCCCGCCGCCGGCGCCCACCCGCGAGATGATCAAGACCGGTGGTTTCGACGCGGTGTGCTTCACGTCGAGCTCCACGGTGCGCAACCTGGTCGGTATCGCCGGTAAGCCGCACGCGCGCACGATCGTGGCGTGCATCGGGCCCAAGACCGCGGAAACCGCAGCGGAATTCGGGCTGCGGGTCGACGTGCAGCCCGAGGTCGCCGCGGTCGGTCCGCTGGTCGATGCGCTCGCCGAGCATGCCGCCCGGCTGCGCGCGGAGGGTGCGCTGCCGCCGCCTCGTAAGAAGAGCCGCCGGCGATAGGGCGACAAGGGATGTCACTGCATGGCCTTCCCTAGCCACCGCCCCCGCAGGCTGCGGTCGACACCGGCGCTGCGCCGTCTGGTCGCCGAGACATCGCTGCAGCCAAGGCATCTGGTGCTGCCGATGTTCGTCGTCGACGGTATCGACGAACCGCGGCCGATCGGTTCGATGCCGGGCGTGGTGCAGCACACCCGCGACTCGCTACGCCGGGCCGCCGCCGACGCGGTCGTCGCCGGCGTGGGCGGGTTGATGCTGTTCGGCGTCCCGCGCGACGAGGACAAGGATGCGGACGGCTCGGCCGGGGTCGCCGAGGACGGCATCCTCAACGTCGCGCTGCGGGACCTTGCCAAGGACCTCGGCGAGGACACCGTGCTGATGGCCGACACCTGTCTCGACGAGTTCACCGATCACGGGCATTGCGGGCTGTTGGACGCGACGGGGCGGGTCGACAACGACGCCACCAACGCGCGATACGTGGAATTGGCTGTGGCGCAGGCTGACTCGGGCGCTGCGGTGGTCGGCCCGAGCGGAATGATGGACGGTCAGGTCGCCGCCATCCGGGCGGGCCTGGACGCCGCGGGCCACACCGACACGGTGATCCTGGCCTACGCCGCCAAGTTCGCCTCCGGCTTCTACGGCCCGTTCCGGGAGGCGGTGGCCTCCAGCCTGGACGGGGACCGTCGCACGTATCAACAGGATCCGGGCAACGCCCGCGAGGCGCTGCACGAGATCGAGTTGGACATCGACGAGGGCGCCGACATCGTGATGGTCAAGCCCGCGATGGGCTACCTCGACGTCGTGCGCGCCGCGGCCGACATGTCGCCGGTGCCCGTCGCGGCCTATCAGGTCTCCGGTGAGTACTCGATGATCAGCGCGGCGGCGGCCAACGGCTGGATCGACCTGCCGACGGTGGCCCTCGAGACGCTGACCGGCATCCGCCGGGCCGGGGCCGACATCGTGCTGACGTACTGGGCGGCCGACGTCGCCGGTTGGCTGGCGTGAGCCCTGAGCAACCGCCGCAGGGCGCGGGCCCGGACCAGAAGGAACCCGAAGGCCGTCCGCCCGACGTCGACACCGGGTTCTGGCTGTGGGTGATCGCGCTGCCACTGCTTGTCGCGGGGTACATCGCCGACCTGGTCGGCGGGGTCGGTGGCGCGCTGGCGGGCCCGCTGCTCGCGATGTCGGTGTTGTTCGTGCTGATCTTGGCGGCGGTGGTGCTGACCTTCTCGATCCTGATGCGGCACGGCTACCGATGGGCGCGCACGGTGCTCACGGGCGGCGCGGTGGCCAGCGTCGTGTTCGTGGCCAGGAGCCTGTTCACCGTCGACCGTCCGCCCGTGGTGGCGGTGATCTACGCGGTCACCACGATCATCGGGTCGGTGCTGATCGCCGGCGGGATGTTCCTGTTGCACCGCAAGGACACCCAGGCGTTCTTCACGCGGTGACGGGTTAGGCTGGCTCGACCATGACAGCTCCACAGTCGCGACCGCGGGTCGTCGTCGCAGGGTTCTGGTGCTGGTTGGCCGCGGCCGTCATGTTGATCCTTGGTGGACTGATCGCCGCGACCGCCGGGATGGACCTGCCGACGGCCTACCGGGGCGCGGCCGTGCTCACCATCGTGGCGGGCGGCGCGATGGCGTTTCTGGCGGGCCGGGCCCGCGCCGGTGACCCCCGGTTCCGGCGCGCCGCGGTGGCGTTGGCGTTGGCGATCGTGGTGCTGGTCGGTGTGGTGGCCACCCTCGGCGTGCTGCACATATTCACCCTGCTGGCCGTCTTTCCGCTCGGCGCCGGAGCGGTGCTGATGACGCGGCCCGCCGCACAGACCCGTGAGGAGACGCAGTGACCGACGACATCGACGCCCCACCGGTTCTCTACTACGAGCAGGGCGCGAGCTGGTGGTGGCTGTTGGCCGGACCCGCCGCGGCCATCGCGATGGCGCTGATCCAGGCGTCGGCGGGCTACGGCGTGCAGCTGTTGATCCCGGGCCTGTTCCTGGTGCTCGTCGGCGGCTTCCTGGCGATCCAGGTCAAGGCGGCTAGAATCCACACGTCGGTCGAGTTGACCCCGGACTATCTGCGCCAGGGCACCGAACGGCTGGCCATCGACGACATCGTGCGCATCTACCCCGAACCGAGCGGCCCCGAGGAGCCCAAGTGGCAGTCGTCGCGCGCGCTCGGCGAGCTCACCGGGGTGCCACGCGGGCGCACCGGCATCGGGCTCAAGCTCACCAACGGCCGCGGTGCGCAGGCGTGGGCGCGTAAACATCAGCGGCTGCGGGCGGCGCTGACCCAGCTCGTCGAGGAACGCATCCCCGGGGATCCCGCGCCGTGAAAACCCGCGGGCGGGCGATCATCGCGCTGACGCTGGCCCTCGCCGCGGCCGTCGGCGCCGTGCTGTGCTGGCTGGCGGCGAGCACGACGGTGGCGGTGCCGCCGATTCTCGACGGTGAGCCGTGGACCGAGTCGGTGATGTACAGCGCGCCGCGGGTGGTGCTGTCGCTGCTGCTGGCCACCGCGGCCGGGGTGCTGGCCGTGCTGGGGGTCGCGCGGCTTCGCCGCACCGGCTGATCCGGCGAGCGACCGCGAATGTACGCATTTTCGCGGCTTTCGACGTGCATACGCGGTCGCTCGCGGCTCAGATTTGGTACAAAGTGCGAAATCTGTAACACTGTTGCACATGACTGAGTTGGCCGACGCCCGAGACGCCGTCGAGAGCGCCCCCGATGCCCTGCCCGATGCTCTGCCGTTGGGGCCGCAATCGCTGGTCTGGCGTTATTTCGGCGACAACCGGATGTTTCTCATCGGCCCGCGGCCCGCGGTGCTGCAGAACATGCTCGCCGAACTCGGCCAGGGCGTGCTCGATCACTCGGTGTTCTTCGCCGACACCGCGGCGCGGGTGAAGCGCTCGCTGCCGCCGATCTTCAACACGGTCTACGGGTCCGAGGACGACAACCCCGGCCTGCAGGTGCGTGACTTCCACACCGAGATCAAGGGCGACATGCCGGACGGCAACCGCTACCACGCCCTGGATCCCGAGACCTACTTCTGGGCGCACGCGACGTTCGTCGAACAGGTGCTGTACTTCGCCGACACCTTCGTCAAGCGGCTCAGCCGCGAGGAGAAGGAACAGATCTACCTCGAGTCCAAGACGTGGTACCGGCGCTACGGCGTCAGCGACCGGCCGATGCCCGCCAACTACGCGGAGTTCGAACGGTATTGGGACCGGATGATGGACGAGATCGTCGTCGCCCACAAGACCGCTTTGTACGGCGTCGGCTACGTCACCAAGGGCTTCCCCCAACCCAAGGGCGTGCCGGGCTGGGCGTGGCGGCTCATCGCGCCGGTGTTCAACCCCGTCGCGGCGTTCCTCACCACCGGCGGGCTGCCGCCGCGCGCACGGGATCTGCTGGGCCTGCCGTGGAGCGAGCGCCAAGAGCGGCGCTACCAGCGTTTCGCGGCGCTGTGGCGCACGCGGCCGGTGAACTGGGTGTGGGATCGTCTGCCGATGTCGGTGCGCTACAACGGATATGCCTGCCGCGGCTATGCCAGGGGCTGACCGCACCACAGAAGCCATCCTCGACGCCGCGGTCGTCGAGTTCGAACAGCACGGGTTTCGGCGGGTCGCGCTCGAGGACGTGGCCCGTCGCGCAGGCGTCAGCCGGACCACCATCTACCGGCGGTTCGCCAACAAGGACGAGTTGATCGCCGCCGTCATCGAGCGGGAGAACGTGATGTTGTTCGCCGACATCGCAAACGAATTGAAACAGGCTGGGCCACAGTCGAATTACTACGTGGAGGCGTTCACCCACGCGATCGTGCGGTTCCGCCGCCACCGGGTGCTGGACCGGATGATCAGAGACGAGCCCGCGCTGGTACTGGAACTGGCCGATCGGCACTACGGCGCGGCGATCGTCCGGATGGCCGAGGCCCTTCGGGTGATCTTTCCCGCGGGGTTCGCCGAGCGCATCGGTGAGCCGACCGTCTACGAGTTGGCCGACACGATCCTGCGGTACGCCGCGATGGTGCTGCTGCTGCCCAGCGCCCAGCCGTTGCAGACCCCCGAAGACATCCGCGCGTTCGCCACTGCGCACTTCCTGCCCAGCCTGCCCGCCGCGTTGCGCACGGTGTCGGCTGGTTAGGTCTCCTGCGTTTTGTTTGTCGGACCGCTGGGCAGACGTTGTCCATGAGTACCGAAGAACGGCACGGTTCCGAACCCAGGACCGACGATCACCATCAGGTCCTCGACGAACCCGACCAGGACCAGAAGCTCACACCCAAACCCGAGATCACCGACGAGCACAAGGCCAAGGCCAAGGAGATGGCCAAGGCCTACGATGATCAGCGGCCGACCACCAAGATGCCGGGCACCGGCGGTGCGGTGGTGGGGACGGCGGTCAACGAGTGGATCGACGACGAGGGCAACCCGAAATTCAGCGACCAGAACACCGAGAACGACAACTGAGCGCGCACCCGGCGCCGGGCGCGACCCCGCTGGAGCGGATCGCGCCCGCCTTCGTCGAGATGGCCCACGCGATCGTGTGGGCCTCGGCGGCCACCGTCGACGCCAACAGCAGGCCGCGCACCCGCATCCTGCACCCGTTGTGGGAGTGGGACGGCACCGATCTGCTGGGTTGGATCGCGACGGTGCCCAGTCCGGTGAAGAAGGCGCACCTGGCGGTGAATCCGCAAATGTCGGTGAGCTACTGGGCGCCCAGCCACGACACCTGTAGCGTGGACTGTCTGGTCGAGTGGTATCTCGACGACGAGACCCGCGCGGCGGTCTGGGACAAGTTCGCCACCGCCCCCGCACCGGTCGGCTACGACCCCCGCATCATCCCGATGTGGGCCGACGGGCCGACGTCGAGCCAGTTCGCGGTGCTGCGGCTGACCCCGTACCGGCTGCGGGTGATGCCCGGTGCGGTCATGACGAAAGGCGAAGGCGCGCCTTTAACGTGGAGTGCTGCGAGACAATCCTGATATGACCTCGACGCTCGATGTCGGCGCGCTCCCGCTGGCGCCGAAGAACCCGTTGCCGTTCTGGCAGCTCGTGAAGCTGGTACGCAGGCTCGACACCGGCCAGGAAGAGATCCGCGACGCGGGCGGACCCATCACCCGCATCCAATTCGCGCCGAAGCAGGTCTACCCGCCGATCGTGGCGGTGATGTCACCGGCGGGCATGCGCGACGTGCTGGGCCGCAGCGACGCCTCCTCGGATCGGTGCATCATCCACGAAGAGGTGCGCCAGATGGCGGGCGACAGCCTCTGGGTGCTGCCCAACGAGCTGTGGCGGCCGCGCAAGCGCGCGTTGCAACCGGTGTTCACCAAGCACAACGTGCGGGCCTTCGGGGGCCACATGTCGGGGGCCGCCCAGAGATTCGTCGATCGCTGGCCCGACGGCGGCGAGGTCGACCTCGACGTCGAATGCCGCAAGGTCGCGATGCAGTCGCTGGGCCGTTCGGTGCTGGGCATCGACCTCAACGAGCGCGCCGACATCATCGCCCGCTGCATGCACGTGGCGTCCTCCTACACCGCCGACCGCGCCCTGCGCCCGGTGCGGGCCCCCAGTTGGCTGCCGACCTCCGCGCGACGAAAGGCCGCGCGCGCGGTCACCGCGATGCGCGAGATCACCAACGACATGGTGCGGGCGTGCCGCGCCGACCCGAACCGGGACGCGCCGCTGGTGCAGGCGCTGCTGGCTGCCACCGACCCGGAGACGGGTCTACCGCTGTCGGACGAGGACATCTCCAACGACCTGCTGATCTTCATGCTCGCCGGCCACGACACCACCGCGACGGCGCTGACTCACACGCTGTGGATCCTCGGCCACCACCGCGACATCCAGGACCGCGTCGCCGCCGAGGCGGCATCGATCGGCGACGGGGAACTGACCCCGGAAGACGTGCCGCGGCTGGGGTACACGCTGCAGGTGCTGCACGAGTCGCTGCGGTTGTGTCCGCCCGCGGCGGGGGTGGCGCGACTGGCCACCCGAGACATCGCCGTCGACGGCTACCGGGTGGAGGCGGGCAGCCTGCTGGCGGTGGGCCTCTACGCGCTGCACCACGACCCGACGCTGTGGGAGCGGCCGATGGAGTTCGACCCCGACCGGTTCAGCCCGGAGAACTCCAAGGGCCGCGACCGCTGGCAGTTCCTGCCGTTCCTCGGCGGGGGCCGGCCCTGCATCGGGGAGCACTTCGCGAGGCTGGAGACCACGCTGGCGCTGGCCACCATCGTGCGCGCGATGGAGGTGCAGTCGGTGGACCCCGAGTTCCACTGCGAGGTGCCGTTGACCACGGTGGCCAAGGGCCCGATCCCGGCGCGCCTGCGGCCGCGGGGATGACCCGCCGGACATTTCGCACCGAAAGTGCGAGTAAAAGATGCCGAAACGTCGATCTCGCCCTCGGTGACCGTGGAGTCTGCGGCCGCCCCGTTTCCCGGGCAACGCGTTGCGGGGCAACCGCGCGGCTGGCGTTGTCAAGATGTCATTGGGTGATGGGGACGTCGAGTTCGGCAAGCAGTGCTCTCACCTGGGTGTCGATCATGTCGCGGATGGGGCGCACCGCGTCGACGTCTTGTCCGGCCGGATCGGGCAGGTCCCAATTCTCGTAGCGCTTTCCGGGATAGATGGGGCAGGCGTCGCCGCAGCCCATGGTGATCACAACGTCGGCGGCTTCCAGGATCTCGTCGGTCCAGGGTTTTGGGAATTCGCCGGTGATGTCGATGCCGACTTCACGCATGGCGGCGATGGCGGCGGGGTTGACTTCGTCACCAGGTTCGGACCCACCCGACCAGGCGATGGCATTGTCGCCGGCGTGGTGCGCGAAGAATCCGAGGGCCATCTGGGAGCGGCCGGCGTTGTGTGTGCACAGAAACAGCACGGTGGGTTTGCCGTCACTGGCCTTGCCCTCAACGCGGACCAGAGCAGAAAGCTGTTGGCGCGCAAAGTGTTCAGCCAGTAGCGGTAAAAAGTTAGGGATGGTGGCGCGGCTGGCGAATTGATCGTAGGAGGATCTCAGGACTCGTTCGATGGTTTCCACGGCGAAGGCCTCGGCGAATTCGGCCTGCAGGCGGGTAACCGCAGTGCGCAATGCCAACTGCTGGTCGACGGACAGATCGCGGCCGGGGTGAGGGACAGAACTGTCGGTCATGGGGTGCTTTCTTTGTCGATGACGGCCGGCTGATCAAGGGTCGGTGACGAATTCGAAGACATGGTGCTGTTGGTGAAGCGGCTGCGCAACGCCAGCGAAACATAGGTCAACGCGACCAGTATCGGGACTTCGATGAGCGGGCCGACAACGGTGGCCAGCGCCTGTCCGGAGGTGGCACCGTAGGTGGCGATGGCCACCGCGATCGCCAGTTCGAAGTTATTGCCCGCGGCGGTGAACGCCAGGGTGGTGGTGCGTTCGTAGCCCAGACCGATCGCGGCACCCAGTACGAAGCCACTGCCCCACATGATGGCGAAGTAGGCCAACAGCGGCAGCGCGATACGGGCCACATCCAGTGGTCGGCTGATGATCTGTTCACCTTGCAGTGCAAAGAGAACCACCACGGTGAACAGCAAGCCGTACAGTGCCCACGGCCCGATTCGGGGCAAGAACCTCGCTTCGTACCAGTCGCGGCCTTTGGTGCGTTCGCCGATGCGCCGGGACAGGTATCCGGCGATCAGCGGGATGCCGAGGAAGATGAGTACGGACTTCGCGATCTGCCATGGCGATGTGTCGATCGTGGTCTGATCAAGTCTGAGCCAGCCAGGCAGCACCGAAAGGTAGAACCAGCCCAAGACGGCGAACATCACGACCTGGAAGATCGAGTTGAGCGCCACTAGGACGGCGGCGGCCTCGCGGTCACCGCACGCCAAGTCATTCCAGATGATGACCATCGCGATGCACCGAGCCAACCCGACGATGATCAGCCCGGTGCGGTACTCGGGCAAGTCAGGAAGTAACAGCCAGGCCAACGTGAACATCAGTGCCGGGCCGAGCACCCAGTTGAGCACCAACGACGAGAGCAACAGTTTGCGGTCAGTGGTGACGGTGTGGAGGCGGTCGTAGCGGACCTTGGCCAACACCGGATACATCATGATCAGCAACCCGAGTGCGATGGGTAGCGAAATCCCGTCAATCTGAACACCTTCCAGCATGGTGTTCAGGCCGGGGACCCCGCGCCCCAATAGCAGGCCGGCGATCATCGCCGCGCCGATCCAGACCGTCAGGTATCGGTCGAGAACCGACATCTTGCGCACAACCGCTGATCCGGTTGCCGGCGCCGTGGCGGTCACTGCGGTGCCCCGACCGGCTCGACGCTGGTTGTGCCGAGGATCACCGAAAGGCTGGCCAGCGCTTCGGGCACCACCGCGTAGTAGACCCACGATGCTCTCCGTTCGGAGGTCAACAAACCGGCTTCGCGGAGCACCTTGAGGTGATGCGACACCGTCGGTTGCGAAACATCGACGTCGGTGGAGATGTCGCAGACACACGCCTCGCCGCCGGTGTGGCTGGCGATCGCGGAAAACAGCTGCAAACGTACCGGATCGGCCAGCGCCTTGAGCTTGGCCGCGATATCCGCGGCCTCCGTAGCGCACAGCGGCTCGCTCAGTAGCGCCCCCGGCGGGCAGGAGCCCCGGCTACCCGGCAGGTCCGGCAATGATTTTGACACATATCGATATTGACAGGCATCTAATCTGTCCGCAAGCCCGCGAACACCGAGCGGCAGGGGCACGAGAAACCGTCAGGATGGACGGGGCGAGAGACGCCACCGCAGGTCAGGTGACCACCGTGGTGGGGTGACCACCTGACCTGGGAGCGGTTGTCAGCAGCAGGTCGCGGCGTCGGCTGGTTGGTCTGCATCGGGGGCGGCTGCGCCGCCGCAGCAGACCTCGCCTTCGGCCTCAGCGTCGAGGTGTTGCGGGCTGGTGCCGAAGGTGTCCGAATCAGCCAGCACGGTATAGACCTCCCATTTTTCCCCGGCGGGCCCCGTCACCCAGACCTTGTCCTGGGTGGCAAAGCAGCAGGTGGTGTTGATTTCCTCGTCGGTGAACAACCCCGCCTTGCTCAGTCGGGTGATCTCGGCGTGTACCTGTTGGCTGGATTCGACCTCCACGCCGAGGTGGTTGATGGTGCCGCCCTTGCCCGGGTTTTCCAGCAGCACCAGCTTCAGCGGTGGTTCGGTGACCGTGAAGTTGGCATAGCCGGGTTTCACCTTGGCCGGCGCGGTGTTGAACAGCTTGGTGTAGAACGGGATGGCCTCGTCGAGATCGTCGACGTTGAGGGCCAATTGGACTCGGGACATGAGATCCTCCTCTATCGTTGTGACATATATCGAAGTGGCGCCGAGTTCAGAATCCGCTCCTTTTTGATATATGTCAAGAACGTGGCAGGATGGATGTTATGCCCAAAGCGTTACCCGTGATCGACATGTCCACCCCGGTGTGCTGTGCACCGGTCGCGGCCGGGCCCGTCAGCGACGACGACGCGCTGCAGATCGCGATGCGGCTCAAGGCGATCGCCGACCCGGCCCGGGTCAAGATCGTGTCGTTTCTGTTCGGCGCCGACGCCGGGGAGAAAACCAGCGGCGAACTGGCCGACAGATTGGACCTCAACGAATCCACCATCAGCCACCACATCGGCCAGCTACGCCGAGCCGGCCTCGTCAACTCCGAGCGGCGTGGAATGAACGTCTTCCACCGGATACGCCCCGAGGCGCTGCAGGCGCTGTGCGTGGTGCTCGATCCGAATTGTTGTACCTAGATTTCGTCAACACTCGGCAGTGCAACCCCGGCCTCCACCGCACAATGGCGGCCTGGCAATTCGAACGGCGAGATGTCGGGTCAGCTCAACTGTTCCCGGCGAAGCAACACTGCGTAATCGAACGGCAGTCGCGGAAAGAACAGGCGGCCCATGCCAGTCACGTGATCGGACGCCTCGGCTTTACTCACCACGCGCGGATCCTTCACGGGGAACGTTCGTCCGTGGCGCTTGAGCACGCCTCCGCCCGCGGCTTTGAGGTTTTTCAACCAGTCACGATCTGGGCCGTACGTCAGCAAAATCGCCACACCGGCATCGGTGGAAAAGACGGTGAGGGGAGTCCGATAGACGCGCCCGGACCGGCGACCGACGTGCTCGAGGATGCCGAACGTCGGCGCCCACCCGGCCCACACCCGTTGCAGCGGGTTGGTGACGTACCGGTTGAACCGGGCCAACCATTGCGGGAGTTGCATACCTGCCATCAAACTCGGGAGCCATGGCATACCTCAAGCCCGGCCCGTTCACCAGGAAGGTCTTCAACCCCATCGCGAAGTTCTTCGGGATGGGCCAGACGCTGACGGTGATGGCGCGGCGCACCAAAAAGCCCCAGCGCATCCCGATCATCACCGTCGACGTCGACGGCGCCACGTACCTGGTGTCCACCCGCGGCGAATCCGAGTGGGTGAAGAACGTGCGGGCCGACCCCAACGTCGAGGTCGGGTCGACGGCCTATGTCGCGCGCGAGATCCCCGAGCAGGACCGACTGCCGATCCTGACCGCCTACCGCAAGAAGGCCGGCCGGGTGGTCGAGGGCTACTTCACACAACTGCCCCGTGAGGCCGATCACCCGGTGTTCGTGCTCACCCCGAAGGGCTGACCCCACTACACCCTGTAGTTGACGCGTTGGGCCAGGCTGGGACACTGGTGGCCATGCGTGCTGACCAGATCTCCACCGAGGTGTCCGCGCGGCTGTTCGCCGAGGCCTGCCGGGTCATCCCCGGCGGGGTGAACTCGCCGGTGCGGGCGTTCGCCTCGGTCGGCGGCACGCCACGGTTCCTCACCTCCGCCGCCGGTTGCCTGCTGACCGACGCCGACGGCAACCGCTACGTCGACCTGGTCTGCTCGTGGGGGCCGATGATCCTGGGCCACGCGCATCCGGCCGTGGTCGACGCGGTGACCCGGGTCGTCGTGGACGGCCTGTCATTCGGCGCGCCGACGCCGTCGGAGACCGAACTGGCCGCCGAGATCGTCGCCCGGGTCGCCCCCGTCGAGCGGCTGCGCATGGTCAACTCCGGCACCGAGGCCACCATGAGCGCGATCCGGCTGGCCCGCGGTTACACCGGACGCGCGAAGATCGTGAAGTTCGCCGGCTGCTATCACGGCCACAGCGACGCGCTGCTGGCCGACGCCGGGTCCGGGGTCGCCACGCTGGGGCTGCCGTCCTCGCCGGGGGTCACCGGCGCCGCGGCAGCCGACACCATCGTGGTGCCCTACAACGACGTGGCCGCCGTCGAGGAGGTCTTCGGCCGGTTCGGCGACGAGATCGCGTGCGTCATCACCGAGGCCAGCCCGGGCAACATGGGCACGGTGCCGCCGGTGGACGGGTTCAACGCGGCGCTGCGCCGGGTCACTGCCGAGCACGGGGCGCTGCTCATCTCCGATGAGGTGATGACCGGCTTCCGGGTCAGCCGATCCGGTTGGTATGGAATCGATCCCGTCGACGCCGACCTGTTCACCTTCGGCAAGGTGATGAGCGGCGGCCTGCCCGCCGCGGCGTTCGGCGGTCGCGCCGAGGTGATGGAGCGACTCGCGCCGTTGGGGCCGGTGTACCAGGCGGGCACCCTGTCCGGAAACCCCGTCGCGATGGCCGCCGGGCTCGCCACGTTGCGGGCTGCCGACGACGCCGTCTACCGCGCCCTGGACGTCAACGCCGACCGGTTGGCCGCACTGCTCGGCGATGCGCTGACCGAAGCCGGTGTGGTGCACCAGGTTTCGCGGGCAGGCAACATGTTGTCGGTGTTCTTCACCGGCCGGCCCGTCACCGACTTCGCATCGGCGCGGGCCACCGAGACCTGGCGGTTCCCGGCGTTCTTCCACGCCCTGCTCGACGCCGGTGTCTACGCCCCGCCGAGCGCATTCGAAACCTGGTTCGTCTCAACGGCACTGGACGACGACGCCTTCGAGCGCATCGCCGCGGCGCTACCCGGTGCCGCACGTGCCGCAGCGGAGGCCGTCGAGCCGTCATGACCGATACGACGACTGTGCACGTGATGCGGCACGGCGAGGTGCACAATCCGGAGGGCATCCTCTACGGCCGCCTCGACGGCTACCACCTGTCCGAGAGGGGACGCGCGCAGGCCGAGAGGGTCGCCGAGGCGCTGGCCGACCGCGACATCGTCTACGTGGTGGCCTCCCCGCTGCTGCGGGCCCAAGAGACCGCGACGCCGATCGCCGAGCGACTGCGGTTGCCGATCGACACCGACGACGACCTGATCGAATCGCTCAACATCTTCGAGGGCCTGCGGGTTTCGCCCGGCGACGGTGCGCTGCGCGACCCGCGCAACTGGCGGCACCTGTGGAATCCGCTGCGGCCGTCGTGGGGCGAACCGTACAAGGACATCGCCGCGCGCATGCGCAACGCCCTGGACCGGGCCCGCGCCAAGGCGCAGGGCCACGAGGCGGTGTGTGTGAGCCACCAGTTGCCCGTCGAGATCCTGCGAAGGGCGATGACCGGCAAGCGGTTTGCCCACGATCCGCGCAGACGCATGTGCGGCCTCGCGTCGTTGAACACATTCGTTTTCGAGGGTGACAAGCTCGTCGACTGGCGCTACAGCGAGCCGGCCGGGCCGTGAGGCGATGGGTGATCATCCTGAGCGCAGCCGCGGCTGTGCTCGCCGGGTGCTCCACCGGTGACGACGCCGTCGCGCAGGGCGGCACCTTCGAGTTCGTCGCGCCCGGCGGCCAGACCGACATCTTCTACGACCCGCCCGAGAGTCGCGGCCGCCCGGGACCGGTGCAGGGCCCCGACCTGATGGACCCGGCCAAGACCATCTCGCTCGACGACTTCGCGGGCGACGTGGTGGTGCTCAACGTGTGGGGGCAGTGGTGCGGGCCGTGCCGCACCGAGATCACCCAGCTGCAGCGCGTCTACCACGCCACCCGCGCGCAAGGTGTCGCGTTTCTCGGTATCGACGTGCGGGACAACAACATTGATGCCGCACGCGATTTCATACTCGACCGCAACATCACGTTCCCGTCCATCTACGACCCGCCGATGCGGACCATGATCGCCTTCGGCGGTCGTTATCCCACCACCGTCATCCCGTCCACCGTGGTGCTCGACCGCCAGCACCGGGTGGCGGCGGTGTTCCTGCGTGAGCTGCTCGCCGAGGATCTGCAGCCGGTGGTGGAACGGCTGGCGGCCGAGCAGGAGTCGAAGGCATGACCGGGTTCGCCGAGATCGCCGCCGCAGGGCCGGTGCTGCTTGCGCTGGGCGTGTGCGTGCTGGCCGGCCTGGTGTCGTTCGCCTCGCCGTGCGTGGTGCCGCTGGTGCCCGGGTATCTGTCCTACCTGGCCGCGGTGGTCGGCGTCGAGCAAGCCCCCGGTCCTCACCCTCCGTCACGCCGAAACACACGTTCGGGCGCGAAAGTGCGAGTGGATTCCGCCGAAACGTCGAACTCGACGAAGGCGGCCCGGCTGCGGGTGGCCGGCGCGGCGGCGTTGTTCGTCGCCGGGTTCACCGCCGTCTTCGCGCTCGGCACCGTCGCGGTGCTCGGCATGACGACCACGTTGATCAGCAATCAGCTTCTGCTGCAACGCATCGGCGGGGTGATCACGATCCTGATGGGCCTGGTGTTCGTCGGGTTCGTGCCCGCGCTGCAGCGCGACGCGCGGTTCACGCCGCGCCAGTTGTCGACCGTCGCGGGCGCCCCGCTGCTGGGCGCGGTCTTCGCGCTGGGGTGGACCCCGTGCCTGGGGCCCACGCTGACCGGCGTGATCACGGTGGCGTCGGCCACCGACGGCGCGAACGTGGCGCGCGGTGTCGCACTGGTGCTGGCCTACTGCCTGGGCCTGGGCATCCCGTTCGTGTTGCTGGCCTTCGGCTCGGCCCGCGCGGTGCAGGGGATGGCCTGGCTGCGCAGGCACACCCGCACCATTCAGGTGTTCGGCGGCGTGCTGTTGATCTTGGTCGGCGCCGCGTTGGTGACCGGTGCCTGGAACGAGTTCGTGTCGTGGGTGCGCGACGCGTTCGTCAGCGATGTCAGGCTCCCGATCTGATGAGACTGTTCGCGCCGATCCGGAACACCTGGCGCACCCTGACCTCGATGGGCACCGCGCTGGTGTTGCTGTTCCTGCTGGCGCTCGCGGCGATCCCCGGCGCCCTGCTGCCGCAGCGCAACCTCAACCAGTCCAAGGTCGACCAGTACATCGCCGAGCACCCGACGATCGGGCCCTGGCTGGACCGGCTGCAGGCCTTCGACGTGTTCTCCAGCTTCTGGTTCACCGCGATCTACGCGCTGCTGTTCATCTCGCTGGTCGGCTGCCTGACCCCGCGGTTGATCGACCACATCCGCAGCCTGCGCGCCACACCCGTCGCCGCCCCCCGCAACTTCGGCCGGCTGCCCAAACACCACAGCACCGAGGTGCCCGGTGAGGCGGGGGCGGTGGCCTCGACGATCACCGAACGACTGCGCGGTTGGCGCAGAACCACCCGCGTCTCAGACGACACCGTCGAGATCTCGGCGGAGAAGGGCTATCTGCGCGAGTTCGGCAACATCGTGTTCCACTTCTCGCTGCTGGGCCTGCTCGTCGCGGTCGCCGCGGGCAAGATGTTCGGCTACGAGGGCAACGTGATCGTCATCGCCGACGGCGGCCCCGGTTTCTGCTCGGCCTCCCCGGCCGCGTTCGACTCGTTCCGGGCGGGCAACACCGTCGACGGCACGTCACTGCATCCGATCTGCCTGCGGGTCAACAACTTCGAAGCGAACTATCTGCCCAGCGGGCAGGCCACCTCCTACGCCGCCGACATCGACTACCAGGCGGGCGAGGACCTGACCACCGGAAGCTGGCAGCCCTACCGGCTGGAGGTCAACGAGCCGCTGCGCGTCGGCGGCGACCGGGTGTATCTGCAGGGCCACGGCTACGCCCCGACGTTCACCGTCACCTTCCCCGACGGCCAGACCCGCACCCAGACGCTGCAGTGGCGGCCCGACGACCAGATGACGCTGCTGTCGTCGGGCGCGATGCGGTTCGACCCGCCCGCGGGCACCTATCCCGACGCCGAGCAGCGACGTGACAACCAGATCGCGATCCAGGGCCTGTTCGCCCCGACCGAACTGCTGCACGGCACCCTGCTGTCGTCGAGTTTCCCGGCGCTCAACGACCCGGCCGTGGCCATCGACATCTACAAGGGCGACACCGGCCTGGACACCGGGCGCCCGCAGTCGCTGTTCAACCTCGACGCCCGGCTGATCGAGCAGGACAGGCTGGTCAAACAGGCGCGAGTGAACCTCGGCGAGGGCGAGTCGACCCGCCTGCCCGACGGCACTGTCGTGCGCTTCGACGGTGCGGTGCCGTTCGTCAACGTGCAGGTCTCCCACGACCCCGCGCAGATCTGGGTGCTGGTGTTCGCGATGACGATGATGGCCGGGCTGCTGGTGTCGCTGGTGGTTCGGCGGCGCCGGATCTGGGTTCGGATCAGCGGTGTCGACGCGGGTACGGTGAGCGTCGAGCTGGGCGGGCTGGCCAGGACCGACAACTCCGGGTGGGGCGAGGAGTTCGATCGCCTGACGCAGCGCCTCGTGCCGGCGTCCCCGGATGCCACGGAGCGAGAGAAGGTGAATCGGGCGTGAATACCGACGGAGTCGACATCGGGTTGGCCCGCTATTCGGACTGGGCGTTCACCACCTCGGTGGTGGTGCTGGTCGGCGCGCTGCTGTTGCTGGCGGTGGAGCTGGCCTACCGGCGCAGCAGCAAGGCGCTCGAACGCGACTTCGTCACCGCCGGCGGGTCCCCGACCCCGGCGGCGGTGGGCGTGGTCGCCGACGCACCGCGGCGCGGGGTCGACGAACGGTTCGGCGGTGCGGGACTGGCCCTGACCTACGTCGGCATCGGGCTGCTGTTGGCGTGCATCGTGCTGCGCGGACTGTCCACCTCCCGGGTGCCGTGGGGCAACATGTACGAGTTCATCAACCTGACCTGCTTCTCGGGTCTGGTTGCCGCTGCGATCGTGCTGCGCCGCAAGCAGTTCCGTCCGCTTTGGGTGTTCGTCCTGATTCCGGTGCTGATCCTGCTGACGATCTCCGGTCGCTGGCTGTACGCCACCGCCGCACCGGTGATGCCCGCCCTGCAGTCCTATTGGCTGCCCATCCACGTGTCGGTGGTCAGCCTCGGCTCGGGGGTGTTCCTGGTGGCCGGGGTGGCCAGCATCCTGTTCCTGCTGAAGATGTCGCGGTTCGGGGCGCCGGAGGCCGACGGGTTCCTGGCCCGGGTGGTGCAGCGACTGCCCGACGCGCAGATCCTGGACCGCATCGCCTACCGGACCACGATCTTCGCGTTCCCGGTGTTCGGCTTCGGGGTCATCTTCGGCGCGATCTGGGCCGAGGAGGCGTGGGGCCGCTACTGGGGCTGGGACCCCAAGGAGACGGTGTCGTTCATCGCCTGGGTCATCTACGCCGCCTACCTGCACGCCCGGTCGACGGCGGGGTGGCGCGACCGCAAGGCCGCCTGGATCAACGTGGTGGGCTTCGTGGCGATGGTGTTCAACCTGTTCTTCATCAACCTCGTCACCGCCGGTCTGCATTCGTACGCCGGGGTCGGCTAGCGGTCGGGCAATCGGCCCGAACCGGTAGTTTCGCTGTCAAATACCTGCGAGTATGGGGTTTGCGGGCGCGGGTCCGCCGAATTAACGGCCCACTCGATTACGGTCGTGGCAAGCAGCTTTTCGTTGCGCGCTATTAGGTAGCTGAAGCGTGTGGAAAGCCCGTGCCGATCACGGTGCTTCCGCTGGTCAGCGGATTTGCCCCGGCAAGCAGGTGTTGGCGTCGAACATTTCCTCGGGCAGTTCGCGCAGATCTCTGGATTTCCCGTGATTTAACTGTGATACTGCCTGGCAGGGCGCGCCCATTCGGCGGCGCCGGATCGCAACAGGGGAGGCACCGTGCACAAGGGCGATTCGTTAGCGGATCGCTCGCACCAGGCGTGCGAGTTGATTGCCCACGACGAAGCCGTCGCCCTGGCACCAGGCGAAAAGGGGAGTTGCTGACGTGCACGCTAAATACATCGGTCGGGTGGGAACCTTGGCGGTTGCCTTCGGCATCGGCCTGCCGGTGCTCGCCGCCAATGTCGGACCGATGGGCGGCGGTTCGGACGCCGGCGCCTCGTGGGCGCCCGAGACGGTGCGGCAGACGGTGACCACCGGGGTCGCGATGACGGGCGCCAGCGTCGCCTCGGAGCCCGGCCCCACCCAGACGTACGTGCCGACCGCGTCACCGGGCCCCGGCAGCGGCGGCGCGCTCGCGCCGTTCACCGTGCTCGGCGTGGTCGATGGCAACGGCGATCCGATCGACATCGACGACTCCGGCGACCTGGAGACGTTGGCGGCCAACGCCTTCAACCCCGGCTCGCTGTTCCCACGCTTCGATCCCGCGACGGTCGGCAGCGGCGGAGCACCCATCCCGGGCATCCCGATCAGCACCAACATGCAGATCGCGATCATCATGAGCGGTCTTCAGGTCACCAACCGCTGCGGATTGATCTGCAACGGCGCCGACGGTGCACCCGGCGAAGACGGCCAGAGCGGCGGCTGGCTGTTCGGCAACGGCGGTAAGGGCGGCGACGGCGCGCCCGGCCAGGCCGGCGGCAACGGCGGACACGGCGGTTGGTTCGCCGGCAACGGCGGCGCAGGCGGCGTCGGCGGGACCGGCGCCCCGGGCGCCGACGGCGGCAACGGCGGTAACGCCGGCTGGTATGCGGGTAACGGCGGTGACGGTGGCACCGGTGGGGCCGGTACGCCCGGTACGCCCGGCGTCACCGGGCCGGACGGAAACGGCACGGACGGCGGCCCCGGCGGTGACGGCGGCGGCGGCGGTCTCGGCGGGCGCGCCGGAATGGTCGTCGGGATCGGTGGCAACGGTGGCGCGGGCGGCGCGGGCGGTGTCGGCGGTGCCGGCGGCAACGGACAGGATGTGCCCGGTGGTGAGGGCGGCGACGCCGGCAACGGCGGCCCCGGCGGCAACGGCGGACCGGGTGGCGACGGCGGCCCCGGCGGACAGGTCCCCAAGGACGACGGTGACGGTGGTCCCGGCGGCGTCGGCGGCGACGGTGGTGCCGGCGGTGTCGGCGGTGGGGGAGACACTGCCGGTGACGGCGGTATCGGCGGCCCCGGCGGCAACGGCGGACCGGGTGGCGACGGCGGCGGCGACATCTTCGACCCCGACAGCTATCCCGATCCGACCGAGTCGGCGACCGTCACATCCACTGCGACCAACGACATCGGCGGCGCCGGGACGGATCCCGGCGGCGTGGGCCCGGGATCGGGCGGCGGCGATGACAACGGCGGTGGCGGCGGAGACGCCGGCGGTGGTGGTGGCGGCGAGGGCGGCGGCGAGTAGCCCCGGTCCACCGCTCGTGTCGAGGTGACGTCCGGCGCGCATCGGGGCGCCACGGCAGCTCTTCGCTAGACTTCACGCACAGAAGCCGAGCGACCGAGGGGGCCGTCTGCGTGTCTGAACATCCGGCGCACCGCGCCGCGGATCGTCTCGGCAAGGGCATGGCCACCCCACCCGTCGCATCCGAAAAGCCTTCAGCGGCAACAGGTTTCCGGGCCCAGAACCGCTTCAGCGACCCCGGTGCACAACCGCCGCCGGAATGGACCGCGCCGACCCCGCCCAACGGGCTGCCGCTGCACGCCGGTCCGGCGGCGCCCCCGATGCCGTTGCCGTCCGAGGACCCGGCGCCGTACTTCGACCTGTCCACGGTGGCGTTGCTGGGCCAACGCAGGCGCGCACCGTCGGAAGGCTGGCGCAGGTGGCTGTACCTGGCGTCCTTCAAACTGATCAACGTCGGCGAGAGCCCGAAGGCCATTCGCCGCAATGCCCTGATCGCGCAGGTTCAGCAACCGCTGCGGGGCTGTTACCGGATCGCGGTGCTGTCGCTGAAAGGCGGCGTGGGCAAGACGACGATCACCGCGACGCTGGGCGCGACACTGGCGTCGCTGCGCGGAGACCGCGTGGTCGCCGTCGACGCCAACCCCGACCGCGGCACGTTGAGCCAGAAGGTGCCGCTGCAGACCCCGGCCACCGTGCGGCACCTGCTGCGCGATGCCGAGGGCATCGAGGCCTACAGCGATGTGCGCGCATACACCTCACAGGGGCCCAGCCGGCTGGAGGTGCTGGCCTCCGAGAGCGACCCCGCGGTGTCGGAGGCGTTCAGTTCCGACGACTACACCCGCGCCGTGGAAGTGCTCGAACGGTTCTACAGCGTGGTGCTCACCGACTGCGGCACCGGTCTGATGCATTCGGCGATGTCGGCGGTGCTGGCCAAGGCGGACATGCTGGTGGTGATCAGTTCGGGCTCGGTGGACGGGGCCCGCAGCGCGTCGGCGACGCTGGACTGGCTCGACGCGCACGGTCATCAGGACATGGTGCGCAACTCCATCGCCGTGATCAACGCGGTGCGGCCGCGCTCGGGCAAGGTCGACATGAAAAAGGTCGTCGACCACTTCAACCGGCGCTGCCGGGCGGTGATGCAGGTGCCGTTCGACCCGCATCTGGAGGAGGGGGCGGAGGTCAGCCTGGACCGGCTGAAGCCCGAGACGCGGGAGGCGCTGGTCGAGTTGGCAGCCGTCGTCGCTGCGGGTTTCCCGGGGGCGCGACGAGACCCCGTGGCCTGACGGCCGCGGCTACGGTCGCGGGTTGTCGTCCGAGCCGAGTCGGCGCAGGAACTCGGGATCGTCGTCCGGGCCGATCACCCGAGTCTTGGGCCGGTTCGCCGACGCTTGCACCAGCCGCCAGCCCGCGTAGGCCAGCCCGGCCAGCACGAAAGTCAGAACCAGATACGCCACGCCTTTGAAACCTCCTTGCACCGAATATACGCGTCGGCGGTAATCTCCGGTCATGCCTGACCGCTCTGTTGGATCTCGCCTGGTGCTGGACGTGGTGGCCTACGCATTGGCCCGACTGGTCCTGGTCGCCGTGTTGACTGCGGCCATCCTCGGAATCGGGCACCTGCTGGGGCTGCGGGAGTTTCCGCTCATCGTCGCGCTGCTGTTCGCGATGGTGATCGGTTTGCCGCTGGGCATCTGGGTGTTCGCGCCGTTGCGCCGCCGGGCCAGCGCGAGCATCGCGGTGATCGACGAACGGCGTCGCAAGGATCGCGAACAGCTTCAGGCCAGGCTGCGCGGCGAGGACCCGCCGAAATCGTGACCTCGGCGCGCGACGCGTTCGGGGCCGAATTTCTAGGTGCGCGGGGCTATCTGAACACCCCCACCTACGGCCTGCCGCCGCAGTTCCTCGTCGAGGCGCTGCGCGACTGTCTCGACAGGTGGCAGGCGGGCACCATGGACGTGCCCTCGTTCGACGACCATGTGCGTGCGGGCAGGCGAGGGTACGCGGCGTTGGCAGGGGTGGAGGTCGCAGACGTCGTGATGGGCGCGACCGTCTCGGCCCTGCTGGGTCTGGTCGCCGCCGCGGTTCCCGACGGCAGTCGGGTGGCCACGCTTGCCGGCGAGTTCACCAGCACCTCGTTCCCGTTCGCCGCGCAGGCCGGTCGCGGCGTCACGGTGACCGAACACTCGGCCGACGAACTGGTGTCGGCCGCGGCCGATTACGACGTGGTGACCGCCAGCCTCGTGCAGTCGGCAGATGGCGCGGTTCTCGACACAGCGGCACTGGGCCGCGCCGTCGCGGGCACCGACACGCTGACCGTCATCGACATCACACAGGCGCTCGGCTGGAAGCACGTCGACCTCGGCTGGGTCGACGTTACCGTCGCCGCCGTGTACAAGTGGCTGCTTGCTCCGCGCGGCACGGCGTGGATGTCGTTGAGCGACAGGATGAGCCGGTCGATGACCCCGCACGCCGCCAACTGGTATGCGGGCGAAGACCCCTGGCAGAGCATCTACGGGCTGCCGATCCGGCTGGCGCGCGACGCCCGGCGTTTCGACACCTCCCCGGCGTGGTTCAGCGCGCTGGGCGCCGGGCTGACGCTGCCGTGGCTGGCGGCGCTGGACACCGCCGCGGTCGAGGCGCACACGGTGGGTCTGGCCAACCGGTTGCGCGCAGAGCTGCAGCTGCCGCAGCGGGATTCGGCGATTGCCTCGCTGCCGATCTCGGATGCGGCGCAGCGCCTGGAGCGGGCGGGTATCCGGGCCTCCGTGCGTGCCGGGGCCGTGCGGGTGGGCTTTCACCTCTACAACACCGACGAGGATCTGGACCTGCTGCTCGACGCGCTGCGATAAGCCGACGGTCAGCGGGCAGCGTCCTGAAGGATTCGACGCAGCCGGTCCACGGGGTCGGTGCTTGTCGGTTCCAGCCGCAGCTCGACGGCGGGCGTGTCGGGTGGCGGCGCGACGAGCGCAGGCGGCGGTGGGGTGACCGCCGGCGGTGGCGGTGGCGGCGCGAGCGGTGGCGGCGGCGCCCGCAGCCCGGCCATCTTGGCGGCCAGCCGGGCGGCGGTGTCGTCGCGGACCGCCCGCCGTTCGGGGTCGGGGTCGGTGTTGCCCGCGAAACATGCGCCGGGCGCGCCCTCGACGATCGCCAGCGCGCCACGGTAGCGGTCTGCGGCCTCGTCGGGCCGCGCCTCCCACGCCGCGATGTCACCGAGCCGCTCGCGGACGAGTTCGAGATTGATCCGCACCGGACACGACTCGGCGACCCCGGTGCGCGACAACGCGTCGGCGAACCGCGCGTCGGCGTCGTCGAGGCGGCCGTCGAGCACGGCCGAGGTGCCCGCCGCGAACGGCGCCTTCGCCGGTTCGATCACGTTGAGCAGCCCCAGGATCGCGGCGTTGGACCGTAACCGGTCGGCATCGCCCGCCTCGAAGTCGGCCACCGCCGAATTGCCCGCGAGGACAACCGAGATCATCTTCACCGCGGCCACCAGCACCACCACCGCGGCGGGCACCGACAGCATCACCAGCCGCCGCCGCAACCGTAGTCGTCTGGCGCGCATCACAGCGTCATCTCCCGCCGGGGCATCCGGGTACGCCGGAAATCGCGCAGGCTCAGATAGATCTCGAACACCAGAAGTACGGCCGCCACCAGGGCGAACATCCAGTACAGATCGGCGCGCTCGGTGACCGGCGGCGCACCGGGCTCGGTGGCGTCTGGCGTGCCCGGGTCCGGGACCGCTTCGGCCAGAGGCTCACTCCCGGTGCGGTTGATGTAGGGCACACCGAGTTCGCGGGCGATTCGCCGCAGCGTCGCCTCGTCGCGCGCAGCGCCGTGCCCCAGCACCGCACCACCGTCGACCGAACCCGGCACCGGATCGAAATCGCCCTGCGGGGCGCGTGATCCGGGTGCGCCCGCACCGAGGTAGTACACCAGCGTCTGCGCGCCGGGGTACTGCTGGCCCGCCGCGATGAGTTGGTAGCGCAGCATCGTGGCCGCCGCGGCGGCGTTGACCTGTTCGCCGGATTCAGCCGCCGTACGGTACGGCGCGAGCGTGGCGATCACGGGCTCGAGACTCCACACATCCTCGGACAGCGGCCAGTCCAGCGACGGCCGTGACGCGAAGCTGATCATCGCGAATCGGGCGCCTCGGTGCCGGTCGATGAGCGCCTCGACGTCGGCGCGGATACCCGGCGCGTCGATCGACCGGTCCACCACCAGGAAGACGTTGGCACCGGTGTCGGAGTGCGCCCGTGGCGCGGGGTGCGGGCCGTCGTGGCCGATACCGGGGTTGGCCGCGGCGATCATCAGCAGCAGCACCGCCAGGGTCAGCCCGGACCACCGCCACACGGTCGGCCAGCGCGCCGAGGTGGTGGCGAGTCGGCGCATCGTCACCAGGCGCAGCAGCAGTGCGGCCACGGCGACCGATGCCAGGATCAGCGGCGGCAGCACGGGCGCGAACGTCATCGGCGCACCACCACCAACGACAGGCACAGCAGCAACGACGCCACCACCGCCACCGTCAACGGCACGGCGGGCGAGTCGCCGAGCCACCCTCGGGCCGTGCTCTGTGCGGGTGGCGCCTCGGTCGGCGGGTGCGCGCGGATCGCGTCGAGGTCCGCGTCGATGTCGGGTGTGTCGACGGTAAAGAACTGTCCTCCGGTCGATTTCGCCAACGACCGCAGCTCACCGCCGGGTGCGGTGGCGAGCGCGTTCACCTGTACCCCGGACCGGCTGACCAGCTCGGAGAGCTGTTCGTCGGTGAACAGCGACGGTCTGGTGTCACCGGGGCGGCGGATGTCTTCGGGGCCCAGATAGATCAGTGACCGGCGGTGCTCGCCGGGGGTGTCGAACGACGGAAATCCCGTCACGCACAACGCCAGGATGTCGGCGACGCTGGGTGCGTAGTCGACGTAGGACACCGGGGCCGCGAACGCCGCGACCCGGCCGCGGACGACGTCGGGGTCGGCGTCGGGTTGTGAGGCCTGCGCGAGATCGGCGAAGGTGGCCACCGCGTACTGGTGGTCGCGGGTGAGCGGAACCACCCGGCGGTTCGGTGAGGTCAGCCCGATCCGCTCGGTGCCGTAGCTTCCGGCCTGCTGGGCGAAGTAGGACAGGAATTCGCCGGTGACTTCGGAGGTGACGGGCTCACCTACGCAGAGCATGACGTCCTCGGCGGCCTCGGCCGTCGTCGTCGACCACACCCAGCCGGTCGGCCGGGCGCCTGCGGTGACGGCCGCGCCGAACAGCACCACCAGCAACACGATCGTCACGACCGTCGACAGGGTCCTGGCCCGGGCCAGCCGGATGTATTCGGGCAACCGGGTCAGTCGCGACGTGTTGGCCAGGGGCCGCAGCTGACGGCGGACCTGGTCGGCCGGTGGCAGCAGCGCGAGCGCGAAAGCCCCTGCCAGACAGCATAACCCGACGACCGCGACGGGCCACCAGCTCAGGGCCACGAGCGGATCAACTCCTCGGCCGTCGCGCCGGCACCCTCGACGTCGACCGCCGAGGCCGTGTTGAACCGGACGTCGTTGAGCGCCTCGATCAGCGGGGCGGCCGCGGCGAGCTCGCTCGACCCGAGGTCGTCGACGTGCATGTACTGCGCGCGCACACCCGTCGCCTGGTGCAGGAAGCTTCGCAGCGTGCGGCTCATCGCCGCGCCCGTCTGCGCCGCCGACAGCTCTCCGGTGCGGTATCGCTCGCCGACAGTTGCGATGGCCGCGGCGAACCGGCGGCGCAACAGCGTTGCGTGCAGTGACCGCACCACCGGAAGACTCCGCAGCCGGTGCGACGGCAGCGTCCACACGAAAACGCCGACATAGAAGGCGATCACCACGGCCAGCAGGCCCATCCCCAGCCACAGCCACCAGCCGGAGTACGGGATGGGCCCGCTGACGAACCGCAGCAGGTCATCCGGCACGGGCGAACACCCCGGTCAGCTCGACGAGGCGGGCGCGGATGTCGCGGCTGCCGCCGATCGTGGTGTGCGGTATCGCCCTTGCGGTCATGAACTCGGCCAGGGCCCGGCTTCGCGCCTGTTCGGCGCGCCGATAGGCCTTCGCGATGCGGGGGCCCAGCACGGCGCCGTCGAGCACCGCGCGGCCGGTCGCGACGTCGTAGCCGGCGACCGGGCCGAGGGCGGGCATGTCGGCGACCATCGCCCACATCACGTCGTGGCGCGCGGCCAGCCGGGTGACCACGTCCTGGAGACGCGCGTCGACGTGGGGCTCGTCGGAGACCACCACGACGAGCATCCGGTGGCGGTAATGGGTTGCCGCATAGTCTAGTTGGCAGACGATGTCGCTGGGGCCGGGGGTGCCCGCGGTGTGCGCGTAGAGCCGGTGCAGCATGCTTTCGATGTGTGTCTCACCGCGCCGTTGCCGAATGTTCACATTGCCTCGGGCGTCGCCGTACACCATGCCGATCTGGTCGGCGCGACCCAGCGTGATCAAGCCGACCGCACCCAGGATGTGCGCGGCGACATCGCGTTTGCGCTCGCCGGTGGGCGACAGCGCGGTCATGTTGCGGCCCGCGTCGGCGATCAGCAGGATCTTGTGGTGCTTTTCGGAGACGAACCGTTTGATCAGCACTTGCCCCGAACGCGCCGACGCCTTCCAGTCGATGTCGCGGACGTCGTCTCCGGCCACGTAGGGCCGCAGGTCGTCGAATTCCAGGCTGCGGGTGTGCAGCAGCGCGTAGCGGCCACCTTCGAGCATGCCGCGGGTGTCGGTGCCGAAGTGCGCCTTGGCCCTGTTGAGATGCTTGCCCACCGCAGCCTCTAGGGCACCCGAACGGCCTGCAGCACGGCGTCGATGACGGCCTCGGCGGTGATGTTGGCGCTGGCCGCCTCGAACCCGAGGATCAGCCGGTGCCGCAGCACGCGGTGGGCCAGGTTGGCGATGTCGTCGGGGATGACGTGGCCGCGGCCCGACAGCACCGCCAGCGCGCGGGCGGATTTGCAGAACGCGATCGTCGCGCGCGGGCTGGCCCCGTACTCGACCAGACGCGCGAGGTGCTTGGGCAGAAACCCCTCGGGGCTGCGGGTCGCGCCGACGAGCTCGCTCGCGTATTGCATCAGCGCCCGATCCATGTGGACCCTGCCGACGATGCCCTGCAGTCGCCGGATGTCGTCGAGGCCGACCACCGGCCGGGTGCGCTGGCTTCGGTCGTAGAGGCCGGCGTCCAGCCGCGCCATCACCTCCACCTCCTCCTCGGCGGAGGGGTAACGCAGGATGTCCTTGAGCATGAACCGGTCGGTCTGTGCCTCCGACAGCGGATACGTGCCTTCCTGGTCGACCGGGTTCTGGGTGGCGATCACCAGAAACGGCTCCGGGATGGCGAACACCTCGCCGGCAATGGTGGTCTGGCGCTCCTCCATCGCCTCGAGCATCGCGCTCTGCGTCTTGGCGCTGGAACGGTTGATCTCGTCGAGCAACACGATGTTGGTGTGCACCGGCCCGAGCTGGGTGACGAACGAGTTGGTGGCGGCCTCGTAGACCTGGGTGCCGATGATGTCGCTGGGCAGCAGGTCCGGTGTGCACTGGATGCGTTGAAAGCCGCCGTCGACGGATTCGGCGATGACGCGCGCGGCCGTCGTCTTGGCGAGCCCCGGCACGCTCTCGATGAGGATGTGCCCGCCCGCGAGCAGGCCGATGAGCAGCGATTCGCGCAGGTTCTGCTGCCCGACCACCTTGGCCGAGAACGCCGCGGACACCGCACCGACGATGCGCTGGGCGTCGGCAAGGTCGCGGCGATCGAGCTCGAGGCGCGCTGTGGTCATGGATGCCTTTCGGGGTGAGGGGTCCGCGTCGGATACCCGGGCCGGCGCATTCACACACTTCGCCCCCGACGCGAGCAGACGCAAAATCCGCCCACGCACCGGCGTGTCGCCGTAGTTTGCGTCTGCTCGCGCCAAAAACGCTGGGAACGCTAGGCCAGGAAGCGCCGCGCGTACGGTGCGAACCTGGCCTGCAGGTCGTCATCGTCGAGGCCGAACATCTGCGCCGACGTCGCGATCCGGCCCAGCCGGCCGCGCTGGTGGCCGGCCAGGTACTGCGTGATCGCGGTCCGCGCGGCGTCGGTCATGTCTTCGCCGGCGAGGTCGTAAATGCGTGAGGCGACCCCCATCTCGTCGGCCATGAAGTCGTCGAATCGCACGTCGACGGAGCGCTCGGGCGGCAGCACGTCGCGGTCCCGGATCAACGCGTCGAGCATGCGCTGGAGCCGGTCGATCCAGCTCGCGGCGATGTCCGCCACGGGTACGGGCGAGCAGTGCATGCGGGCGCTGTAGGTGAGCATCGCGAGCATCGACAGCACCACCGGCACCGGGTCGCGATGGGTGACCACGACCACCACGCCGGGAAACACCTTGTCCAACACCGGAAGTTGCTCGAGATGCTGCGGCGACTTGAGCAGCCAGCGCCGTCCGCCGCGCAGAAACTGCATCGCCTTCAACTGGGTGGCCAGGTGCCGGTAGTGCGGGGTCTGGTCGTGGGTCAGGTAGTGGTCGCGCCAGCGCGGCACGTGACCGAGGGTCTCGAACAGCATCGACGAGAAGTCGTTGGCCAGCAGCTGGATCTCCTCGTGCACATGGTCGGTCGTCATCTCGTGCATGAGCGGGAAGTGGGGCATCACGAGGTTCATGAACCCCACCGCCATGTCCATCCGGGTCCGGCGCGGATCGGGCTCGACGCCGGCCTCCGAAGGCAGCGGGAACGGCTCGTTGCTCTCCCAGTACGGCATCGTGCGGAACGTCTCGCCGGCGGCCAGCAGGTTGTGCAGATGCGTGGTCCCGGTGCGCGGCAGGCCCGCGATCACCACCGGCGGCTCGAGTTCGATGTCGTGGATCTCGGGGTGGCGCTTGAGCAGGTCGGTGAGCAGCAGCCGGTTCTTGAGCAGCTGCAGCAGCTGAGCGTGGAAGTTCACCACGCCGGCGTCATGCAGCGTCGGAATCTCGTGCAGTGCAGTCAGATACACGTCGAGGCGCGCACGGTAGTCGTCCGGCCCGAAATCGTCGAGCCCGGTCTCGGCGGCGGCCTTGGCATGCAGCACGTCGGCGTCGAGCGGACATTCGGGCGCCATCGCCGCCATCATCTCGCGCAGCGGTTGCGCCTCGGCGGAAAATTCCGGCTGCGCCAGGTCGTCGAGGTACACGGGCGAAGCAGTGGCGTCGGTCACATCGACTTATGTTACTGTCAGTTTCGTAATGACGGTGGAAATCGGGCGACCCCGTGATCGGCGCATCGACGGCGCGGTGCTGGACGCGACGGTCGAGTTGCTCGGCGAGACCGGATACGCAGCGCTGTCGGTGGAGGCCATCGCCCGCCGGGCGGGGACCAGCAAGCCGGCCATCTACCGGCGTTGGCCGGGCAAGGCGCACCTCGTGCACGAGGCGGTGTTCCCGCTCAACGAGACCACCGAACTGCCGGCCACCGGGTCGGTGATCGGCGATGTGCGCGAGACGATGCGCCGCACCGTCGCCGTGCTGACCACACCCGCCGCGCGCGCGGCGCTGCCCGGGTTGGTGGGGGAGACGGCCGCCGACCCGACGCTGCACGCCGCGCTGCTCGAGCGCTTCGCCCACCTGCTGTCACGCGGGCTGACCGACTGGCTTTCGGATGCGGTCGCCCGCGGCGAGGTCCGCGCCGAGGTGACCGCCGCCGACGTCGTCGACGCGATCGCAGGCATCACATTCCTGGCCCTGATCACCCACGGCGACACGCTCGACGCCGCGTGGGTGGACCGCACCGCCGAGCTCATCACGAGAGGAATCAGCCCGTGACCGACCATGACTCCACCGCGGCGTGGCGCGAATTGCTCGACACGTTGCGCGAATTGGACTCCACGTTCCTCTCCGGCGACCGTGCGGTCAGCGACGACCGCCATATCGCCGACGGCTATCGGATGCTGGCGACCACGCTGGGCGTCGCGCTGGACACCTACCTGTTCGCCGAACCGAGCCGACCGGTGTGGATCGAGCTCAACACGCCGTTTCGCCGCGACCGCCGGTGGGGCGGCGACAACACCGACGCCTACTACTTCATGTGCCCGGTGGACCCGGCGCGGCGGTACCGAATAAGCGGCAATCGCGGTGACAGCGTGTACTTCTCGGTGACCGCCTATAACGAACCGTCGCCGGGCGCGTGGTCGGACCGCATCGTGGCGCTGGTCCGCGACGACGACCTGGAGATCGACGACGACGGCAACTTCTCGTTCGAGCTGGGCCCGACCGACGGTGGCGTGGTGCTGGTCACCCGCGACTACCAGGCGGACCCCGACGTCGGCAGGCCGGTGCGTTGGCACATCGAGGCGCTCGACGAACCCGACCCGGTGCGGCACGGGGACGCGGAGACCGCGGCGGCGCTGCGGGCCGGCGCCGCGTGGCTGCGCACGATGTTCGCGATCGTGCCGCTCGCGGTCGGCGTGCGCGTCGACGACGCCCACACGCTGGGCCACGAGATCTCGCAGGTGGCAAACCAATTCGCCGATCCGTATCAGGTGCCCGACGCCAACTTCGGCTGGTCGGCGCGCGACGCCTGCTACGCCTACGGCAGTTTCGTGCTCGAGGAGGACGAGGCGCTCGTCATCACCCACCGCCCGCCGACGTGCCGGTTCTGGAACCTGGTGGTGTGGAATCAGTTCATGGCCGCCCACAACGCCGGCGACGCCCGCTGCTCGATCAACGGCCACACCGCGGTCCCCAACGTCGACGGCTCGGTGACGATCGTCGTCTCGGCGCAGCTGACCGACCATCCCAATTCGATCAGCACGGTGGGCTATCCGCGGGGCAACCTGGCGTTCCGCTGGTTTCTCGCCGACGAGGTACCCGCGCGGCCGGAGGTGCGGTTGGTGAAGGCGATCGACGCCCCCACGTTGTGATTTCGGCGTGGGCGGTCGCGGTCAGCGCGACCCGTCACGCCGAAATCGCAAGGGCCAGCGCGACGGCCACCGCCCACACCAGCATCGTCAGCCCGGTGTCGCGCAGCACCGGGATCAGGTCCCTGCCGCCGAGCCCCCGGCGCACCGGACCCGCGGCGCGCACCGCCAACGGCAGCGCCACCAACCCGACAGCCGCCCACGGCGTGGCCGCCGCCAGCACCGGCGTCAGCACGAACGCGAGCGCCAGCAGCGCCTGAAACAGCAGCCGGGTGCGCAGGTCGCCGAGCCGCACGGCCAGCGTGATCTTCCCGGATTCCCTGTCGGTGGGGATGTCTCGCAGGTTGTTGGCCACCAGCACCGCCGAGGACATCGCTCCCATCGCGACGGCCATCGCCACGCCCACCCAGTCGACCCGCAGCGCCTGGGTGTACTGGGTGCCGAGCACGGCCACCAGGCCGAAGAACACGAACACCGCGACCTCGCCCAGCCCGAGGTAGCCGTACGGTTTGGCGCCGCCGGTGTAGAGCCAGGCGCCCGCCAGACACACCGCTCCCACCACGATCAGCCGGGGCGCGCTCACCCAGGCCAACACGATCCCGGCGACCGCGGCGACGCCCATGCTGACCAGCGCGGCGGTCAACACCGACCGCGGGGCGGCCAGCTTCGAGCCGACCAGCCGCAACGGCCCGGCGCGCACGTCGTCGGTGCCGCGGATGCCGTCGGAGTAGTCGTTGGCGTAGTTCACCCCGATGATCAGGGCGACGGCGACCACCAGCGCGAGCAGCGCCTTCCACCAGCTCGCCGAACCCAGCCAGGCCGCCGCGCCGGTGCCCGCGATCACCGGGGCGATCGCGTTGGGCAGCGTTCGCGGACGCGCACCCTGGACCCACTGCCCGAAACTGGCCACGACCGCAATCGTTGCATGGCCCACAATGATGGGGTGTTGGCGGTGATCGGTGGCAGCGGGTTCTATTCGTTCTTCGGAGCCGACGCGCGCAGCGTCAGCGTGGACACCCCGTACGGCGCGCCCAGCGCGGCGATCACCATCGGCACGGTCGGAGAACACGAGGTCGCCTTCCTGCCGCGGCACGGCGTCAACCACGAGTACTCCCCGCACACCGTGCCGTATCGGGCGAACATGTGGGCGCTGCGGGCGCTGGGAGTGCGGCGGATCTTCGGGCCGTGTGCGGTGGGCAGCCTCACCGCGGAGCTCGGCCCCGGCGCGACCGTGGTGCCCGACCAGCTCGTCGACCGCACCACCGGCCGCGACGACACCTACTTCGACACCGGAGGGATCCACGTCGGTTTCGCCGACCCGTACTGCCCGACGTTGCGTGCGGTCGCCGCCGACTCGCCCGGTGTCGTCGACGGCGCGACGATGGTGGTGATCCAGGGCCCCCGGTTCTCCACCCGCGCGGAGAGCAGATGGTTCGCGAACCAGGGCTTCACGCTGGTCAACATGACCGGCTATCCGGAGGCGGTGCTGGCTCGCGAGCTTGAGATATGTTATGCGGCAATTGCTTTGGTGACCGACCTGGACGCCGGCATCGAGTCCGGTGACGGGGTGCGGGCGGTGGACGTGTTCGCGGAGTTCGAACGCAACCTGGTGCCGTTCCGCAAGCTGGTGCACGAGGCGATCGAGCGGGTCGACCCGGAGCGGTCCTGCACACACTGTCTGGCGCACGACGGTGTCCAACTGCCCTTCGACCTGCCGTGAGAGTTCTGCTGACGGGCGCGGCGGGGTTCATCGGAGCCCGGGTCGGCGCCGCGATGCGCAGCGCCGGGCACGACGTCGTCGCGGTCGACGCGATGCTGCCCGCCGCACACGGGCCCGGCGCCGAACCGCCGCCGGACTGCCGGGTGCTCGACGTGCGCGATCCGTCGGCGCTGGCGCCGCTGCTCGGCGGCGTCGACGTGGTCTGCCACCAGGCCGCGGTGGTCGGGGCCGGGGTCAACGCCGCCGACGCGCCGGCCTACGGCAGCCACAACGACTACGGCACCGCGGTGTTGCTGGCCGAGATGTTCGCGGCGGGGTGTGCCCGGTTGGTACTGGCGTCGTCGATGGTGGTCTACGGGCAGGGGCGCTACGACTGTGCCGAACACGGCCCCGTCGACCCCGTCGCGCGCACGCGCGCCGACCTGGATGCCGGGGTGTTCGAGCATCGCTGCCCGGTATGCGGCGCGACGGTGGCCTGGCGGCTGGTCGATGAGGACGCACCGCTGCGCCCGCGCAGCCTGTACGCGGCGAGCAAGACCGCACAGGAGCATTACGCGCTGGCCTGGGCCGACGCCACCGGCGGCACGGTCACCGCGCTGCGTTATCACAACGTCTACGGCCCGTACATGCCCCGCGACACCCCGTACTCGGGAGTGGCCGCGATTTTCCGCTCCGAGTTGGAATCCGGCGACGTGCCACGGGTTTTCGAAGACGGCGGCCAGATGCGCGACTTCGTCCACGTCGACGACGTGGCGGCGGCCAACGTGGCCGCGGTCGACAGCGACCTCGAGGGCTTCCACCCGTTCAACGTCTGTTCCGGTCGACCGATCTCGATCAAGGACGTCGCGACCGAACTGTGCGAGGCCCGCGGCGAGGCGCCACCGGTGGTCACCGGTCAGTACCGCAGCGGCGACGTCCGCCACATCGTCGCCGACCCCACCCGCACCGCCGAGGTGCTCGGATTCCGTGCGGCCGTCGACCCCCGCGACGGGCTTCGCGAGTTCGCGTTCGCGCCGCTGCGGGGCTAGATGCGGCGGACCGCGGTAGTTGTCGTTATCGTCACGCTTGTGGCGTCGGGTCTGCTCGGTTTGGTGTGGTCGCAGCAGCGGCGGCTGATCTATTTCCCGTCGCCGGGACCGGTGCCGTCGGCCGCTTCGGCGCTTCCCGACGGGCGCGACGTGGTGCTGACCACCGACGACGGAATCCGGTTGGGCGCCTGGTATTTCCCGGTACCGGACGCGCGCAGCGCCGTGCTGGTCACCAACGGCAACGGTGGCGACCGGTCGATGCGCGTCGAGTTGGCCGCGGCGCTTTCCGCGAGGGGGCTGTCGGTGTTGCTGTTCGACTACCGCGGTTACGGCGGAAACCCGGGACGGCCGTCGGAGGACGGGCTGGCCGCCGACGTGCGCGCCGCCCAGGCGTGGCTGGCCGCGCAGCCGGGGGTGCGAAAGATCGTCTACTTCGGTGAGTCGCTCGGCGCGGCGGTGGCGGTCGAACTCGCCGTCGAGCGCCCACCGGCGGCGCTGATTCTGCGCTCACCGTTCACCTCGCTGCCCGACGTCGCGGCGGTGCACTACCCGTGGCTGCCGGTGCGCAGGCTGCTGCTGGACCGCTATCCGTCGATCGACCGGATCGCCTCGGTGCACGCGCCGGTTCTGGTGATCGCCGGCGACCGCGACGACATCGTCCCCGAGCGGCTGAGCAGGCGGCTGTACGAGGCCGCCAACGACCCCAAGCGCTATGTGCTGGTGCCCGGCGCCGGCCACAACGACCTCGAACTGCTGGCGGGCAGGCAGATGCTCGCGGAGATCGGCGGGTTCCTGTCGGCAACCGGTGTCACATAGCGATACTGGTGCGGTGAAGCCCGCTATCTGTGAGCAGTTCGGCATCGACTTCCCGCTCTTCGCGTTCAGCCACTGCCGCGACGTGGTGGCCGCGGTCACCAACGCCGGCGGCTTCGGCGTGCTGGGCGCCACCGCGTATCCGCCCGACCTGCTCGACCAGGAACTGAAGTGGATCGACGACCACGTCGACGGTAAGCCCTACGGCCTGGACCTGATCGTGCCGGCGAAGTTCGAGGGCAAGGGCGAGAAGCTGTCCGCGGGCGATCTGGCCGGCCGGATCCCCGAGGACTACCGCACGTTCATCGCCGACCTGCTGGCCGCCCACGACATCGAACCCGACGAGCCGCGCACCGGCCCGCCGATCCTGTCCGGCAACACCGGCCGCGATCTGCTCGAGGTGGCGATGAGCCATCCGATCAAGCTGATCGCCAACGCGTTGGGGGTGCCGCCGGACTACATGATCGAGGCGGGCAAAAAGCACGGTGTGCCGGTCGCCGCACTGGTCGGCGCCAAGGAGCACGCCGTCAAGCAGGTGCAGGCCGGCGTGGACCTGATCGTCGCGCAGGGCACCGAAGCCGGCGGCCATTGCGGCGAGGTGACCACGATGGTGCTGATCCCCGAGGTGATCGAGGCCATCGAGGACGCCGGGGCGAACGTGCCGGTGCTGGCCGCGGGCGGCATCGTCACCGGCAGGCAGATGGCGGCCGCGGTGGCGATGGGCGCCGCGGGCGCGTGGACCGGGTCGGTGTGGCTGACCACCGAGGAGGCCGAGACGGCGCCCGCGACCGTGCAGAAGTTCCTCGAGGCCACCTCGCGTGACACCGTGCGTTCGGCCGGTCGAACGGGAAAGCCTGCCCGGCAACTGGTTTCGGAGTGGACGGACGCGTGGCTGCCGAACGAGGGCGGGCGCCAACCATTACCGTTGCCGCTGCAGTCGATGCTGGCCGAACCCGCCATCCGACGGGTCGACGTGCTCGCCGCCCAGGGCCATCCCGGCGCGCAGGCGTTGGCCACCTACTTCGTCGGGCAGGGCGTGGGGCTGATGAACAAGGTCAAACCCGCCCGTGAGGTGGTCCGTGAGTTCATCGAGGACTACCTGGCCGCGACCGAACGGCTGAGCAACTCGCTCCCGGACTGAAATCTTCGGGCGATGACGGTCACCGTCGTGCTGCCGTGCCTCAACGAGGCGGCCTCGCTGCCCGGGGTGCTGGCGGCCATCCCCGACGGGTACCGGCCGCTGGTGGTCGACAACAACAGCACCGACGGCACCGCCGAGGTGGCCCGCGCCCACGGCGCCGCCGTCGTCGACGAACCGCGCGCTGGATACGGCTCGGCCGTGCACGCGGGCATCGTGGCGGCGGCCACGCCGATCGTCGCGGTGCTCGACGCGGACGGCTCCCTGGACCCCGGCGACCTCACGGCCCTGGTGGCCGACCTCGACCATGCCGACATGGCCATCGGGCGCCGCCGCGCCGCCGCGGGACTGGATTGGCCCTGGCACGCCCGCCTGGGCACCGCCGCGGTGTGCTGGCGGTTGCGCACCCGGTACGGGCTGGCCGTGCACGACATCGCGCCGATGCGGGTGGTCCGCCGCGACGCCCTGCTCGGCCTGGCGGTGACCGACCGTCGATCGGGCTACCCGGTCGAACTGCTGGTGCGCGCGGCGCGGGCCGGCTGGACGGTCGTCGAGCACGACGTCGGCTACGGACCACGCACCGGCGGCCGGTCCAAGGTCAGCGGTTCGCTGCGCGGCAGCGCCACCGCGGCGCTGGACTTCTGGCGGGCCATCTCGTGATCCCGGCCACGCTGCTGGTGGTGGCCAAGGCGCCGGTGCCGGGGCTGGCGAAGACCCGTCTGGCAGCGGCCGTCGGTGCCGACGTGGCGGCCGACATCGCCGCCGCCGCACTGCTGGACACGCTCGACGCGGTGGCCGCCACCGCGGTGCGCCGCCGGGTCGTGGCGCTGACCGGGCGCCTCGACGGCGCCCGCGCGGCGGCCGAACTCGCGGCCAGGCTCGACGGGTTCACCGTGATCCCGCAGCGTGGCGAGGATTTCGCGGCCCGGCTCGCCAACGCCCACCTGGACGCCTCCGAGGGCGGGCCGGTGGTCCAGATCGGAATGGACACCCCGCAGGTGAGCGCCGATCTGCTCACCCGGTGCGCGCGCCGACTGCGGGGCGGCGACGCGGTGCTCGGGATGGCCGACGACGGGGGTTGGTGGCTACTCGGCGTCACCGATCCCGTCGCCGCCGACTGCCTGCGGGCGGTGCCGATGTCGCGACCCGACACCGGCGCACGGACGTTGGCGGCGCTGCGGGACAGGGGCTTTGACGTTCGCCTGGTTCAGCGGCTCGCCGACGTCGACACCCTCGAGGACGTCGACGCGGTGCGACGCGCGTGCCGGCCCGACAGCCGGTTCGCTCGGGCGGCCCGCCTGCTACCAGTTCGTCAGGATCAGGTGGTTGAGCAACAACGCGCCGACGACGTTGACGGCCAGCCACCACCGCTGTGAACCCCGCGGCAGCAGTGCGGCCGCGGCCGGCAACCAGATTGTGAACGGAAGCCAGATCCGTTCGGTCTCCGCCTTGCTCAGCATGGACAGATCGGCGACCACGATCGCGACCAGCACCCCGAAGATCAGTAGCCGCAGACCCGGCCGCGACATCATCGCCGAACGGTCGAACACCCGGCTGACACCGGCCACGCTGCCCAACCCGATCGCGCACACCACCGCCGCCAGATTCGCCCACGCCCAATACTGGAACGGCCGGTCGCTGGCAATGCCCTGCCAATAGCGTTCTTGCACAAGCAGATAGCCGTCGAACCACCAGAAGCCCGCGATCGCGAACACCGCCACCATCACCAGCGCCACCAGCACCGCCGGCACGATCGCGCGCAGCGCCGCCCGCCAGTCCACCGCCGACAACAGCACGCCGAGCACGGGGAACGCCAGCAGCACCAGGCCGTAGTTGAGGAAGATTCCCCAGCCCAGCAGCAGACCCGCGGCCGCGCCCGCCAGCAGGGGCAGGCGCACCGCGCGGCGAGCGGCCAGCGCCAACAACGCCAGGCCCCACGCCGCGACGCCGGCGAAGTACCCGTCGGCCGAGACCGCGACCCAGATCGCGGTCGGCGCGACAGCGACGAACGGGGCGGCCATCCGCGCCTTGTCCTCGTCGGTCAGCGCCCGCACCGCGACCACGATGGCCGCCGCGGCGCTGGAGCCGACCAGCAAGCACAACAGCCCCGCCCACGCGCCCCCGGACAACCCGATGCGGTCCAGCCACACGAACGTCAGCAGCGCGCCGGGCGGATGCCCGGACACGTGAGTGATCCACGAATCCGGTTGGAAATCAGGGATTCTGGCTGCGAATGTGCGTAACGCTTCGGGGATGTCGGTGACGGAGGGAACCTGGCGCAGGTACTCGTGGCGGGCGGTGAGCCGCCCCGCGAAACCGCGCTGCCAGCCATCGACCATCGCCAGGGAAAACGCCCACCCGCACGCCGTCGCCCACACCGCCCACGGCAGCCAGCGCCACGACAGCCGCTGTGCGACAGTCGGTCCCCACCACACGGCGGCCGCGCCGATCGCGACCGCCGGTACGGTGCCCCATCCGACATGGGCGTGCCACCACCCGAAGATCGGAGCGGCGTCGGTGAACGCCCGCAGCCGTTCCGGGGTCGCGTTGATCAACGGGGTGACGATACCGAGGCTCAGGTGCGGGACGACGAACGCCGCCACCACCAGCACCACGCCGACAGTGGCCGCGACCGTTTCCCGTCGACCAATCTGCCAACTACCCACGCCGCCAGTGTAGGTCGGCCGGTCAGTACAGCAATTTGCGCAGGTTGTCCTCGTCGTAGTACTTCTCCAACTCGGCGAGGGTCATGTCGTGCTTGAGCGCCTGTGCGATCCGCGCCACACTCGGCACAGCGGTGGGGTTCCACGTCACGGCTTCCAGGCTTCCGAGCGCAGGAAAGCCTTGGGGCAGTGAAAGAACACCTCTTCGATCGTGATCTCGAGGGCGAGGATCGGCCGTTTGCCGTCGACGGCCATCGCGCCGAAATACTTAGCGTCGGAGAGGATTCGGGCGGTGCCGTTGATCCGTAGCGTGTCGCCGCGGCCGGGGATGACGAACAACGTGCCGACGTGCGGACGCTGCAGCACGTTGAGGTAACCGTCGACGCGCTTGTTGCCCGGCCGCTCGGGAATCGCCATCGTGGTGTCGTCGATGACGTGAACGAAGCCGGCCGGGTCGCCCTTCGGTGACACGTCGACGCGGCCCCGGTGATCGGTCGTCGCGACGAAGCCCAGCGGCGAGGCCGCGAGCCATTGCCGCTGCACGGCCGACAGCCGGTCGCCGACCTTGTTGGCCACGTAGGTGTTGGGGTGGCCGACGATCGCCCGCAGTTCGTCGACGGTGTTCACTTCACGGCGCATCCGGACATCATGCCCGCGGGCGCACGCGCCCGCGGGGGTAACCCATCGTGTTGGCACTGACGTCAGCGAGTTAATCGCTCAGAGGTTGGCACGACGACCACCATCCCCCGGGAGACAAGGCTGGCTAGCCGAAGCGCGCGGCGAGCGCCCGTCGGTCGATCTTGCCGATGCCGCGACGCGGTATCTCGGCGACGACGTGCAGCTCGCGGGGCGCGGCGGTGCCGTCCAGCCGGGTGGCGACGTGGGAGCGCAGATCGGCCAGCGTGGGCGGGGCGGTGCCAGGGGCGACGACGACGGCGGCGACCACCCGCTGGCCCAGCCGTTCGTCGGGGACGCCGAACACCGCGCAGTCCGCCACCGCTTCGTGGGTGGCCAGCATCGACTCCACGAGATGTGGCATCACCGTCAGGCCGCCGGTGCTGATCGCGTCGTCGACCCGCCCCGACACGCTCAAGGCACCGGTCGCCGACAGCGCACCGAGGTCGTCGGTGCGAAACCAGCCGGGCTCGGCGAAGGGATCGGGGTCCACCGGGTTGCGGTACCCCTTGGCCAGCGTCGCGCCGCCGAGCACGATGCGGCCGTCGTCGATGCGCACCAGGACCCCGGCCAACGGCACGCCGTCGTACACACAGCCACCTGCGGTTTCGCTCATGCCGTACGTGCGCACCACGGATATGCCTGCCGCGGCTGCTCTTTCGCCGAGGCCGGCGGGCATCGGCCCTCCGCCGATCAGCACCGCGTCCAGTTCGGCCAGCGCCGCCGTCGGGGCCGGATCGCGCAACGCCTTGTCGAGCTGGGCCGCCACCAGCGCGGCGTACCGACGCCCGGAGTCGAGCGCCGCGACCGCCGAGGCGAATTCGTCGACGCCGGCGGCGGTGACCGGCGAGGTACCCGCGACCACGCTGCGCACCAGCACCTGCAGCCCGGCGATGTGATGGGCGGGCAGCGCCAAGAGCCAGCGACCTGGTCCGCCCAGCCGGTGGTGGGTGGCCTCGGCGCTGGCCGTCAACGCGCCGGCGGTCAGCATCGCCCCCTTAGGGGCGCCGGTGGTACCGGAGGTCGACACCACCAGTGCGACATCGTCGTCGATCTCCGAGCCGGCACGCAATGTCGTTGTCAGCAGCGATGTTTCACGCTCATTACCGGCAGGCACCGGCAGCACCGACGTGCGTCCGGCGAGCATGTCCTCCACCACCGGCAGGATCGAAAGCGCCGACGCACCCGCGGGCACGGCGACAGGACGCAGGGTGGCTATTCGGACTCCTCGGGCTCACGCGGATCGTCGAGCGGCCACCCCTTGGCCACCAACCGATCTCGCACACGGTCGATGTCGCCGGGAGTGGGCAGATCGTCGGTGATCTGGGTGATCAGCACACCGATGTCGACCTCGTCGAACTCACCGCGGCGGATCAGTTCGCGGGCGACGGCCTTGACTTCGTCGTCGGTGAGCCGTCGTCTCAGCAACGCCAGCAGCGGAACCCGGTCGGGGCCGGGCACCCCCTCGGGGTAGCCGTCGGTGATCCATGCCACGACCCTGGCGAGAAACTTGTTCACAGTCGCCCGCGATGCTACTTGGGTTCGGCGCCAAGCAGGTACAGGCCGGTCTGATGGCCGATGAAGTCGCGCGCGATGAACAACACGCCGATGACGACCGCCACCAGCACCAGCCCGAACAGCGCCCAACTGGCTGCGGTGAGCATCGGCTTGCGCGCACCGCCGCCGTCACCGTCGTGGTCGACGACGCCAGCGCCCTCGGCGCTCAACCGGACACCGACGGCGAACAGCGCGGGCAGTGCGGCGCCCAGCAGCAGCCCGAAGATCAGGATCTTGGCGGCGGCGTGGTAGTTGAACCAGTCGATCATGTCGGGGGATTCTCCGGCCTAGACGGGCTCTGGGGTCTTGGGTGCCGTGGCGACTGCCGGCGCCATTCCGAGTTCGGCCGGCGACGCGGGCACGGTCAGCGTCGGCGCGGCGGCACCGGTGCCCGCCGTCAGGTTGCCCGCCCACTCGTGGTTGACGTTGGTGTGGTCGATGGGCGCCTTGCGCGACTGCAGCCAGATCACCGCCGACACTGCGGCCAGCAGCAGGAAACCTATTGTCACACCGGCAAATCCGCCGATGAAGTGCACCATCGAGTAGGTGAGCGCACCGACCATGCCTGCGGCGGGCAGCGTCACCAGCCACGCGGTGGCCATCCGGCCGGCCACGCCCCAGCGCACCTGAGCGCCGGCCCTGCCCACCCCGCTGCCGAGGATCGAACCGGTCGCGACGTGCGTGGTGGACAGCGAGTAGCCGAAGTGGCTGGACAACAGGATGATCGCCGCCGACGACGACTCGGCCGCCATGCCCTGCGGCGGCTTGATCTCGACAAGTCCCTTGCCCAAGGTGCGGATGATGCGCCAGCCGCCCAGATAGGTGCCCAGCGCGATCGCCATCGCACACGCGAGGATCACCCAGAACGGCGGCATCGGATCGGACTCGCTGGCCGAACCGTAGGCGATCAGCGCCAGGAAGATGACGCCCATCGTCTTCTGCGCGTCGTTGGTGCCGTGGGCCAGCGACACCAACGCCGCCGAGCCCACCTGGCCGTAGCGGAAACCGGACTCGGTGCGCTTCTCGGGCACACCGCGCACCATGCGGTACACCAACCAGGTGCCGACCCCGGCGACCAGCGTCGCGACCAGCGGCGCCAGCACCGCGGGAACCAGCACCTTGGACACCAGCCCGGTCCAGATGACCCCGTGCCCGCCGACGGCGGCGAGCATGGCGCCGACGATGCCGCCGATCAGCGCGTGCGAGGAACTCGACGGCAGGCCGAACAGCCAGGTGACGAGGTTCCACACGATTCCGCCGACCAGCCCGGCGAACACCAGCTCCAGCGTGACCAGGCCGGGTTCGATGAGCCCCTTGGCGATGGCCGCGGCGACCGCCGTCGACAGGAACGCGCCGATGAGGTTGAGCACCGCCGACATCGACACGGCGACCTTGGGCTTGAGCGCGCCGCTGGCGATCGAGGTGGCCATGGCGTTGCCGGTGTCGTGGAAGCCGTTGGTGAAGTCGAAGGCGAGCGCCGTGATGACGACGATGACCAGAAGGAAGAGCTCGAGGCTCACGGCGCAGATCCTATCGGTCGCATCGCGTCACTTTCGTTCGCCACACCCTTGTGTCACGCCCTGTTGTCCCGCCGGAGCGGATGGTCGTCGGGAACCTGGACGAAGATCAGCGTGACGCCGTCCGGATCGATCACGTGCATCTCGTGCAAACCCCACGGCTCCTGTCGGGATTCCCGCGCGATCGGCACACCGCGGCCGGCCAGTTCGGCCTCGGCGGCGTAGACGTCCCGGACCTGCAGCCACAGGGTGCCGCCGGCCAGCGGGCCGCCGTGACCGGCCACCTCGATCAGCGACTGACCTGCGAAGAAGACGGTGCCTGCGCCATAGTCACGGGCGATCGCCAGGCCCAGCTCGTCGCGGTAGAACCGCAGCGAACGCTGGTAGTCGGCCGGTCGGATGAGCATCCGGCTGGCCAGGATCTCCATACCGATTTGTGTATCACGTCGCGCGCCTCGATCGGCTGCGACACCCTCAAATCCGTCATCGAACGCGACGTTGCACACCTTCCCAGTACGGCTCGCGCAATTCGCGCTTGAGCAGCTTGCCGCTGGGGTTGCGGGGCAGCTCCGCGGCGAAGTCGACCGACTTGGGCAGCTTGTAGCCGGCCAGCCGGTCGCGCGCGAACGCCACCAGCTGCGCGGCGGTCACCGAGGCGCCCGGCTCGGGCACCACGATCGCCTTCACCGCTTCGCCCCACCTCTCGTCGGGCACTCCGATCACCGCCACGTCGGCCACGCCCGGGTGGGTCATCAACACGTTCTCCACCTCGGCGGGATAGACGTTCTCGCCGCCGGAGACGATCATGTCCTTCACCCGGTCGTAGAGATAGAGGTAGCCGTCGGCGTCCAGATAGCCGGCGTCGCCGGTCTTGAGCCAACCGTCGGGGGTGATCGCCTCCGCGGTGGCCCGCGGGTTGTTCCAGTAGCCGCGCATGGTCTGTGTCGAGCGGGTCCATAGTTCACCCACCGCGCCCGTGGCCGCGTCCCGTCCGTCGGCGCCGACGATGCGGACCTCGACCCATCCGAACGGCTTACCGCACGAGCGCAGCAGGTGCGGCCGGCCCACCGGATCATGGTCGACGCCGTCGAGTTGGGTTACCGAGCCGGTGGATTCGGTCATGCCGTAGACCTGGATGAACTCGCAGTCGAACCGCGCGAGCGCCTTCACCAGGACGTCGTCGGTGATCGGCGACGCGCCGTAGACGATGGTCTGCAGGCTGGACAGGTCCGCTTCGTCGACACCCGGTGTGACGAGCAGCATCTGGATGACGGCCGGTACCAGCAGCATGTTGGTGATCCGGTGGCGCACGACCGCGTCGATGATCGCGGCGGGGTCGACGTCGCGCAGCACCACGGTCGGGCGGCCGACGAGCAGCCCGACCAGCGCCCAACCCGACCCGGCCTGGTGGAACAGCGGCATCACGGCCAGGCTGACGCTGTCCGCGCCGAAGCGCCACGGTTCGGCGACGCCGACGGACTTGCTGATGTAGTTGGCGTTGGTCAGCATCACGCCCTTGGGTCTGCCGGTGGTGCCCGAGGTGTAGACCAGCGCCGCGATGTCGTCGGATTCCGTTGTGACGCCGGGATCTTCGGCACGGTGACCGGCGATCCAGTCGTCGAAGGCGGGCCAGCGTCGGTGCCGTCCGATCGCGACGACGGTCTCGACGGTGGTGAGCCGGTCCTCGATGACCTCGACGCGTCCGAAGAATTCCGAGCCGACCACGATCGCCCGGGCCCCGGCGTCCTCGATGATCGCCAGCATCTCCGGGCCGGTCAGCCGCCAGTTCACCGGCACGCCGACCGCGCCGAGTTTGGCCAGTCCGAGCGTGACCTCGAAGAACTCCGCGCCGTTCTTCTCGACGAACGCGACGCGGTCGCCGAATCCGACCCCGGCGGCGCGAAACGCTTGGGCCACTTGGTTTGAGCGCGCGTCGAGTTCGCCGAAGGTCAGCGTCCGCTCGCCGACCACCAGCGCCACGGCGTCGGGCCGGCACGCGCCGTGCACCCGCGCGAGATCGGCGATCGTGGCGATGTCGGGGCCGGGCATGGTCAGGGCTGGACGCTCTGGCGCTTCATCAGTCTGTTGACCCACGCGGGCGCGACGGTGTCCAGCGCGCGGGCCGTCATGGCCACGCGCGGCGCGATCCGCACCGGCCGTTTGCGCGCCGCGACGATCATCCACTCGGCGGCTTCGGCCGGGGTGAGCGCGGGTAGGCCCTGGTATTCCTTGGTGGGCGCGATCATCGGGGTGGCCACCAGCGGGTAGTACAGCGTGGTGGAGTGCACCCCGGCGCCGCCCCACTCGGTCTCGATCACCCGACTCACCGTCGACAGCGCGGCCTTGGACGCGTTGTACACCGAGAACAGCGGCGAGGATTCGCTGAGCACGCCCCATGTCGACACGTTGATGATGTGGCCGTCGCGACGCTCGCGCATGCCGGGCGCCACGCCGCGGATGAGCCGCAGCGGCGAGTAGTAGTTCAGCGCCATGGTGCGTTCGACGTCGTGCCAGCGCTGCAGCGAGTCGGCCAGCGGTCTGCGAATGGACCGTCCGGCGTTGTTGACCAGGATGTCGACTCCGCCGAGATCGTCGTGCACGGTGGCGACCAACTCGTCGACGGCGTCCAGGTCGGCCAGGTCGCAGGTGTGCGCGGTCGCCGTGCCCCCGGCCGCGGTGATCCGCTCCACGACCGCATCGAGCAGGTCGCGCCGGCGCGCGGTCACGACGACCACGGCGCCGCTGCGGGCGAACTTCTCCGCGGCGGCCTCGCCGATGCCCGACGACGCGCCGGTCAGCAGCACGCGCTTACCGCGCAGGTCGACATCGCCGAGGTCAGGCCGGTACAGCAGCAGTTGCGGGGACAGCGGCGGCCGCATGCCCGCCAGCACGAGCTGCTCGGTGAACCGCCGCAGCGGTTTCTTGCTCACGATCGGGAGTGTAGGTCCGGTTGTCGCCCCCACGGTCGGGCGGTCGTCATATGGTCGAGGTCACCATGACGATGAGAGGCAGGCTCGACAAGCGGTTCAGCGAGGCCGAAGAGGCGCTCGACGGCGACACCGTCCGAAAGGCGTTGGCCAACGCGGAGCTTTACTGGCTGACCACGGTGCGGCGGGACGGACGGCCGCATGTCACACCGCTGGTCGGGGTCTGGGTCGACGACACCTTCGTGTTCTGCACCGGCGGCGAGGAGCAGAAGGCCCGCAATCTCGAGCACCGCGACACCGTCGCCGTCACCACCGGCGCCAACAGTTGGAACCTCGGGCTCGACGTGGTCGTGGAGGGCCGCGCAGAACGCGTCACCGGGATCTACACGTTGACCGCGCTGGCCGACGACTACCGCGACAAGTACGGCGACGACTGGGATTTCGACGCCGACGAGGAGGTCTTCGACCCCGAGGGCGGGCGCGCACGCGTGTTTCGGGTACAGCCGACGAAGGTGATCGCGTTCGCGAAGTCCCCGCACGGCCAGACCACGTTCACCTGGTAGCTGGTGATTTCGGCGTGCTGGGTCGCGCTGAGCGCGACTGCCCACGCCGAAACCGCTAAAAGTAGCGCGGGAAATCGCTCCAGTCGGGGTCCCGCTTCTGCAGGAACGCGTCGCGGCCCTCGACAGCCTCGTCGGTCATGTACGCCAGGCGGGTGGCCTCACCGGCGAACAACTGCTGGCCGACCAGTCCGTCGTCGGTCAGGTTGAACGCGTACTTGAGCATCCGGATCGCCTGCGGAGACTTGCCGTTGACGGCCGCGGCCCACTGCAGCCCGACGTTCTCCAGCTCGGCATGCTCGACGACCTCGTTGACCGCGCCCATCGCGTGCATCTGTTCGGCGGTGTAGGGACGGCCGAGGAAGAAGATCTCGCGGGCGAACTTCTGCCCCACCTGCTTGGCCAGATACGCGCTGCCGTATCCGCCGTCGAAGCTGCCGACATCGGCGTCGGTCTGCTTGAACCGGGCGTGCTCGCGGCTGGCCAGCGTCAGGTCGCACACCGCGTGCAGGCTGTGCCCGCCGCCGGCCGCCCAGCCGTTGACCAGGCAGATCACCACCTTCGGCATGAACCTGATCAGCCGCTGCACCTCGAGAATGTGCAGCCGTCCGGCCCGCGCGGGATCCACCGTCTCGGCCGTCTCGCCCGAGGCGTACTGGTAGCCGGTGCGGCCGCGGATGCGTTGGTCACCGCCGGAACAGAACGCCCAGACGCCGTCCTTGGGCGACGGGCCGTTGCCGGTCAGCAGCACCGCACCGACGTCCGACGACATCCGGGCGTGGTCGAGCACCCGATAGAGCTCGTCGACGGTGTGCGGCCGGAACGCGTTGCGCACCTCGGGCCGGTCGAACGCCACCCGCACCGTCGGCTGCGGGCGCCCGTCCACGACGTGGCGATGGTAGGTGATGTCGGTCAGCTCGAAGCCGTCGATGGGCTGCCACAGTGACTCGTCAAAGGGGTTGTC